>JAJZJN010000045.1 GCA_021851165.1 Actinomycetes bacterium
AACTGGGCATCTCCGAAGGCGAACACCCCGCCGTCGGAGGCGACCTCCCAGTACCCCCTGCCGTCAGGCGTCGAGGCCGGTGCATGACCGGGTTGCGATACATAGGTGAACACATCCGCCTGTCCCACGCCCGATGTTCCAGCAGGCGTCACCACTGTCACCGGCACCGTCGCACCTGGTGTGCCTGGAGGGGCAGCAGCATCGATGCTGCCGGTAGAGCTGTCGTAGGTGAAGCCGGCAGAGCGGACACCACCGAAATACACCGCTGTTGCCTGCGCAAGGTCGACACCGATTAGTGACACCACTGTACCGCCGGCACTGGATCCTGCGGAGGGCGAGATGTCGCTCACCGCTGGGCACCCGCCGGCGGGCTGAAGGTCCGGCACCAGCCTCGATGCCACTGGCGACCCCCATCCTGCTGCAAGGTTGTACCCGGCACCTGCAGGATAGTAGGGCCCTGGCGGGTACGAAGAGCCCGGACCAGGATCTGGAGATGTCCATTGGTTATTGCCGGTTGTGACGTTGTCGAAGGGCGGCGACGGACCTGACCCGAGATCGTAGAGGACCGGATTTGCCATGCCTACCACTTGCCCGGGACCGGCCCCGGGAGTAAAGCACCCGCTGTCGGCTATAGCCGTAACCGCTGCCCACAGCGGTGCCGCAGCGCTCGTGCCGCCGAACGCCACCCAGCTGCCGTCGTAGTAGATCAAGTCACCATGAACCGGGTCGGCAGATGCCGAGACATCCGGCACCTCCCGGCACAGTCCTCCGCCTGGGGCTCCGCATGGGATCCCCGTGGAGTAGCGGTTGACGACACCGGGACCCTTCTGCCAGGTTGGCATGGCCCACGTTGAGGAGATCCCGCCTCCGCCTGCTCCACGGAAGTCGTTCCACACACTTTGTACCGGAGGAGAGCTCGGCGACGAGAGAGTTGTCCCGCCGACACTCGTTACCCAAGGCTGGCTGCCTGGATCGTCTACAGCGAGAGCTGCATCGTATGACTGTGATGGTGCGTAGCAGTCCTCAGAACCGGCGTCTCCGGATGCCGCGAAGACGCTCTGGCCTTGCGCTGCCATTTGCTGGAAGATGGTCGCCTCGGCCTGGATGGCAGCCTGGCCGAGCTGGGCTTCGCACAGCCCCCAGCTCGTGGTGACGACCTGGGCAACATCAGAGGTGGCGATCTCGTTGTAGACGTCCAGGGCGTCCTGCTCGGTGTTGTCGGGGCCCTCGTAGACGACGACGCGCGCCTCGGGGGCGAGACCGATAATGGACTCGACATCGAGCGCAGCCTCACCGGTTCCCGTCCCCGAGCCAGCCCCGCCATCGACTGCCACGTTCGATACCTGAGCATTGGTCCCATAGCACTCCTGGAACGCGGCTACGTCGGTATTGCTGTAGGGCTGGAGCTCGTAGATCCCGACTGTCACTCCCGCACCCAGCCGACCTTGCGCGTAAAGGGGGTCCAGCGAGTACGCCTGGGCAAGCGCGTCGTATGTATAGGCACCCTCACTGGAAGCCGCCGTCAGGGCACTACTGCACGCTGCAGGTGCACCTGGCACGCCGGGTACACCTGCATGGCCCGTGGCCCGTGCCGGCAAAGAGGCCCCGGATGCATGATCCGCGCTGCGTATACCGAGAGCGCTGGACAGCCCTATCGCGCGCGGGCGTGCCACGCCGCTCAGGCCTATTATCCCCTGCACAGCCTGAGCCAGCGTTCGCGGCACGCTTGGCGAGCGCAGGGCGAAGAAGGTCGAACGGCCCGACGCCAGGCGCACCTGGCGCAGGTTGGTGCCGAACGCACGGCTCATGGCACCTGCAGTCGCCCGGACCGGAATCACGAGCCCGTTTGGCGACGTAGGCCCTACGGAGAGGCCAGCACGCTGTAGCCAGTCTCTGACCGCTCGGATGGTAGCGGGCAGGGGCCCGAAGCGCCTCGCGAATGCACCCCGGCGGAGGTAGTGGTGGAACTCAGGCGACGATGGATCGGAAACACCCTGGACAAAATGCCGGAGAGCCACCGGATCAGCCGGTCGCAGCACCACGTCGACACTGAGCCTGCTACCAGCCGGCATTGGCCCGAGCACCCGCGTGCCCGGTGGCGGCGACTGCACCGCACCGCCTACGACGACACGCGGTGATGTAGCCGTGGCCTGGGTGGCAAGCGGCAGGGCGAACCTTGCCGGTCGGGGGGCGGCGACTTTTCCTGACGGCCTGGTTGCGCCGAGCGTGAAGGCATCGGTTGCAACCAGCACCAGAGCCACCGCCACGATGAGCCGACCCGAGCCGCTGGCGAGCCGCGCCCGGGAGATCTGACCTCGGTGACCGTTCAAGTCGGGTCTTCTCCAGACTCCCGTCCTGATGAACCGCCATGTTGCGCCGTAAGCCTCGCACGGGATTCCCACCAATGATTCGAACCCTGCTCGGCACCGTGACCGCTTGGCTCGTAGTAGACGTTGGACGCGACCTCAGTCGGTCTGTACTGCTGCTCCACCCACCCGCGAGGATCGTCGTGGGGATAGAGATAGCCCTCGCCGTGGCCCAGGGCGCTCGCTCCGCGATAGTGGGCATCGCGCAGGTGCGCAGGCACGTCGGCCCTGGGGCCCCCGGCGACGTCTCGAAGCGCGCGGCCCAATGCCACTGTCACCCGATTCGACTTCGGAGCGCGCGCCAGGTAGACGGCGGCCTCCGCCAGGTTGAGACGCGCTTCGGGAAGGCCGACTACCTCGACCGCGCGACTAGCCGCGTCCGCGACCAGGAGCGCCAATGGATCTGCCAGGCCGATATCCTCGCTGGCAGCTATAACAAGGCGCCTTGCAACGAAGCGTGGATCCTCGCCGGCCTCGAGCATGCGTGCCAGCCAGTACAGAGCGGCATCAGGATCCGACCCACGTATCGACTTGATGAAGGCGCTCGCCTGGTCGTAATGCGCGTCCTGACCCTGATGGAGCATCCGCGCTCCACGCGCCTGGCGAACGTCCATGATGCGTACCACAGGCGGCGACTCCGGGCGCGTCCCTGCCAAGGCGATCGCAGTCTCCAGGGTTCCGAGTGCCATGCGTGCATCACCATCCGCCACCGACACGACAGCGTCAATGGCCTCTTCATCTGCCCCGATGGCTTCTGCTTCAAGCGCCCTGGCCACGACCAGGCGTACGTCTCCGTCCTCGAGCGGATCGAGTCGCCAGAGGGTCGAGCGGCTGAGAAGCGGCGGGTTCACACTGAAATAGGGGTTCTCCGTGGTAGCCCCCACCAGCACCACCACTCCCTCTTCGACTGCAGGCAGGAGAGCATCCTGCTGGGCCCGGCTGAAGCGATGGACCTCGTCGATGAACAGGATCGTGCCTTTGCCATGCTCGCCCAGACGTGAGCGCGCATCGTCTATCGCACGGCGGACGTCGCTCACTCCTGCGCTCACTGCCGAAAGTGCCACGAACTCCTTTGCGGTCATGGACGCTACGACCATTGCCAGCGTGGTCTTCCCGGTGCCCGGAGGACCCCACAGCACAGCCGACGTGAGACGATCCTGCTCCACCAATGTCCTGAACGGTGCACCACGACCTACCAGATGTCCCTGCCCGACGATCTCATCGAGGTGACGAGGCCTGAGGCGTGCTGCGAGCGGTCCCCTGGATGCCAGGCGGTCCATGG
Organism: Actinomycetes bacterium; assembly: GCA_021851165.1. Classification (GTDB taxonomy): domain Bacteria; phylum Actinomycetota; class Acidimicrobiia; order Acidimicrobiales; family JAJZJN01; genus JAJZJN01. The sequence goes on from JAJZJN010000045.1 coordinate 3,649, forward strand.
CGGCCGCGGAGAACAGGTCCGGGCCTGGTTGCGAGCCCGATCTACCTGGAGACCCAGCCGGCGACCCAGCACGCGATGATCCAGACGGCACGTTCAGTCCCCGGGTCGATCCGGCCTCAGATGACTACGAGCCGTGGGGATGATCGGCATGGAAGCTCACGAGTTTCGTGGGATCACTTGGAGTCCCAGGTCGCGAAGCACCCCCGGAGCGAGCTCCCGCGGTGCATTGGTCATCGGGTCGGTTCCGGACTGGGTCTTCGGAAAGGCAATCACTTCACGGATGTTCTCCTCTCCTGCGAGCAGCGCCACCAGGCGATCTACCCCTACGGCAAATCCCCCGTGTGGTGGAGCGCCATAGCGGAACGCCCCCAGCAGGAAGCCGAAGCGTTCCTCGGCCTCGGCGAATCCTATGCCCAGCGCGTCGAAGATCTGCCTCTGAATGTCCTCACGGTGGACTCGGATCGATCCTGAGCCAAGCTCCCATCCGTTGAGGACGAGGTCATAGGCCTGTGAACGCACGCTTAGGGGATCTGATGCCATCAGATGCACATCATCGGGATGCGGCATGGTGAAAGGATGGTGAGCCGCTTGGGGCCGTCCCTGCTCATCGAGACCGTCGAACATCGGGAACTCTGTCACCCAGCAGTAGCGCAGCCCACCCTCGTGAATCCCGGGCCTGCCGGTGGCCAGCCTCAGCTGGCCCAGGACGGAGCATGCCGTCCGCCAGTCACTGGCCACCACCGCGATGAGATCTCCGGGACTGGCCTGGCTCACATCGACCAGTGACTCCCGCTCGGTGATCGATATGAACTTGTCCAGGGGAGACTCCACGACCAGAGGCGCGACCGAGATCACCTTGAACCACGCCAGACCCTTGGCCCCGAGGGACTTCGCCTGCTGGACGAGAGAATCGAGCTGGCTGCGACCCATCACAGCTCCCCCCGGAACCACGATCGCCTTGACGCACGGAGCAGAAAAGGCCTTTACCTCCGTGGATTCGAATACGGCAGTCAGATCCACCAGCTCGATCCCGAAACGAGTGTCGGGTTTGTCGGTTCCGAAACGCTCCATTGCCTCACGCCAGGTGAAGGTTTCCACGCCGGGGACATCGATATCGTCACCGAGCGCTGCACGGGTCGCAGCGAGCACCGCTTCTGTCACCGCCCGCTGGATGTCAGCCTGATCCACGAACGACGCCTCCAGGTCCAGCTGGGTGAACTCGAACTGCCGGTCGGCCCTCAGATCCTCGTCACGTAGGCAGCGAGCAAGCTGGAAGTACCGATCGACCCCCCCAACCATGAGCAGCTGCTTGGCGAGCTGCGGGCTCTGTGGCAGGACATAGAACTCACCCTTGTGCAGCCGCGATGGCACCGTGAACTCGCGTGCGCCCTCAGGGGTAGGTGTCCACAGGAGAGGCGTCTCGACCTCGCAAAAGCCCTGCGATGCCATGGAATCCCTGAGGGCACCCATCACCCGGGCACGGAGCCGGATGTTTGCCTGCATCCGTGGCCTACGCAAATCTACATAGCGATGCCGGAGCCGCAGCATCTCGTCGGCAGACACCCGGTCATCGACCGGGAAGGGTGGGGCCTCTGCTTCCGCGAGCACCTCGACCTCGCACTGGCTCACCTCTACCTGCCCCGTGGCAAGATCCGGATTATCAGTTCCCTCTGGCCGCCGCCTCACGGTCCCCTCTATCCTGACCACCCACTCCGACCTCACCTCCACGGAGCCGTCGAGCACGCACTGGATGATTCCCGTATGGTCGCGCAGGTCGACGAACGCCAGATGCTCGCCATGATCACGTCGGTGCGCGACCCAGCCGCAGAGCTGGACCTTGGATCCGACGTCCGCAATCCCGATCTCACCGCAGCACTGGCTGCGCATTGCCGTCGCCGTCATGGGACACCCTCTCCATCCAAGCCGCCGACCGATTCCACACCTGCCGTCCCCCAGAGGCCCACGATCCCTGCTGTGCCTGCCATCTCCAGGATGGCAGGCAGGACGTTCTCACGGGCGACACGATCCTGTTCGCCCGAGCCACGCGGGCTCCGGAGATTCCGAATCGCAACGGCCCCTGCGGCCTCCTCTTGCGGACCGACTATAAGTGCGATCGCAGCGCCCGAACGATCTGCGGCCTTCAGTTGAGCCTTCATGGACCGCTGATCATAAGCCCTCGCCGTCGGCACTCCTGCCGCCCTCAGCTCACCGACCAGGCTCCTTGCTGCGTGCCCACCTACCAGGTCGACTACGAAGACGTCTGCCTGAGTCGCGTCCTGCTGGAAGCATCCCTCCGCGTCGCATGCCAGCAGGAGCCGCTCTATGCCTATCCCGAAACCGATTCCAGGTGTAGGAGGCCCACCGAGCGCCTCCACCAGACCGTCGTAGCGGCCACCGCCACCAACCGCGTTCTGTGCACTGTCCAGGGCCAATCCGACGAACTCGAAGGTCGTCCGAGTGTAATAGTCGAAGCCCCGTACGAGGCGCGGCTCTATGCGGTGCGCTATGCCCTGCTCATCTAGACCCGAGCACACCCTCTCGAAGTGAGCCGAGCAATCCTGGCAGAGGTGATCTATCAGTCTCGGGGCCGCATCGGTCGCCATCCGGCATGCCTCGGTCTTACAGTCGAGCACCCTGAGCGGACTCGCCTGGAAGCTGGTGGTGTGCTCCGGGCACAAGGTGTCGGCTCGGCTTGCAAGATACGAGCGCAGCGCTTCCACGTACGCAGGACGGCAGGTAGCGCAGCCCATCGAGTTGCAGATCAGCTCGACCTCGTGCAATCCGAGCTCACCATAGAAGCCAGAGGCGAGCGCTATCACCTCTACGTCCAGATCCGGATCAGGCGTGCCCAGGGCCTCGACCCCAACCTGATGGTGCTGGCGATAACGACCTGCCTGAGGCCGCTCGTAACGAAAAGCCGGAGTGGCATACCACGCCTTCCATGGAAGCGCCGGCCGGTGCTGGACAAAGGCCCGGACCACAGGTGCCGTGCCTTCCGGCCGCAGAGCGAGGCGACGCCCACCCCGATCGGTGAGCTCGTACATCTCCTTGCTCACGACATCGCTGAACTGGCCGATGCCACGCTGGAACAGCCTCACGTCTTCAATCAGCGGTGTGATCGCAAGTCCGAATCCGGCAATGCGGGCAGCCGCCGAGAAACGCGCAAGCACATGCTCCCAGCGCCGCGAGTCCGGCCATAGGACGTCGTGAGTGCCACTCGGGGCACGCATGGCCTCCATTTGAACCAATGGTTGCTGGTCCACGCTCACCCTTTGCGGCCCGGGAGCATCCTGTAGGCGTCGAACACGCCGTCAAGGTGCTTGACCGCACCGAGCAGCGAATCGAGGTGGCCTGGATCGGCAAGCTCGACGTCGAAGTGCATCCGGCTGACCCGGTCCGAGGAGGTCTGGCTGGAGGAAGCCACGATGTGCAAGTGGTGCTCGGACACGACCCTCGTAACATCCGCCAGGAGCCGCGATCGGTCGAACGCGAGGACCTCGATGGACGCCACGAACTCCGAAGAGCCATGGCGGTCCCACTCGACCTCGATCAGCCTCTCGCGCTCACCTGCACCCAGAGCTGCAGCATTTGCGCAGTCCGAGCGGTGCACGCTCACCCCGCGTCCCCTCGTCACGAAACCGATGATCGCATCGCCTGGAACCGGCGTGCAGCAACGCGCCAGGCGAACCATCATGTCATCGAGCCCCTCGACGTACACTCCCGCACCCAGATGGCGCCTTCCAGGCCCTTTGCGGTCCGATGGGCGCACGGTGGTGGGCAGCTGGTCCTCGTACCCCCCTCCATGCAGCTCTCTGACCAATCTCTGTGCCACCGACCTGGCCGACACATGCCCATCGCCGATGGCAGCATGAAGCGCATCGAGATCTGCATAGTTCATCTTCGTCGCGAGCGCAGACAGAGCATCCGACGCAGCCAGCTTCTGGACGGGCAACCCCTCGCGGCGCACCGCCTTGATCAACTCATCGTGACCATTGCCTATGGCGTCCTCGCGCCGCTCGCGGCTGAACCACTGGCGGATCTTGTTACGTGCCCTCGGGGATGCCACCACCTGCAGCCAATCGCGTGATGGTCCTGCCGATGGGACCTTCGATGTCACTATCTCGACCGTGTCGGCAGAGTCGAGCCGCGTGTCCAGTGGTACAAGCCGCCCGTTGACCTTCGCCCCTATGCAGCGATGGCCCACCTCCGTGTGTATGGCATATGCAAAGTCAATCGGCGTCGAGGTCGCCGGAAGAGAGATGACTCTGCCTTTCGGAGTGAAGACATAGACCTCATCCTGCTCGAGATCCAACTTGAGCGTCTCCAGAAACTCGAGTGGGTCTATGGTGTCCTGTTGCCAATCCACGATCCGCTGGAGCCAGGCCATCTCGGCCGAGGTCGCTGCATCCGTCGTCTTGCCCTGCTGCTTATATCCCCAATGGGCTGCTATACCATACTCCGCCCGCCTGTGCATCTCCTGGGTGCGTATCTGCACTTCAATCGGCTTCCCCTCTAGACCTATCACGGTGGTGTGCAGTGACTGGTAGAGGTTGAATTTCGGACTATTCACATAATCCTTGAATCTCCCCTGCACTGGACTCCATATAGCATGGATCGAGCCAAGCGCTGCCCAGCAGTCCTTCTCCGAACCAACTATGACACGGATGCCCACTAGATCGTATATGTCATCGAACTCCTTGCCCCTTACCACCATCTTCTCGTAGATGCTCCAGAGATGCTTAGGACGGCCGGTGATCTCTGCATCAACACCTGAAGCCTGTAGTCGCCGACGAACCTCCAGGACCACTCGCTCGATGTACTGGTCGCGCTCAGGAGCCCTGGCCGCTACCATCTGCTCTATCTCCGCATAGCGCTTTGGATGGAGGGTTGCAAACGCGAGATCCTCCAACTGCCATTTCAGCTCTTGAATTCCGAGCCGATGGGCTAGCGGTGCATATATGTCGAGCGTCTCCTGAGCGATACGCCGCTGCTTCCATTCAGGCATTACCGCAATGGTCCGCATATTGTGAAGGCGGTCGGCCAACTTGATGACAAGCACGCGCCAGTCAGATGCCATCGAAACCAGCATCTTGCGAACAGTGGCAGCCTGCTGGGCTTCCTTGGAGTCGAACTGGAGACGATCGAGCTTCGTGACGCCGTCTACAATGTGGGCAACCTCGGAGCCGCAGCACTCATCTATCTCGGCAAGGGTGAGGCCCGTATCCTCGACCGCGTCATGGAGCAGCGCAGCCGCCACGGCCACGACATCCAATCCCAGATCGGCAACGGCAGTTGCCACTGCTGCGGGGTGAGTTATGTAGGGCTCTCCACTCTGGCGCAACTGGCCTCTATGAGCTTCTTCCGCGCTGCGCGATGCCTTGTCGATGAGCAGCAGATCGTCCACTGTGGCATCCGGATGCCTGCCCTCGAATGCGAGCCGAACCGGAGAGAGGATCCCCCCGGCGACTGCGAGCCGGTCAAATGGAGCCAGGGTTCGCTCTACAGTGGTCACCTCTCCACGGTACCTGGCTGGAAGAACGCCTGTGAACCGGACTCGTTCGGAACGCCGCGACAAGCCTTGAATGTGCGTTTAACGCCTACGGCCACCCTTGCTCTTGCCTTTTCCTTTTCGCGGTGGTGGCCGGCGCGTCGCTGATGCGGCCCGTGCCCCAGTACCTGGGCGCGAGGCAGCCGCCGTGCCGGCTGACGTACCAGCTCCTATTACTGCCCCCACACTCGCCTGAGCGGGATCGAGAGCATCAGACGAGCCTTCGATCAGATCGACCGCCTGGTGACCGGCGGGCCCACTCTGAGCACCTGCCTGGGCAGCTCGAGCCTGGTGACTCCTCGTTGCAGTCCCTGGCCGAAGCGTACCGGCACCGGCTCCCGTACGCCGCGCACCCGATCCGCTACGGGCCGCCGCTCTCGCCTGCCCACCTGAGCCCGCTCCTGCCATGGCGGCCGCAGCGCGCGGCGTCAGGATTCCCGTTCTATCCGCCCTGCTCGCGAGCTTCTGGCGAATCGTGACGTAACGCGGCTCACGCTCTTTGAGCGACGAGAGGATGGGTGATGCGATGAAAATCGACGAATATGCCCCCGAGGTCAACCCGATCGCAAGAGCCAGACCGAAGTTCTGCAGGGTCGTAGCCCCCAGGATCTCAGCGCCCACTACCAGCACGGACAGCACCGGTAGGATCGCCACCAGCGAGGTGTTGACCGACCTTGCCAGCACCTGGTTCATCGAGAGATTGACGACCTCTTCATAGGTCATCCGACCCGAGGCACCAAGTCCCTTAGTGTTCTCCCCTACCCTGTCGAACACCACGACGGTGTCGTAGAGAGAGTAACCGAGAATGGTAAGCACTGCCACGACCGTATCGGGGGTGACCTGGAAACCGGTGAGGGCAAACACGCCTGTGGTAACCAGAAGGTCGTGAAGCACGGCCACCAGCGCGGCAATGGCCATCTTCCATTCGAAACGCAGGGATATGTAGGCCACTATCACCACGAAGAAGACGATCAGGGCGAGAATGGCCTTGTGGGTTACCTGACTTCCCCAGGTCGGACCCACGTCGGTGAGCGAGACCTGGGATGCGGGCACATGGGCCATCCTTGCGAGCGCCTGCGCCACCGCAGCTTTGGTGGTCGACTGAGCGGCAGGTGAGAGCTTGTTCAGATCACCTTGCACCTCGACGGTACGACCACCGAGGATCTCTACGACAGGCTGGGCAAGCCCTGCTGACTCTACCGCCTTTTGAACAGTGGGTACCGACACGCCAGGGGCGGCAACCTCCCATGCCGTGCCGCCGCGAAAGTCGATACCCAGGTTCAGTCCACGGATCCCGATCGAGAGCATGCCGGCAACGATTATCAGGCTCGAGATCAGGTACCACCAGCGGCGGCGACCGACGAAGTCGAACGAGGTCTCCCCCCTGTAAAGCCTCACGAACGCATTGGGGCGTTTCCCAGGCGCTGCCGTTCCAGCCTGTTCCTGATCAGAGGTGTTGGCCGTGCTCATGAGGCCCCCTGTCCACCGACGGCCAGACCCTTGGCCACGCCGAAGACCTTGGCTTCCGTAACTGCCCTGTTGCGTCCGAGCATCACGACCAGCGGCCTGGTGAAGAAGAAGGTCGTGAACACGTCTAGAAGAGTCGACAACCCGAGGAAGAACGCGAATCCCTTGACGGTGCCGACGGCCAGCCACCATAGAATGAACGCACCGATGAAGGAAACTGCGTCAGCAGCCAGGACGGTGCGGAAGGCTCCTGCAAATCCCTTGTCAACGCTTGTGCGCACGGAGCGCCCTGCACGGGCTTCATCTTTGAGACGTTCGAAATAGACGATGTAGGAATCCACGGTAATACCGACGGACACGATCAAGCCTGTAACGCCCGCCAGATCGAGAGTCAGGTTCATCCCGGAGTGGCCGAGTGCGGACACGATCGACCAAAGCAGCGCTGCCGTCACTGCAAGACCGGTCACCACTACGAGACCGAGGGCACGGTAATAGACGATCGTGTACAGCATCACGAGCGCAAGGCCGGCTAGCCCCGCCAGAAGCCCTGCTCTCAGGGACGACTTGCCCAGTGTGGGCGACACGGTCTGCGTGGTGAGGCGGTCCAGGCGCACCGGAAGCGCCCCGTATTGCAAGACAAGCGCAAGCTGCTTTGCGGTGCTCTGGCTGAAGCCACCGCTGATCTGTCCCTGACCTCCAAACGAGGTGAAGGATGACTGCGTAGGCTGTATGAAAGGTGCTGATTCAACCTGGCCATCGAGATCCAGCGCGACCATCTGATGGAAATTCTCCTGCGCCACCTTGTCCCACTCCGCCGATCCAGCCGAGGTCAGGGTATATGCCACCACCCACTGGTTAGTTGCGAACTGTGCCGATGCCGATGCGATGGCATTGCCGGTGAGCTGGGCAGGACCGAGCAGGTAACGCGTGCCTGCGGCAAGCGTTCCCTTCGCCGCGGGCAACAGGACCGCAGCGTTCGCGACGTCCTTCGCTGGAGGTGTGTTCGGGTAGCTCGCAAGAGCCGGATCCGGTGGCACGTTATTGGTGGTGAAGCCATTGGTAGCGCTCGGGTCGGGCTTCACACCCATATTGGCTGCAGTGGTCTGGTACTGCGCAGGGCAGGTGGATGGCAGCGGACCAGGTGCCGTAGAGGAGGAGCCGGCAGCCGACGCCCCCTTGGTCTTGCCTGTCGAAGGAGGCGTGTACGGTGGCGCCGTGCACAGCACCGGTCTGAAAAGCAGCTCGGCAGTCGATCCGAGCACCGAGAGCACCTTCTGGGTGTCGGTGATGCCAGGCATCTGAACCGTGATGTCGCCAGCCTGGCTCCCGACCGTCGCGCCGGATACACCCAAGCCGTCGACACGGTTGCGCATGATGGTGATCGCCTCGTTCACATCTGTGGAGGGAACCTTGTGAGCCGGTCTGTAAACGACTTCGAGCCCACCTGCAAGGTCCAGACCGAGCTTCGGGGCCCACCCGGCACCGATGGTGGCTGCTAGAGCACCCACCGCGACCAGGACCGTGAGAACGAGGCTTACGACCAGAGATCTCCTCACCTCGCTGTGCCCCCACGCCTGCGCCTGTTAGCAGCATTCGGGGCCCGAGCCGGTTGGGAGGGATTCACGGGCATGTCCATCGCCGGAGCGTCCGGTTCCACTGATTCCTCGCCGGCACCTTCATCATCGTCGCCGGCACCTTCATCATCGTCGCCGGCACCTTCATCATCGTCGCCGGCACCTTCATCATCGTCGCCGGCACCTTCATCATCGTCGCCGGCGTCGCCAGGCTCGTAGGTTCCAGCGTCCTCTGCCTCATCACCGGCACTGCCAGCTGCGTCATGCACAGCGTCGACACCCACCTCATCGGTATCGGCGCCTTCGCCGCTCCCAGTGTCGCCTCCGTCCCAATGCTCACCGCCTGGGGCCGTGGAGAATCCGTTAGCAGAGCCCGATGGAGTCTCGTCCGAGAAATCCAGATCCTCCAGGCCAGATAGCTTCCTTGCGATAGAGGCCCTCACCACCTGCAACGTATTGTTCGGACCCACTTGCAACGTCGCCCGCTCGTCGTCTAGGTCGAGCACCGTGCCGAAGATGCCAGAACTCGTCAGGACCTCGTCACCCACCTCGATGGTCATGGCAACCTGGCGCTGCTGCTTGGCGCGCTGCGACTGGGGCCGCATGAAGAACCGCCAGAGGAGGTAGAACACCGCAGCAAGGAAGACCAGGTAGAAGATTGTCCCGCTCGCTGACGAAGGTTTGGCCTTGGTCGATGTGGTGTGGGTTGCCGCGAGAATGAGTGGGTGGATGATTGTCATGAAGGACATATTGTCTCGATCGTCGTCTCCGCCTGGGGCCTGGGCATCGCAGCACACCCGTCTGGGAGCGCCGAAACCATGACATTAGCTCATGATGGGAGGTATCCTCCGGCGCGCACCTCAGTCTTCGAATAGCAAGCCTAGACCATGCAACGTATCGGTTTGCCCGAGACCAGGATTCTCCGCTGCACCGGCCAGGGCTATACCCAAGTGCGCAAAAGCCCTCGGGGTGGCGACCCGCCCCCTCGGCGTCCGGCGGAGCAGACCTTGCTGTAGCAGGTAGGGCTCGTAGGCCTCTTCGACCGTGTCAGGCTGTTCCCCCACACACTGCGAGAGCGTCGTCAGGCCAACCGGGTGCCCTTCGAACCTGCGACACAGTGCATCGAGAATGGCGCGATCGACCTTGTCAAGCCCGAGAAGGTCTACCCCGAACAGATCGAGACCGCTCTTTGCCAGCTCCCCGGTTATCTTGCCCTGGGCCCGGACCTCGACGAAGTCCCTCACCCGTCTGAGCAGCCTATTGGCTATGCGGGGCGTGCCCCGGGAGCGTTCTGCTATCTCGACGGCACCCCCGATCTCGATATCGATGCCAAGTATCCGGGCGGAGCGTGTCACAATCGAAGCCAGGTCTCCGGGCGCGTAGAGGTCGAGGCGGCCTACAAATCCGAACCGGTCCCGTAGGGGTCCTGTCAGCAATCCCGTTCGCGTCGTGGCCCCGACCAGGGTGAACGAGGGGAGGTCCAGCCTGATCGAGCGAGCGCTCGGGCCCTTGCCAACAAGGATGTCGAGCTTGCCGTCTTCCATCGCCGGATAGAGGACCTCCTCCACTGCATGAGGAAGCCGGTGTATCTCGTCGATGAACAGGACGTCACCATTCTGGAGGTCTGTCAGCAACGAGGCTAGGTCGCCGCTGCGCACGAGCGTCGGACCCGAGGTGATCCGCAAGCCAACACCCATCTCTGCTGCCACGATGCCCGCAAGCGAGGTCTTGCCGAGTCCGGGCGGCCCCGCGAACAGAAGATGATCCACTGGCCTGCCGCGCCGCCGTGCTGCCTCCAGAACGATGTCGAGGTGCTCTGTGAGCTCGCCCTGGCCGACGAACTCGTCGAGACTCCTTGGCCGCAGCTTCGCCTCCTCCACCAGTTCGCCAGGGTCGTGCTCGTCTGTCACCGGATCCACCGTACGACGGCCAGATCGCTGATCGTGTTTGCCTGGACCTGCCCCGATCGGGACTTCCCCGACAGCGCGTTCCTTCTCGTGCTGCTGACTCGGAGCAAGCACCTCGCGCCTGGGATTCATCGTGTGGCCGCCAGCTCGCGAAGCGCGGCCCGAAGCAGGTCTTCCGCACTGGCGTCTACATCGCGCGTCGCGTCCATCGCCCTACGTATCTCCTCTGACCCGTAACCAAGCTCGGACAAAGCCTCACGCACCTCGGAGCGAGCCGAAACGGCGCCGCTGTCATCTGCTGTGTACCCCTGCACCGAGACAAGGTCGATCCGGCCGCGCAGGTCCAGGATGAGGCGCTGGGCAGTCTTCTTCCCCACACCCGGTATGGCACATAAGGCGTCCACATCCTCCGCAGCAAGCACCTGGGCAAGCTCACGGGACTGCATGGTCGACAGAACTGCAAGGGCCAACGACGGTCCCACCCCGTGAGCCCCGAGCAGGGTCTCGAACCAGTCACGATCCTCCATGCTGGAGAAGCCGAACAAGACGATAGCGTCCTCGCGGACGTGGGTGTGGACGAACAGTGTTATCTCGCCGCCTATCTCGCCCAGTCCAGCCAACAGCGACGTGGGAACGCTCACCTCGTAGCCGACTCCCCCCACACCGACGAGCACCTGGCCGGAGATAGAACGCGCCAGAAGCGAGCCATGGAGCCAGCCGATCATTGCCGGAGACCGTTGGCAGCGACAGCGTCCTGGAATGGCTTCAGGATGAGGTGACACACAGCTAGAGCCAGGGCGTCGGCCACATCGGGGGGTTTTGGCAGATCCGGCAATCCCAGTGTCGCGACCATCATCCGCTGAACCTGCAGCTTGGTCGCCGAGCCGTAGCCGACCACCGCCTGCTTCACCTCGTTCGACGTGTACTGGGCCACTTCGCAACCCTCCTCCGCCGCACTCAGGAGCGCAAGCCCCGCTGCCTGGCCGACAGCCATGGCAGTTCTCACGTTGGTCTGGAAAAATACGCGTTCTACCACAACCGCGTCAGGCCGCACCTCAGCCATCAGGGCTCGCAGCTCCGAGGCGAGAAGTCGAAGACGCTCCGGCAGCGCGGACATAGGGTCTGTAGTGATGACTCCGCCGATTATTGCCGCCATACGGCCACCGCGGCGCTCGACGGCTCCGTACCCGCAACGTGACAACCCCGGATCTATTCCAAGAACGAACACCAGTTCGAGCTTATATCGCGAATGTACGGGCCTGGTGGATGCGGTGTCGCCCGATGGGGAAGGCGAACGGCCACACATCCAACCAGGCCCGTACGGGCGAGACCCCTCAGCCGATCACGTGCATGCCGAGCCCGAAGGAGGCCAAGAGGGCCTCTGCCACCTGCAGTGCCGAACCCGATGTCCCTGCACGGCTACTGGAGTCCAAAGAAGCGCTCCCCTGGGCGGACACCGATACACCCGGCTTGCCTGTAGTCGTCGATGCACCAGATCCCGAGCCCGAAGCGGCCCCGCTGCCTGAGCTGCTCACGCCGGATCCTTCCGAACCTGTAGCGGGCTCAAGCGTCGCCGGCGGGACTGATGCCGGAGTCGACGTATACGGCATGCCAGGCGTCACCGACGCTGACCCGCTGCTGGAAGCAGGCGAGCCAGGCAGAGCTGCGCCCCCATGCGATGATCCCGTGGGTGTGCTCGGGGCCGTGGGTGTGCTCGGGGCCGTGGGTGTGCTCGGGGCCGTGGGTGTGCTCGGGGCCGTGGGTGTGCTCGGGGCCGTGATGCTGATCGCGGCGAAGAACCTCTCGATCACCGATTGCGCGTAGGCCAGCTCGGATCGCGCCTTCGTAGCCTCGGCTACCGTGACATTCAGGGTCACCGACGCCTGAGCCTGGATTGCCGACTCGAAGCGCGCCCGGAGCCCCTCGAGCTCGGCAGCATCTCCCCGAGCAGCAGTGGCCAGTTCTCCGGCAAGAGTGGCCGTGGTGGCCGCCGTGCCTGCCACCAGCACCGATTCCTGTCCGCGCAGTTGCGCCACCGCAGCAGCGAGCTCGTCCTCACCCTGGCTGTACGATGCATATGCTGCCGTTCGTGCACCGACACGCAGGTCGACGTCGCCGTTGGCAAAGTACGACTGCGCTGCTTGCAACCTTCCCTGCACAACGGTAGCTACCGCTGCCTGGCTGCGAGAGGCAACAAGCGAGCTCCCTGGTGCCGCCAACGCAGCGCCCCCCACGACACCCATACCTACCACTGCCGCTGAAATTCCCGCGAGTGGAGACTTGATCCTCATGACTGCCGACCTCCTCGACTATTCCCGGCTGCTCCACCAAGTGGCTGGAGAGGACCGGGAGCCAACCAGACGTTTCGGTAGGTACTTCGCTGTCGGTGGTGATCGCGTCACATTCTGCGGTATATCGGCTAAGCAGAACTCGAATCCCCAAGCGCAAGTGGAAGTGCAAGTGGAACAAGTGCTAAGGCAGCCCTGGAACCGCCGGTGATCTCGCAAGACCACCTGACGGTGTCATCTGGTTCGATGATTGGCGTGCTAATCCGCGGAGACCACAGCCATCACCTCGTCAGGGATGTCGAAGTTGGACCAGACGTTCTGGACGTCGTCGTGGTCGTCCAGCGCCTCGAGAACCCTGAGGACTCGCCGGGCATCCGCCTCGCTGTCAATAGCCACCGTGGTGGTAGGGACCATAGCCAGCTCTGACGACTCTGGCAGCATTCCAGCCTGGCCGAGAGCGCTCTCCAATCCGGCCAGGTCACCCGGGGCACATGTCACCTGCCACTGCTCGCCGTCTTCGGCTAGGTCCTCCGCGCCGGCATCCGCTGCAACCTCCATGATCCGATCCTCATCCAGTGCACGAGGCAGCATGAGCACTCCCTTTCGCGCGAACTGCCATGCCACTGCACCCGGTTCCGCCATCGATCCCCCGTTCTTCGAGAAGATGTTCCGTATCTCGGCACCCGTGCGGTTGCGGTTATCGGTAAGGCATTCCACGATGATCGCGACACCGCAGGGTCCATAGCCCTCATACGAGATCGATTCGTAACGGACCCCTTCGAGCTCCCCGGTGCCCCGCTTGATGGCACGCTCTATCGTGTCCATCGGTATAGATGCCGAGCGGGCCTTCTCGAACATCGTCCGAAGCGTCGGGTTCGAGTCAAGATCACTGCCCCCCTCGCGAGCTGCCACCTCGACCTGCCGGATGATCTTCGCGAAGACCTTTGCTCGCGCCTTGTCGACAGCGGCCTTCCGGTGCTTCGTAGTAGCCCATTTCGAATGGCCAGACATAGTTCTAGCGTCCCCTCTCTTCGATGATCGAGACAAACATGCGATGCAGCCGCCGATCCGGCGTGAGCTCCGGGTGGAACGCTGACACCAGAATGCCACCCTCACGGCAAAGCACCGGCGACCCGCCGTCGCCCAGCCGACCGAGCACCTCCACGTGCGCCCCCACCGACTCGACGAGCGGCGCCCGGATGAACACGGCGTGAACGGGGCCGTCACCAAGTCCCGCAACCTCGATGTCGCGTTCAAAGGAGTCCAGCTGCCTACCGAACCCGTTGCGCCGCACCGAGAGATCGATCGCACCAAAGGCTAGCTGATCAGGCTTACCATCCAGGATGGACGACGCTAGCAGGATCATGCCAGCACATGTCCCGAATGCCGGCAGGCCGGACGCGATCTCTTCGGCCAATGGGCCCACCAAGCCCGACGAGCCGAGCAGCAGCGACATGGTCGTCGATTCCCCTCCCGGGAGCACGATCCCGGCCAATGCCGTCAGATCGCCTGGCACACGAACTGGCCGCGGCTTCACTCCGACGTCGCGAAGTGCCGACGCGTGCTCGGCTACATCGCCTTGTAAGGCGAGTATCCCGACCTCCACCTGGGGGCACCTCTCCGGCACGCCGGGGCAAGCCGTGCACCCCCGTCCTACAGCCCGCGATCGGCCAGATGCTCGGTGATGGCCCCGATCTCTTGGCCTGCCATCGGCGCGCCGAGTCCGGTGCTCACCTTGGCCACTATCTGAGCGTCATCGTAATGGGCTGTGGCCTCGACGATCGCGCGGGCGCGACTCATCGGATCCTCGCTCTTGAAGATACCCGAACCCACGAAAACCGCCTCAGCGCCGAGTTGCATGACGAGCGCCGCGTCGGCAGGGGTAGCCAGACCTCCGGCACAGAACAACGGAACTGGTAGGTGGCCGGTTGACGCCACCTCCGCCACCAGATCGACAGGAGCCGCCAGTCGCTTTGCCCAGCCGTAGATCTCGGCACCGTCTGCCTGGGTCAGCCTACGGATGTCGCCCACGATCGACCGGAGATGACGCACCGCCTCCACCACGTTGCCGGTACCCGCCTCCCCCTTGGAGCGTATGAGCGCCGCTCCTTCGGCGATGCGCCTCAGCGCCTCGCCGAGATTCGTCGCACCGCAAACGAACGGTACTGCAAAAGCTCGCTTGTCGATGTGGTTCTCCTCGTCGGCCGGGGTGAGAACCTCGCTCTCGTCGACATAGTCGACACCGAGGGCCTGGAGCACCTGCGCCTCAGCGAAATGACCTATCCGAGCCTTGGCCATGACTGGAATGGAGACAGCTTCCTGAATCGCCCGTATGAGGGCTGGATCGCTCATGCGCGCAACACCGCCTTCGGCGCGGATATCGGCAGGCACCCGCTCGAGCGCCATCACCGCCACTGCCCCGGCATCCTCTGCTATCCGTGCCTGCTCGGCAGTGACCACATCCATGATGACCCCGCCGCGCAGCATGTCTGCCAGACCGCGCTTCACCATGAACGTTCCGGTCACACCAGCCACCTGTTCGTGCGATCCGGTCACATCGGGGGACCTTGTCG
Source organism: Actinomycetes bacterium (assembly GCA_021851165.1). Classification (GTDB taxonomy): domain Bacteria; phylum Actinomycetota; class Acidimicrobiia; order Acidimicrobiales; family JAJZJN01; genus JAJZJN01. The sequence goes on from JAJZJN010000045.1 coordinate 19,006, forward strand.
CCGGGGGAGTCGAGTCTGTGGGAGAGGGAAGCTGCATCACTCCACAGTGTATCCAAACCCCACGGCATCCGACGCTACTGCGCGTCCCCCCGGCATGACATGGTGACCCCTTCGACAGCTGCGTAGTGGCCTCGGCTGGGTAGCGTCCCCCCGGCATGACATGGTGACCCTGGTCACATCTCGGCTGTCGGGGCCGTCCGCCGTTGGTGAATGACCCCGAGGATGGTAAGCACTGCCATGACCCCCGCGAGCACCCAGACGGCAATAGATGCCCAGGTTGCAATCTCGCCAAACACGGAGAAGGCATATGCTTCCAGTAGCAAACCGCGTAAGGTGGTACCCTTGAAGATGGTATTGACCAATCCCTGAAGCTTGGCATTGGTGGGGTCCGCCTGCGCCGCAGCACTCGCTTTGGAATAGACACCACCATATGGCATCTCGCTTAGGTGCACGGCGATGAAGTGATCCGCATAGGCCTTGGCCTCGGGTCCAGTTGTCAATGGCTGTCCAGCATATCTCAATAAATAAGGCCGCATACCAGGGGTTATCTCTGTGCCAGGCTTCGCGTGGGCGAACGCCGATGCGGGAGGAAAAGTAATCGCCTGTTCTGCCAACTGGCTATGGACGTTGCTGTTGGCAAAGTTAGCGCTCAATGTCAGAAATATTCCGGCTACTATCAAGACGACAAAGAGCACTCCGCCACCTGCTGTGAGAATAGCATCGAACGTCTTGCGTCGCATATCGAGCTCCCGTCACTGTTCGCCATCTTGTATATATACACCATATCAATTGATTTCGATCGGCGCAACCTACCGACCTCTGCGTATTGTCGATATCTCGGGGACGCCGCCCCGCACAACCCCGCACAACCCCGCACAACCCTGATCAAACTGGTCAAA
>JAJZJN010000191.1 GCA_021851165.1 Actinomycetes bacterium
GGTGCGACGCGGCGATCGCATTGCCCAGCTCGTCATAGCTCCCGTAGCGCACGCCAGGCTGGTCGAGGTCGATCACGGGGGGCTTCCCCCGAGTGTGCGTGACCTGGGAGGTTTCGGCCACACTGGTAGGTAACGGTATCGATGGGAGGCCAGTGGAACGGTTGAGCGGTCTCGACGCCGCGTTCTTGGCGCTGGAGACCGCTGCCACGCACCTGCATGTAGGGGCAGTGATGGTCTTCGCACCCGGAGAGGCAGGCCTTGACTTCGAGGTGTTGCGCCAGATGGTGCTGGATCGGCTGCACCTGGTGCCACCCTTCAGGAGGAGAGCCGTAAGGGTCCCCTTCGGCCTACATCATCCACTGTGGCTGGAGGACCCGGAGTTCGACATCGACTACCACCTCCGGCGTGCAAGCCTTCCTGGCCCCGGCGGCCTGCGGGAGCTCACCGCCTTCGTTGCCGACCAGATGGGCCGCCCGCTTGATCCTGATCGGCCCCTGTGGGAGATGCACATGGTGGAAGGACTCGATTCCGGGCATGTCGCGCTGATAGCCAAGATCCACCATGCGATGATCGACGGGGTATCGGGTGCCGAGCTGCTCAGAGCCTTCTTCGATCTGGCTCCGGACGGCGAATGTCCGGGGCCGCCCGCCCCTGCCTGGTCTCCGGAGCGGGTGCCGGGGGAGGTCGATCTGGTTCTCCAGGCCGTCTCCTCCCTGGTACGTCAACCGGAGGCAGTCGTGAGCACCCTGCGTGAGACGTTTCACGCCGCCGTCCATCTCGCGGAGCGCAGACGCCGGATCGTAGAGGAGGATGAGCTCGATCCGCCCCCGGCCCCCTTCGGAGCTCCTCGGACATCGCTGAACGGATCCATATCGCCGCACAGGAGGTTCTCCTGCGCTGAGTCCTCGCTCGATCAGGTCCGCAACACAGCGCGGCTGCTTGGTGCCACCGTGAACGACGTCGTCCTTGCGGCAGTAGGCGGTGCGCTTCGGAGGCTGCTCGTCGAGCGTGGTGAAAAGCTTGCCGACTCGCTCGTGGCCATGGTGCCCGTGTCGACTCGTAGCGGCGGAGACCAGGGTGGTCCGGCCAACAGGGTCTCGGCGATGCTCGTGTCACTTGCAACGGATGTGGAGAGCCCCGAGGAGCGCCTGGCGGTGATCGCACAGGGTTCGCGGCTGGCCAAGCAGGACGCTGAGCTGGTAACCGGACGGTTGATAGCCGGTTGGGCGGGCATAGCCTTACCGGCGGTTTCGGCTCGCGCCGCCCGACTGGTATCTAACCTCCGGGTATTCGACCACCTGCCTCCGGTGTGCAATGTGGTCGTGTCCAACGTGGCAGGCCCCGACATCCCGCTGTGGTGCGCAGGGGGGCGCCTGGTTGCTGTGTATCCAGTCGGGCCGGTAGCTGACGGTGTCGGGCTGAACGTTACGGTGTTCAGCTACATGGGCCAGCTCTTCCTCGGCCTTCTAGGCTGCAGGGAGCTTGTCCCTGAGATATCGGATCTAGCCATCTACATAGTCGACAGCCTTGCCGAGCTCGACAAGGCGGCAAGGAGGGCAGCACCCCGCCATCCCTACCAAGCGTGCCCGGAGCGGGACTCGAACCCGCACGCCCCGAAGGGCAAGGGCTTTTGAGGCCCCCGCGTCTACCGATTCCGCCATCCGGGCCGGATGAAGGCGATACTACCCATCGCGCGACGGCACCTGGGTCAGTGACGTGTGCCTGCCTGACGTGTGCCTGCCTATGACGCCCGGTGAGCCATTGCGGCTTGTCGGCGTGGAATTGCGCTGGCTGGAGTTGAGCCTCGCCGAGCCGCTCGATACGGCCGGTGGCACCCATGCGGCGCGCCCCATCGTGTTGGTCCGGGTCGTCACCGACCATGGTGAGGGGTACGGCGAATGCGCAGCACTGGCTGAGCCGGGCTATAGCCACGAGTACGCGGCAAGAGCCTGGAGAACCCTGGAGGGCCGCCTGGTTCCAGGGCTGCTCGATTCCGCTGGAGGGCAGGTTCCCTCTCCCGGTGAAGTCGGAGGAATCCTCGAGGCGCTTCTGGACACCGGCGACGACCAGCCTATGGCGCGCGCGGCACTCGAGATGGGCGTGCTTGATGCAGTGCTCAGGGTCTCAGGCCGCTCCCTGGCGGAGTATCTGGGCGTGACGGCTCCGGTTGTGCCAGCCGGCGGTGTTGTCGGTATCTGCTCGACACCGGGGGAGCTGATCGAGAAGGTGGCTGCGATGCACGATCGTGGTACCAGGCGCGTGAAGGTCAAGATCCGGCCAGGGCACGACGTCGAGCCGCTCTCGGCGCTGCGCGGTGCATTCGGGGATGTCGAGCTTCTGGGCGACGCCAACGGCGCGTACCGGCTCGGCGATCACCGACGGCTGGCACGGCTGGACCCCCTGGGGCTGCTGTGCATCGAGCAACCGCTTCCTGCCCATGACCTGGCCGGGCATGCCGAGCTAGCGCGTCGGATCGGCACGCCCGTATGTCTCGACGAGTCGTTGCGCTCTGTAGCCGATCTGGAAAAGGCCATCGCAACAGGGGCTTGCGAGGTGGCCTGCATAAAGCCTGCACGGATGGGGGGGTATCTCGCTGCGGTCGCAGCCAGTGAGATGTGCCTCTCCTCGGGAGTTCCGGCTTATTGCGGAGGCATGCTCGAAGCCGGCCTGGCCCGCGCCGCGAATGCCGCATTGGCAGGGCTTCCCGCCTTCACGATCCCAGGAGACCTCGCAGGCGGGGAGCGCTTTGTCGAGGGTGATCCCTTCGGGGCGCTCGAGGACCTTGGTGGAGTAGTGCCGGTGTGGCATTCGCCCGGCCTCGGCCCATGCCCCGACGTGGCATCCCTTGCGCGGGTAACCACACGTACGAGTTGGGTAGGGCGTTAGCGGCTTTCCTCGCCTGAGGTCTGCCTGGGGCACCTACAATGCACCTACAATGAGCAGGTGGCTTCGTCGTCAGTCGAGCGAGCGCTCATCGAGGTTCACCGCAGGCTTGCCAAGGCCCGCGAAGACCTGACCGTTCTAGACGAGCAGCTCCTGGTACTGGCTGATGCAGCCGACGAGGCGCGTGTGAGGTCGCTCGTGGCCGATACGCCCATGGCCACTCATGAGCACACCGATGCCCAACGTCATGCAGACGCGGCTTCCAGGGCGCGAGCGGCTCTGGTGGCAACCATAGCTTCGCTGGAGCAGCGGCAGGATGAGCTGCTGGGCCGCTTGGTCCTCTAGCCGGGCTAGCCTTCTGCCCGTAGACATGGGGCGTGAAGGGCCGACTGGACACGGGGAGTTGCCATCGCAATGGGCAGGCGTGTAGTGATAGCCGAGGACGAAGCCATCATTCGACTCGACCTGAAGGAGATCCTGGAGCTCGAGGACTACGAGGTCGTGGGTGAGACGGGCCGGGGCGACGAGGCAGTCAGCCTGGTCGCCCGGCACCGACCGGAGCTTGCGATCCTGGACATCAAGATGCCCGGTATGGACGGCATAGAGGC
>JAJZJN010000046.1 GCA_021851165.1 Actinomycetes bacterium
TACCGGTATGAGAGATACACCCTCCTGGCATGATCTCGTCATGGAGGTTGGAGATCTCGACGAACGCCAGGTGATCCCGCGCCTGCGCGGCGAGCGGTCGAGCAGGCCGCTGGTGGATGCCTGCTTCGCCGGTGGGCTGCGGGAGTGCCTGGAGGACTCTGTGCTGGTCCTGCTTGGACGGATGGGTCCAGAAGCGCCCGCGCTGCGTCTCAGCGTAGAGGCCCTTGCTCGGGCGCTGCACACAGGCGCACCAGGAGGCGGTGTGGCCGAATATGGCGTGCAGGACGGGGATGGCGTGCAGGACGAATATGGCGTGCAGGATCCGGCGGGCGCGCAGGATCCGGCGGGCGCGCAGGGTCCCCCGGAGGACGGGGACCAGGTCGTCGTGGCGCGCATGGTGAAGGTGCTGTTTCGCCAGTGGGTGACTTCCGTGCAAGTGCAAGACCCCTTCGGAGACGCCCTGGACGCGCTCGAGGCTTCGGGGCACGGCAGCGAGGTGGTGAAGTACCTGCGCTCGATCACCGCCGGCAGGCGTGAGGCATTGGTTGCGCAGTTGCAGGGCCATGTCGAGCGCATCGAAGCGGACTGGCCGGCAATCGAGGCATCGTGGCTTCCCCGCACCGATCAGGAGCTCGTGGTGATGGCAGGCGGAGGGCGCCTGGTGCTCTCGGGCGTCGCAGGGCTGGTGCTCGGGAGCCCGGCTGCCCGTCGCGCATCGGTGTGCATAGTCGAGGTGGAGCCGGGGGAGCCCAGCCAGGTGCACCGGAGCAGGATGAGCATCCTGGCGCTCTTGCAGACTCTGCACAGTGGGGCGGCCCCATTCAGGGTGGCCACCTACCACAGCTCCACAGGCGAGTTGGACATCGAGGACGTTACCGAGGAAGGCCTACGCGAGACACTGGCCGCTCTCGTCGATGCCATAGGTCGCCTGTGTGAGGGAGGCGTCGGTGGCGCAGGACCCACAGCGGAGGCCGGCTCCGAGGATGGGTGCGGCATGGGTGCCCACTATCGCTCACTCGGATGCGACGGCACACTACCGCTTACCCGGTCGCAACGGTGCGCCACCGGCAGGCCCATCGCCGCTCAGCCTTCTTCAGCTACAGTGCCCACCGGCTTGGCCGTAGCATTGCCGAGGGCGCCCCTGGTGACCGAGGCGCTGCTTGGTCCGTCCCAGGGTGCTGTGACCGCGGAGGCGTTCAACATTTGCCGGGAGAGGCTGCTCGAGTCCCTGCCGTCCTTGGCAGCGCTGTTGGTGCGTGGGGCCGGCGTGAGACTTGACAGCTTCGGGCTTGGAGCGCTGCTGGAGGATCCTGATCGGTACAGACCACCGGTCAAGCCCTTCGTGCCCACTCCTGCCAAGGCACGGCGCTCCGTCGGGCTGGCTGCACTGGCAGCCTGCATGGGCAACGACACCATGTATCCCGCCGAGGCCGTCAGCAAGGTGCTGGCTGAAGCCCAGCGAGCGAGCGTGGCTGGGGATGCTTCCGGGACGGCCGCTCGGGTAAGGTCGAGCTCGCCTGCGTGGTGGGTGCCATGGGCCGGGAGGCTGCCTCCAGGTTCTCTAGGGGTGCTGAAGGCTACCGCCACTACATGGGCAACTGCGCTGTGGTCGGCGGTCGACTGGCATGCTCTTACGCTCGGGCCCGTGTTGGGAGGGCCGGACGATTGGTGGAACTGCCCACAGCCGGGCCGGTTCTCGGGCCGGCTTCCGGGCCGGCTCTCGCTTAGGGGCAGGGCAGAGGCGCGCTTCGAGGTGGAGGGCCGTCAAAGGCTGCTCGTGGTGCCAGGCGGCGCTCCTGGGAGGTTCTGGCGAGTCGAGCTCGGGCTACCTGCCCTTGTCGCAGGTCTCGCCCGTGGACCTGGCGCACTACCTGACCGAGTTGTTGGGATATGGCCGGCCACCGGGCAGGTAAGGGTGCTCGGGGTCGATCCGGCGCTGCTCGTAGAGGTCGCCGATGCCGTCGTTCGAGCTACGGCCAACATGGTTGGCGCTCAGCGAGCGGCATGCACGAGCTTTCGTCCGAGCACCATTCCGCCGGCTGCTGCCAGCGCAAGGCCGGCGTCGAGGGTCCAGGCCGTTGCATAGGAGGCATGCTGCGCCACGAGGCCGAACAGGGCAGGCCCTATGGCCCCGCCGGCGTAAGCGCCGGTCTGGGTGATCCCGGTTGCCCATCCAGGCGCGTGACGATGTGTCCGGACCACCGCCAGGTTGAAAAGTCCAGGCCAGCCCCATCCGGCAGCGAACGCCAATGGAGTCGCTACGACATCGAGCAGGGTTAGTCCGAAGGCCAGCGCTAGGTAGCCCACAGCTCCTATCGAGACCATGATCGCCACGGCACGCAGGTGTGCCCGGCCCCGGCGGTCTGCCCGAATGCCGGCAACTACCCGTGTGACCAGGCCGGCGAGGCTTCCGAGGGCCGCGAGCAGCCCTGCTTGTCCCGGGTGGATACCGTCGAAGACCGAGGACGGGACGATGAAGGTTCCAAGAGAGTTGGCAGCCGCTGACCCGAGTGCCATCGCGATGGCCAATACAACCAACGGTCCCAACGTGTCGCGTGAGGTGCGTGACCTCTTCGCTGGCTTGGAGCGAGCCTCTGCGGGGCTGCGCCGGCTTCCCACTCCACCCTCGATGGCTCGTGGCAGAAGGACAGCGATTGCAACTGCCAGGCAGCCGGCACCCACGAATGCCCAGCGCCAGCCTACCGTCAGGGCAACCAGCGGTACGGCTAGGCCTCCGAGAAGGGTGGAGAGGGGAATGGCTGCCTGCTTGGCACCGAATGCCAGTCCCTGGTTGCGAACCGGTACCGATCTCGCCAGGAGGAGGTTGGCAGCTGGCTGCCCGGCCCCGTTGGCGAGACCACCGATCGAGAGCAGGACTGGTAGCTGCCACCAGGTGTGGGCGAACAGGGCGATGGACTCGCACGACACGGCCGACGCTATGGCAGCTGCCCGCATCTGGCGTACCGGGCCCACATGCTCCGCAAGCCTGCCGAAGACTGCCGAGCACAGTGCAGCGGCAACGAAGAACACCGCGACAGCAGCTCCGAGGCTGGTCTCGTCGAAATGGAGGCGCTGGCGGATCTGCACCGAGAGTGCTCCGGTCAGGAACACCGGGAGGGTCCCGGCAGTCGCCGTAGCCACAGCAGCGGCGATGGGGGGCAGGCGGCGGTACATCCACTCGAAGCTAGTGGCCCGGGTGCAATGCCAGAGCAGCGAGGCCGGTCAAGTTTCCCGACGCACTCCGCAGGTCGTTCACCTCGATCTCCACGGGCTCAGGGCCTGCGACGAAGCACAGGACACCTCGCTTGACAAGACGACCGGTGGCGGACTCGAGCGCCGACGCGTAGGCAGCCACCTGGAGCCGGTAGTGGTCGATTGGTGGCGAACCTCCTCCCTGCATGGCAGTTCCCTCGATCTTCGTGGTTCGCCCCACGCGACCCGAGCCTTCTCCCGTCCGGCTGTCGCTACCTGCGATGGCCAGGCTGCGGTCTGTCTTGTAATCGACGATCACCAGGCCCTCGCCGTCGTCGAAGAGCAGGTCCACGAACCCCTCGATCACGGGAGAGCCGGGTGGGCCAGAGGGGGCGGCGACGTACATCTCCCGCCAGTGGCGGTGAAGGGCTGCGGCTCGGATCACAGGGCATGCCAAGGCATTCAGCACCATCGACGCCACTTGACCGCTGTACTCCTGGACTCCATGCACGGTTGCCCAGCGGCGAGACATCTCGGCTACCCCCTGACCGTTAAGGGGGTCCTTGCCGGTAGCCAGGTCGACCACGGCAAGCACCTGGTGCACGGAGCGCCCGATGGCCAAGGCAGCCGCTCTGTCGACGGATCCCGGAGTGATGGAATGTGGGGTCGTTGGCCCCGGGGTCGTGGGGGTCGATCCCTGCGCCAGGTCAGTGGCAGTCAACACTGGCTGGCGGCTCAGGGTATCGATCAGCTCCTGGCGGTGGATCACCCAGGCCGCGCGCCGCCGAGACCATTCGTCGGGGTCCAGGTCGGGGTCGTGGTCGGGGCCGGGGTCGGGGTCCAGGTCGGGGCCGGGGCCCAGGTGTAGCTCGGGGTCCAGGTCCGAGCGCAGGTCCGAGCTGCCCTGCTCATGGCTGTATCCCCGTGAGCCGGCCGGCACATCATCGGGGAGCTCCCCGGGACTGCATGCGACCCCCCCCGGCTTCCAGAGATGCTCCATCTTGCTGCAGACCTCGAAAAGTGCATGTGCATGGCTCCGGGCCGCGGTGGGGCTCTTCACCTCGCGGTGGTGGACGCTCACGATGAGATGGTCGCGTGCCCTCGTGGCGCCGACATAGAGAAGGCGTAGGGCCTCGAAAGTCGCCAACCGCTTCTCGCGATCGAGAAGATCCGCGTAGCCGGACGTTTCCATGGATCCAGCTTTCATCTCGACAGTACCGTCGTTGTCGAACAGCACCTGGGGCCAGCGCCCCGACACGGCAGGCTGCTCCAGGCCGGCAAGCACGACCACGGGGAACTCCAGGCCCTTGGCTCCGTGGATGGTCATTACCCGTACCGCGTCGTCGTCAGGATCCGGAGGACCGACCCCGCCGGCAAGCCCGTTGCCGGCGCGCTGAAGGTCTGTCCATGCCAAGAAGTCCCGTAGCGTTCCGCCCAAGGTCTCGTCGAACAGACGAGCCTGGTCCTGCAACCACCGGAGCCGGTTCCAACGGTCCCGTGGGCGCCGGCCGGCACAGGCAAGCTCGAAGCAGCGTCTCTCGCGGATGACCTGCTCCACCAGGTCGGATGGCTCGGAGTACCAGCGGCACCTGCTCAACCTCGCCAGTTCCGCCATGCTCGAAGCCACGCGGTGGTAGGTGTTGCCCCGGTCGTTCTGGCCGGCTTGGCAGCCCTGGGAGGCATCTCCCGGGAACGGCTCCAGTGGGTCCCAGGCACCGCCCGCCCGCCGCCACTCGACGATCTCGTCGTCACCACACCCGAACAGTGGGGAGCGAAGTGCTGTGAGCACGGCCACCGGGTCGGCAGGATCGTCGGCCGCCCGTAGGACCGACAGCACGTCGTGGACCTCAGGGGATCGCCATAGGAGAGCGGCTCCCTCTAACCTGTAGGGGATTCCGGCGTCCTCGAGGGCTCTCTCGATCGCGGGGAGCGACGTGCGTGTCGGCATCAGAACGGCTATGTCCCCGAAACGTGCCGGGCGGCTCCCAGGGGGAGCCTGGACGCGCCAACCTGTGTCGACAACGGAGATGATCGCTGCGGCAAGCTCGCGGGCTGATGCTTCGCGAATGGAGGCAATCGGGGTGGATGGCGGATGCCCTCCCCCGAGGATCACTACGGGCGGGCCCGGCTGGGCCGCGCTGTGAAGGGCCTCCCTCGTGGCGAGAAGGTCGCTGTGCGCAGCTTGCTCGCCTGGCATCCCGTCGGCCAGCAGCTCCTCGAACACGGCGTTCACCCAGGCGAGGATTCCGGGAACGGAGCGGAAGTTCCGCTGCAGTGCGAGCTGGTTGCCAAGTGCCTTCCCAACCTGATCGAACAGGGAGAGGTCGGCACGGCGGAATCGGTAGATGGACTGCTTCGGGTCGCCTACGACCAGGAGCCGGCCGGGCTGCGCGTGCCGGAGAAGGCTGGCAGCGCCATGCGCTCCGGAGCCGTCGCCAGCGTGGCCGTCTGGATGGCCATGGCCCCCCATCTCGTCTGCGTCAAGGCATGCAGCGTCACCCAAGCTGGTCACGAGCAGCATCGCGAGGTCCACCTGCAAGGGATCGGTGTCCTGGAACTCGTCTATGAGCAGGTGCCGGTAGCGGCGGTGGAGCTGCTCACGTACCTGAGGGTTGTCCACGATCAGGTTCCGGGCACGCACCAGCAGGTCATGGAAGCCGATCCGGCCCTCGTCACGCCGATGATCGGCTGCATCGCGGACGAACTCTGCCACCCGTGGCCCCAGGGTGGCCAGCACAGCTTGCCTGGTCTCTGCGAGGATTCCGGCCCGGAGCTGTTCAGCATGCTCGCAAGCGTTGCGGACCTCGGCTATCGGCACTCGCCACGAGGCTTCCCGTCCCTTGCGCCGGGCGGAGAGCACCGGCAGCTCGGCGAGTAGCTGGAGCACCTCGACAGCATCGCCAGGATCCGTCCGGCGCAGCCGGTCAGCGGCGCTCGCCACGTCCGATTCGAGGAAGGCCATCAGGTGGTCCTCGGGGTCGTCGCAGCGGGAAGCGAACCTGGCTGCAGTGTCCAATGCTTCCAACAGCAGGGAGACTGGCACCGTGGGCCACGCGCCGGGGGATGGAGCCGGTGCGATCAGGCGGTCCATGGCGGGTCCCGTGAGCCGGTCCCAGTGCTCGGAAGCGTCGCCCGCGAGACCTCTTAGATGGCGCAGGTCGAGACCGGTTGCAAATCCGCGGCGTAGCGCCTCGCTGGCCCCGGGGTCGTCGAGGAGGTTCTCGGCGAAGTGCTGCCAGCGGTCCTCGATATCCGCCTGGTAGGCGGTGTCGTCCATGATCTCGAAGCCAGGTGGCAGCCCTGCCTCCAGGCAGTGCTCGGCGAGGATCCTCTGAGCAAAGGCATGGATGGTGCAGATGGCCGCCTCGTCGATGTCGATGATCCGCCCCGGGCTGAGCGCCCCGCTTGCGACTGCATCCTGGAGCTCCTGGCGGACCCGTTCCCGTAGCTCTCCGGCAGCCGCCTCGGTGAAGGTGATGGCGGCTATGTGCCCTATGTGGACATCGCCGTTGGTGACCATAGAGACCACACGGTTCACCAGGGAGGTGGTCTTGCCTGTGCCGGCTCCGGCGACGACGAAGAAGTTCGCGTCGAGCTGCTCGGAAATGGTTCGCCGGGCTTCCTCGTCGTTCGAAGCGGCCTCTTCGCCGGTGCCCGGGCTGCTCCAGTAGGCGCTCACGGGTCCACCTCCTCCTGCAGTGGGCACCTGCGGACGGCGCCGCGGAGGCTGTCGGGTGCCGTGGAGCCGGACAGCTCTGCCAGGGTTGATGCTGCCGGATCCGCCGACTTCTGCTCCCACTGAACGTCTCGTTCGACCGGGCAGAGCGGATCGAGGTCGCATCTCTGGCAGTGCTCCCAGGATCCGTTGGTCGTCTTGCCCGGGATCCCGGGGAACAGCCCGGTCTCGATGCCTTGCACCACGAGCGATACCGCACGGCTGAACCACGCCTCGATCTCCGGTGACAGTTCCAGCACGAAGCTCGGAGCAATGCGGTTGGACGAGACGAGCCAGTATCGTGCCCTGGTCACCGAGGCATCGAGGCCTCTGGAGCGGTAGTAGCGGCTGGCTGCCATCGCGTACAGCGGTAGTTGCAGGCGGGTGCCGGCTGCGACCGGGTCGGACTCGAGGTCGGTAAGATCGGATTGGCGTCCGGTCTTGTAATCGCTGACCAGCAGCACTCCTTCAGCCGTCATGTCCACGCGGTCGACCTTTCCCCGGAAGGAGATCTCCTGGCCGTCGGCCAGGGTGACTGCCACCGGTGGCCAACTGTGAGCGTCCGTCTCCACGTCACCGAAGGAGACCTCGGCATCCAGTGGCTGGTGGAGATCTTCGGAGAAGAAGCGCCTGAGGTCGCGCACTATCGCGGCCTTGTCCATGTCCCATAGCAACGGCTTGCCTGTGATGCCGCGCGCGTAGACCTCCGCGAAGTGTCCCTCGGCAATCTCAAGCAGCCGGTCGAGCGAGGCGGGAGCACCGAGCACCCGCTCACCCACGTAGTCCTCCAGTATCGCGTGAACGAGGGTTCCTTTGTCCATGGGCTCGATTTGCCACACGTCCTCTGGACGTGGAGGAGCCGCGACCTCGAGCACCCGCTCGAAGAGGAACCGCCGGGGGCACTCCGCATAGCGCTCGAGGCGCGTCGCGGATACGGCAGCAGATGGGTCGAAGGGAGAGACCGTGGATGCCCCGACCAGCCCGTCGAAGCGGGTGAGCCTTTGGCGGCGCCTGGCGGTGAGAAGATCCAGTCCCGCTGCGAGCTCGGCGTCGGTGGTGGCAAGCGGGCTGGCGAGCGGATCATGGTCTCGGGCAACCCAGTCATGGAGGGATCTGAGGTCGTACTCCGCCGGGGAGACCGGCGGCCCGGAGCTCAGCGCGGCTGCGAACGAGGCCACACAGGTGATCCCGCTCCCTGCCTGCGGTCCGCTGAACGCGTAGCGGCTGCCGGCCAGCTCTGCCGTCCATCGTGAGGGGCTTTCGGTTCGCCCGGTGCGTGGATCATTACGGGGCCAGGTGACCCGGCGCACGGCCGATCCAGATGACAGCGATGCACGGAGATCGAGCAGCATCGTCTCGAGCCGCTTGGCACGGCTCTGGAGGGCATCGGAGTCGATCCTGACGCGCAGGGCATCGGGCAGCACCACGTCGTTGGCCATCTGGCCCGGAACCCGTGACTCTGTCATGCCGATCATGTGGACGGCATCCAGGCACATCCCTCTCCCGTAGGGAAAAGGTGCCACGAACACGCCGTATCCCACGCCGCCCGTGTCGTTGCCCGCAGGCTTGGCTGCGCTCGAGGCGAGCTCGCGGCTCACAACACGGCGCATGGCGGGCCAGTCGGGCGCGGGCGAGAGCTCGTCCAGGCAGGCCAGGCTGCTTACCAGCGAGCGAACCTGCTCGGCGGCCGCGAGCTCGTTGTCTGCCACGAGCTGTGGGAGCGTGCCGGCTACGGGGCCGATTCCGAGGTAGCGATCGAGCACTTCAGACGACCACCGGGCCAGGTCCGACCACGTGGTGGGGATGTGAGCGACGAAGCGGGCAAGCTCCCCGACGAAGCCACTGATCCGACGGGCCTCGCCGGCAGTGGCCCCACCGTCTGTGAGAGACCCGTGCTCGGCCAGTCGTGCCAGCCGTTGATCCCACTGGTCCGTGCCCCGCAACACACCTGCGAGACCCGAGACTCTGTCCCACCTGCTGGCGGGGATCAGAGACCCGTCGCGGTCCATGACCGGCACGGAGGCGATCCAGGCCATCACCTGGTCCCGTGGCCAGTCCCCGTCCGCGAGCTCGATTGCACCGGCGAGGAGGCGACCGGCCATCGTCGAGGCGAGACTGCGCCCACCCGCTCCATTGAAGGGTATCCCTGCTGCCGACAGCTGCTGGTGGACGAGTCGCGTATACGACGGGCCCGGCGGGTAGAGAATCGCCTGCTTCCACAGTGGTATTCCCTCGCCGGCATGGCGGAGCACCTCACGGATGGTGGAGCGCACCTCCTCGTCGGGGTCGGGGTAGGAGGCGGCTGAGGTTGCCTGTGGATGGGGCCATTCGAGAGCAACGCGCGACACGGCGCAATGAGGCGGCAGCTCTTGGAGCAGCACGCGCTCGTAACCGGTGGTGGAGCCTGCCTCGACGACGACGACTTGGCCGAGACCGGCGAGTCTTCCGGATCGTGACCGCGCCGCCTCTATTGCCTCGAGGCGTACCCGGCGTCCTCCGGCGAAGCCGTGCTCGGCCATGATGTCCATGGTCGCCCGGTAGAGGTCCACCACCTCCCTTCCGCGCGGCTCGTCGCGGTGGATCAGCTCGACGATCTCCTCGGGGCAGGAGTCGAGCTCGTCGAAGGCTGTGGCCAGCAGCTCCACAGTGGCATCATGGCTGCCAAGCGCGGTCAGCCCATGGCCGGACCGCCGTGCCGCCAGGCGGATCGCCTCGATGCGTAGCGGGGGGGGTGCCACGCGGAGGCCTTCTGAGCTGAGGCGGGGCGATGCCAGCTCGCGGCCCAGGTCGTCGGCGGTGGTGACGTTCACGTTGGCGATTCCGACCGTGCCTGTCGATGGGCATGCGACTGTCCCCAGAGCCCGGCGGAGTGCGACCGCCGACCAGTGCGACGTAGCGATCACGGTCACCGGGGCCAGCAGGTCGGACCCCTTGGCATGGAGGATCTCCGATGCGAGGGAGTCGAGGAGGGATGCCATCGCTTGACGATGCTACGGGGTGGGCGTGACCGTCGGGCTCAGCGCTCATGTGCTGGATCCGCTAGCCGGGTTCCGAGCACTCGGGACCAGTGGAATCGAGTCCTCGGGAGCCGGCTTCGAGCGGGACCGGGTCCGCGGGTGGCACGGCTTCACAAGATCATCAAACCTTCTCAGGGCTTTCACCACGTCTTCTCAGGGTTTTCCCAGGTTGATAGGTAATCCTGTAGGAGTACCCTTGTGATATACGACAGGGACACAGGTTAGGGATGCCGGCATCAGCGACGCTGGTGGCGGGACGGCTGTCACCGGGGAGACCGGTGTCGGGAACACTGCGAGAGGAGCGATTGTGCGGATACTCGTGCTCGGTGGCGATGGCTACCTGGGTTGGCCGACTGCTCTGTACCTCTCCCGGCGCGGCCACGACGTCGGGGTAGTCGACAACTTTGCACGACGGGGGTACGACCTCGAGATGGGAGTCGACTCGCTCGTTCCCATCAGCAACCTCCAGCAGCGTGTGCGGCGCTGGGAAGCCGTTTCGGGGCTCAAGGTCTCAATCCACATAGGCGACATGACCGACGCCGTGTTCGTCACCCGGGTGCTCCGCGAGTTCGAGCCGGACGCCGTCGTCCACTTCGCCGAGCAGCGCTCGGCGCCCTATTCGATGATCGACCGGGGCCACGCCGTCTATACCCAGAAGAACAACGTGCTCGGGACGCTGAACCTGCTGTACGCGATCGCCGAGCAGGACCCGTCCATTCACCTGGTGAAGCTCGGCACCATGGGCGAGTACGGGACTCCCGACATCGATATCGAGGAAGGCTTCATCGAGATCACCCACAAAGGCCGTACCGACGTACTGCCTTACCCGAAGCAGCCGGGCTCGTTCTACCATCTGTCGAAGGTTCACGACAGTCACAACATCATGTTCGCGTGCAAGATATGGGGGCTGCGGGCCACGGACCTGAACCAGGGCATTGTCTACGGCCAGGAGACGGAGGAGACCTCCCTCCATCCCGAGCTGGCCACGCGCTACGACTACGATGCTGTGTTCGGCACCGTGCTCAACCGCTTCTGCGTCCAGGCTGTGACCGGTCATGCCCTCACGGTGTACGGAAGCGGAGGCCAGACGAGGGGGATGCTGGACATCAGGGATACCCTTGCCTGCGTCGAGCTGGCGATTGTCAATCCCGCCACCAAGGGCGAGTACAGGGTGTTCAACCAGTTCACCGAGTCGTTCTCGGTGAATGACCTCGCGATGATGGTGGCAGATGCGCTGCCGGGGAAGGTCGAGATAGCACACCTGGAGGACCCGCGGGTAGAGCAGGAGGAGCATTACTACCGCGCTGCCCATACGAAGCTCCTCGACTTGGGGCTCGTTCCCCACATGCTCTCGGAGAAGACCATCAGGTCACTGATCACCACTGCCGAGCGGCATGCGGACCGTGTGGACCCTGATGCGATCAGGCCTACGGTGAGCTGGCGCCGCACGGCGAGCACGCTGCCCAGTGCGGGCAACGGTGACGAGACAGCCATTCTCGACGTCGCCGAGAGCGGCAACGCAGAGGCGCTCGGCTTCGGCGGTGCGGCAGCTGCCTCAGCCGACTGAGGCCCGCGCCGGAGCACCGAAGCGTTCCTCCGAGCCCATCGGGCTGCTTACGCTCAGCTCCCGGGTCCGCCGGATGGGCTGCACGAGCGTGGATCGTACGACGGAAGAGGCGCGTGCGAGACAGTGGGCGGCGCTATCACCTGAGGCGAGGTGGTGGCTATCGAGACGCTGGTCGACGACGAGCTTCCCGAGGAGCCGGATCCCGACGACGAGCTTCCCGAGGAGCTCGCCTGGGCAGTGCCGGTGGTGGAGGAGGCCTGGGCCGAGCCCGATGGTGCTGTTACCGAGAAGTTGCTTCCCGTGACGACGGTGACAGTGCTGCCGGCACTCGTGGGTCCCTGACCGATCACCACCGTCCCTGTCAGAGAGCCGGCGACGCGCTCTGCATCGGCAAGGTGGCCCGGTGCATAGTAGACGGTCGTCTCCGACACCGGCCCGACGATGCTGGCGTTGCCGACAGAGGTGATGTTGAAGCCGAGCTGCTTCAGTGCCGACGCGGTGTCGGCGGCCTGGTTATAGCCACCGGTGCCGTTCTCCACGGCTACGGAGAACGACGACGGGGAGACCGACGAGCCCGGCGGCGAGGAGACGCCGAGGAACCTGTCGATCACCTGCTGATCCTGGGGTTGGGAGGGAAGCACCACATCGCCGTAGTCCGCTCCCCGGTAGTAGAAGGGGTTCGGGTCTATCGATACCGGCAGGGTGTAGGTGGGAACCGAGTTCGGGTTGACTCCGTGGAAGGCAAGCGCGAGCCCGAGCATCTTGGACAGGCTGAATCCCGAGTCGACCTGGAGATCGGGGGCGACCGAGCCGAGTATCGCGTTCGCCGTCAGGGGGTTCGAGAGGCCACGCTGGGCCACCTGGGCGGCAAGCACGCGGAGGAACTCGTGGTCGCGCTTTATCCTGCTCAGATCTCCCATGGGGTCGTAGTACCAGGTCCCGTTCTGCATGTAGAACATGTGACGGGCCCTTACGACCTGCAGAGCCTCGGTGCCGTTCAGGTGATGGCATCCCGGCGTCGTCACGTTCAGGCCCGAGTAGGCATCCTTGACCGGGTCGGGGAAGTACATGCTGACACCGCCGAGGGCGTTGACCACGCCCTGGAAGGTGTCGAAGTTCAGCTCGACGAAGTGGTTGATCGGGATGCCGAGATCGTCCTCGATCGTGTGGACGAGCCTGGTGGGTCCTGCGTTCAAGGC
Organism: Actinomycetes bacterium; assembly: GCA_021851165.1. Taxonomy (GTDB): domain Bacteria; phylum Actinomycetota; class Acidimicrobiia; order Acidimicrobiales; family JAJZJN01; genus JAJZJN01. The sequence continues at coordinate 12,691 of JAJZJN010000046.1, forward strand.
AGCGTCGACGCGGTTTGCCGCGGTGGTGCCGGGGATGGGGACGAACAGGTCGCGTGGGATGGACAGTATGAAAGCGCTGTGGTTGGCCGGATCCAGGTGCAGGAGCATCGTCACGTCGCTGCGCGCACCTCCCACCTGGGCGCAGCTGCCGAACTGCGCCGCCTGCTTGCCGTTCAGCGCGCAGCGGGAGTTGGAACCCACCAGGAGTATGTTCTCGACCCCTGACGGCGGGTCGACGGCCAGGCCTGAGACGCTCAGCTTGCGGATCTGGTGGTTGCGGTACTCCACGTAGGCGAACCCGGCTGCTGCAACGAGCACGCAGAATGCGACGAACCCGGTCAATGCCACCACGAGCCGGCGCCGGGCGCGCCTTCGACGCGAGCGTCTACGCAGCTCGCTCCGGTCGTACACGGGGGGTGGTGCCGCTGGATTGCGCTCAGGCACGGTGCGCCATCATATCGCCCCGCTACCCCGAGCCACGGTCACCCGGGCAACCACAGGCGCCGGGCAACCACAGCCTCCGGGCAACCACAGCCTCCGGGCAACCACAGGCGCCGGGCAACCACAGGCGCCTGGCGAGCCGCCGGCCGGCATGGCGTGTGTTTGCGGCGCAGCTCTAGCGACTATGGTCTGCGCCCGATGACCCGGAGAAGGTGGAGGCTGGCGCATCGGGCGCGTGCCAGGGCCCGCCGCTCGCGCGGGGGAGGCGGCACCTACGGGCGGGGGCGCTCTTATAGATCGGGCAGCCTGTACAAGCCGGCACGTTCCCTCCGGCCCGGTCGACTGGTTGCCGGCATGGCGGTGATAGCGGTGGCTCTCGTGGCCGTTGCCGGTATCGTGCGGCAGATCGGCCCGCAATCGGGGCCGTTCCGGCGCAACGTCGACCGCAGTTTTGCAGTGCTGGCGGCACCGCTCGCGAGGACCTCTTCAGCCTCGGGCCGGACGCTCGGGTCGATGATGGCAGGAGCTGCGGGCATGAGCCGTGCGGAGCTCACCGGGACGTTACGGCTCCTGGTGAGCCAGACCTCGTCGGTGGACCAGGCGATGGCGGCCCTGGTGCCGCCCGCTCCGGCGGGCGGGGATGCCGAGTGCGAGGGCGCGATGGCGAAGCGAGCTTCAGCGATGGTGCGGATCGAGACGGCTATCGAAGGCCTCCTCGGCGGACCAACCGGGACCAGCCGGTCGAGTCAGTCCAGCGCCGTAGCCGGTCTGCTCTCGGCGGGTTCCCTGCTGACCGGCTCCGACCGGATGTGGGCTGCCTGCAGGCACCAGCTCTGGGTCGGTCCCGGCTCTGCCAGGCTGCCGGGCTCGAGGTGGGTGACCGATCCGTCGCTGTGGACAGCCGGGGGCCTGTCTGCCCTGGCCACCCAGATAGCCTCTTCGCCCTCGCTCGCTCCGGTGGACCGCCTCGTGCTGCGGGCAACCGCCCTTACCCCGCCCCCGGTGTCGATCGACCCTGCCGGGGCAGCCGTGATGCCACCGACGGGCTCGGTGCTCGTCCGGGTAGTCGTGGCCGACACGGGCAACGTGCAGCAGAAGTCCGTGACGCTGACGGCGGGAATCGCCACAGCGGCATCTGGCGCACCAGCTCCCTCCTCCATGGTGCGCAGCTTCGCGGGGAACGTGGATCCCGGGGGGTCGGTCGCTGTTGTCTTTCCCGCCCTGCACCTTGGCAAGGCCACGGCGGTGACACTCGTGGTGAGGGCCACCTCGGCCGGCGGCACGACTGTGACCGAGCAGCTCCCCCTGGAGGTCGCACCGCCTGCCGGCTGAGCAGCCAGCGCTGGGGGCCGGGCCCTGGGCCGGCGACGGGAGCCGGCGACGGGAGCCGGCGCTGGGAGGCAGCGCTGGGGGCCAGTGTCGGCTGGGCTTTGCCACTTGGCGGTCTCGTGGTCGTAGGATCACGCGTGGAGAACGAACGAGGAGGGTCCGAGGGCCGTGGCCGAGAGCATCACGATCACAGACAACAGGTCGGGAAACCAGATAGAGATACCGATCTCCAATGGAGGCGTATCAGCCTCCGAGTGGCAGAAGCTGCTGCCGGGGATCTGGTTCTACGATCCAGGTTTCGTGTCCACTGCATCATGCGAGAGCTCCGTAACCTACCTTGACGGGGAGAACGGCATCCTGCGCTACCGGGGGTACCCGATCGAGCAGCTGGCAGAGCACTCCACTTACCTGGAAGTGGCCTACCTGCTGTTGAACGGCGAGCTGCCCACCGAGGCCGAGTTCGCCGCGTGGCGCAGCGAGATCACCTATCACACTTATATCCACGAGAACGTCCGCAAGCGGTTCCTGGACGGGTTCCACTACGACGCCCACCCCATGGGCATGCTCGTATCGGCGGTAGCGGCGCTGTCGACCTTCTACCTCGATGCGAAGGACATCTTCAATCCGGAGTCCCGTCACAAGCAGATAGTGCGCCTCATAGCGAAGATGCCGACGCTGGCTGCCGCAGCGCACCGCTTCAGCGTGGGGATGCCGTTCGTGTACCCGGACAACTCGCTCGACTTCGCAGCGAACTTCCTGTCGATGATGTGGAAGGTCGCCGAGCCGCGCTTCGACGCGAACCCGATGCTTGCTCATGCCCTCGACGTGCTGTTCGTGCTGCACGCGGACCACGAGCAGAACTGCTCCACGACTGCCATGAGGGTCGTCGGCTCGTCTCACGCGGACCCCTACTCGGCATGTGCGGCGGCATGCGCCGCCCTCTACGGGCCACGCCATGGCGGGGCCAACGAGGCGGTCATCCGTATGCTCGGCGACATCGGCTCGATGGACAACGTCCCGGACTTCGTGGCCGCGGTGAAGCAGGGCCATGGCCGTCTCCAGGGCTTCGGGCACCGTGTGTACAAGAGCTACGACCCCCGGGCCAAGATAATCAAGCGAACGGCCGACGAGGTGTTCGAGATCACCGGTAAGAACCCCCTGCTCGACATAGCGCTCAAGCTCGAGGAGATCGCCCTCTCCGACGAGTACTTCACCTCGCGCAAGCTGTACCCGAACGTCGACTTCTACTCGGGGCTCATCTACCAGGCCATGGGCTTCCCCCTGCAGATGTTCCCGGTCCTGTTTGCGATCCCGCGCACTGCGGGCTGGCTCGCCCACTGGCAGGAGCTGCTCGACCAGGACTCGAAGATCGCGCGCCCCCGCCAGCTCTACATCGGTCTCGACAGCCGCGACTACGTGCCGATGGTCGATCGCTGAGCCTGCTCGTGCAGGCCCGGGCCCCGGTGGGTGCGGCGCTGTGGATTTCAGGCGCAGCGCCCGGGCCCGGGTGGGCCACACCGCAGCGGCATTAGTGCACTTGGTGGTCCTTATAGCGCATTAGCCCCTCTTGGACCATCGAGACGACCAGCTCTCCAGAGCGGGTGAACAAGAAGCCCCGCGCCAACCCGCGGGATCCATAGGCATTGGGGCTGTCCATGTCGTACAGGAGCCACTCGTCGATCCTGAACGGGCGGTGGAACCACATGCAGTGGTCGAGGCTCGCCCCCATGAAATCGGCGTCGTTCCACCGGACGTCGTGGGGTGCGAGCATCGTGTCGAAAAGCGACATGTCCGACGCGTAGGCCGCTATACAGGCATGGAGCAGCGGATCGTCGGGAAGCTGGCCATCCGCCCTTATCCACAGTCGTTGCACGGGCTCCTTGCCCTCGTGGTGCATCCAGGGGAGATCGCCCACATGGCGCTGATCGATGGGGTGGGGCCTCGAGAACCACTCGCCGAGCTGCTCCCGGTAGGGCTCCAGCCTCTCGTAGAGAGTCGCTAGAGACTCCGGCGGAGGCACGTCGGGCATGGGGAGCTGGTGGACAAACGCCCCTTCCTCCCTTGCCTGGAAGGATGCCTGGAGGTTGAAGATGGCCTTGCCGTGCTGTATCGCCACCACACGACGCGTGGCGAAGGAGCGACCGTCGCGGATGCGGTCCACCTCGTAGAGAATCGGGATGGACGGGTCGCCAGGGCGCAGGAAGTACGAGTGGAGAGAGTGGACCAAAGCGCGCTCCACCGTTCGACCTGCTGCCATCAGGGCCTGAGCCGCCACCTGCCCGCCGAAGACCCTCTGGCGCTGCTCGTCGGGGCTTGTGCCGCGGAATATGTTCACCTCGATGGCTTCGAGATCCAGAAGCTTGACGAGGAAATCGAGGGCGTCGCTCACCCTCTCCATTGTTGCAGGCTCACCGGCACGGGCGAGCAGGCGGCTGGTCGCCAACCGGCTCCTTGGGCTCCGAGACGCCGGGTACGGCCAACCGGTATGCTGGAAGCGATGATAAGCGACGCCGTGCGGCGCCTGTGGGACCTCTACCACCAGCCTACGGGCAAGAAGCTGTTCCGCTACGCGATGGTGTCGGTCATATCGACAGGGGTTGCCCAGTTCACCCTGTTCATGGTGTTCGGCGTGCTGCGGGTGTGGTCGGCGGTGCCATCCAACATCTTCGCCAATGCAGTGGCCACGGTGCCGTCGTACTACCTCAACCGGAACTGGGCATGGGGCAAGTCGGGCCGCTCGCACGTCCTGCGGGAGGTGCTGCCGTTCTGGGTGCTCTCGTTTGCAGGGATGACCCTGTCGATCGTGACCGTCGGGATAGCCCAGGACTGGGGCCACTCCGAGCATTTTGGCCATCTGGAGCTGTCGGTGATGGTCAACGGCGCCAACCTGCTCGCCTTCGCCCTGCTGTGGGTGCTCAAGTTCATGATCTTCAACCGTATGTTCCGCGTGACGCCGCTTGTCGCGGAGCCCGAGCTGGTGGAGGCCTGAATCCGGCGGTACCTGGGCCGTGCTGGGCGGGCATTGCTCGGAACCCTCATCGTGGCCGTGTGCTCTGGATGGCTGTGTGCTCGGGATGGCCGTGTGCTCGGGATGGCTGTGTGCTCGGGATGGCTGGGCCGGCTGAAATACCAGATGCGGCGAGCGCCTAAGCTGGCGCGGTGCCTGCTTTCGACGATGCTGTAGCCAAGCTCCGACCCCCTGACCCGCTGGCAGCCGACGAGGCGCGAGCCCGGCATCTGACGCTGACCAAGCCTCCAGGCGCCCTCGGACGCCTGGAGGACGCGGGGATCCGCCTGGCCGCAGTGGCACGCCGCTGTCCCCCACCGGTTCCTGCCCCGGCCACGGTGGCGGTGTTTGCCGGAGACCATGGGGTGCTTGCCCAGGGCGTGTCACCCTGGCCGGCCGAGGTCACTGCCCAGATGGTCATGAACTTCCTGGCGGGCGGTGCTGCTGTGAATGTGCTAGCCCGCCATGTGGGCGCGGACGTGGTGGTGGTGGACGTCGGGGTGGCAAGTGAGCTGCCCGAGGCCCCCGGCCTCATCAGGGCGAAGGTGAGGCCCGGCACCTCCGATCTGTCCGAGGGGCCGGCCATGACGCTCGAAGAGGCCCGGGCAGCGCTGGACGTAGGCGCTCAGGTAGCCGCCGACCTGGTTGCCGCGGGCACGAGGTGCCTGCTCACGGGGGACATGGGGATCGGCAACACCACCCCGTCGGCCGCTCTGATCGCCGCATTTTCCGGGAGCCGGCCGGACGAGGTGACAGGCCGTGGCACCGGTATCGATGACGAGACGATGGCGCTGAAGGTCGATGTGGTAGCCAGGGCGCTCGATCGCACCGGGAGAGCGGAGGCAGCCGGCGATCCACTCGGCGCTCTTGCATCGCTCGGAGGGCTCGAGATAGCGGCCCTGGCCGGCTACATGGTCGGTGGAGCGGCGGGAGGGGTTCCTGTGATCATCGACGGCGTGATAGCGGCGGCAGCTGCCATGGTGGCTGTTGCACTAGCGCCTGATTGCTCTGGCTACCTCTTCGCGGGCCATCGGTCGAGCGAGCCCGGGGCGACGGTGGCCCTCGGGCATCTGGGTCTCGACCCACTCGTCGACTTGGACCTACGCCTGGGGGAAGGTAGCGGAGCCTGCCTTGCGCTGCCCCTGCTCCAGGCGGCAGCGAAGGTCATTGCCGAGATGGCTACGTTCGACTCCGCTGGCGTGACCGAGGGCCAGGCCTGATAGTCGGTCGGGCGTGCTAGTGATCGGGCGTGCTGGTGGCCAGGCCTGATAGTCGGTCGGGGGTGACGGGCCTCGCAGCGCAACGGCGCGGTTTCAATCGCGGAAGTTGGTGAACTGCAGGGCAATGCCGAAGTCCTCGGCCTTGAGGGCCTGGATGACAGCTTGAAGGTCGTCGCGCTTCTTGCCAGTCACGCGTAGCTGGTCACCTTGGGTCTGCGAGGATACGCCCTTCAGACCGAGGTCCTTCATGAACCTGTTCAGGCGCTTGGCATTGTCGGCCGAGATGCCGCTGCGTACCGCTATGCGCTGGCGGGCCGAACCCCGGGAGGCTTCCTCGATCTTGCCGCTGTCGAGGGACTTGAGCGATACCTCGCGTTTGACCAGCTTCTCCTCGAGAACCTGGTGGAGCGCTCTTAGGCGGTCCTCGGTCGAGGAGCGCAACACGAGCTCGTCGGTGCCGATCTCTATGGCCGAATCGGTCCCCTTGAAGTCGAAGCGGGTGGCAGCCTCGCGGTTGGCCTGGTCGACCGCATTGCGCACCTCCTGCCAGTCCACTTCCGAGACTATGTCGAAGCTGGGCATGCCCGAAGCCTACCGAAATCGCGGCGCAGTGCCCCGGCCTTCAGGCCGGGTGGTGAAGCGCCGCTGTCGTCCACACTGGTCTGCGCTGTTGCTCGATGTAGCGCCGCAGGACGGCAATCGGCGCCCCGCCAACAGATGCGGCGAAGTAGAAGTCCGACCAGAGCTCTCGATGTTGGCCAAAGGCTTGTCGGATCTCGGGGAACTTGAACCGAAGCACTCGAGCGGAAGCTCCCTTCAGGCGCATGGCAAGGACCGAGATTGCGACAACAGGCGGGTAGTCCACGAGCAGATGAACGTGATCGGTCTCGCCGTTGAACTCGCAGAGTTCGCCACCTTGGTCGGCACAGATGCCAGCGAACGTCTCTTCGAGACAGGCCAGGTGGTGGCCATCGAGCACCTTGCGCCGGTACTTCACCACGAACACGAGATG
>JAJZJN010000047.1 GCA_021851165.1 Actinomycetes bacterium
GCGATCGCTCCGGCAGGAATTGCCTTGGCGCTCGCCCTGGTGGCGAGCGCATGCGGCGCATCGGCAAGCGCTACGGCTGGCCGGGTGCCTACGGTGCATGAGTACCTGAGCATCCTGACCGGGGGCATGGTCAAGCGACCAGGTTGGCCGAAGTACGTTCCGGCAGACGTGGTCATCCCTGCGGGGGCGAGGGTGGTGGTAACCATCAGCAGCTTCGATGACGGCACGGCACCCATGCCCAGTCTCCAGACCCGCTACGACAAGGTCTTCGGCACTACCGGCGGGAGCGAGACCGTGAACGGCCGGCGCGTGACGGCGATTCCGAACGAAGACCTGGCGCACACCTTCACAGTCCCGACGCTCGGCATCAACGTGCCTATCCCAGCCACCACACCCCATGGGCCTGATGGGATCACCCCGGTAAACGTCACCTTCAGCTTCGTGGCACCGAAGGCGGGAACCTACCGCTTCGAGTGCATGGCGCCTTGCGGGTCGGGGCCCACAGGCATGGGTGGCCCGATGGACACCTTCGGCTGGATGGAGGGGAACATCACCGTCACGTGAGCCCTGCAGGCCCGTGAGGCGCAGCAGGCACAGCCGGTAGTGAGCCAGCAGGTGTAGTGACCCAGCAGGCACAGCCAGTAGCAGAGCATCAGATCCTCAGGAGTGAAACGACAGATGGCAGATGGCAATGATCCAGAAGCAGAGGTGGTGAACAGCGCCGAGCCCGCAGCGGAAGGCGCAGGCGACCCTGGTCCCGATGGCACGACCGGGGTTAGCCGTCGGCAGCTCTTCCAGAGGGCAGGGGTCCTGGCGCTCGGAGCGGCGGTTGCAGGCACCGGGGTGGAGCTCCTCCGTGAGCGGCCGGCCTCAGCTGCGGTTTCCCACCAGGCGGCTGGCGCCGAGGCAGTCGCTGGCGGTGCGGCAGGCCCCACGGGATCGACCGGAGCAGCCGAGCATCAGTGGGCGATGGTCATCGACCTGCGCTACTGCAACGGCTGCAAGGCCTGCACCATGTCGTGCCAGCAGGCGCACTCCCTCCACAAGGATCAGACGTGGATCCACGTCTTCACGATGCAGAGCGCCTCCGGCTCGACCTACTCCATGCCGCGTCCGTGCATGATGTGTGAGGACCCGCCCTGTGTCCCGGTGTGCCCGGTGAAGGCAAACTTCCGTACTTCCGAAGGGTTGACTCTGGTCGATCAGAGCCGCTGCATCGGTACCCGCATCTGCATGAACGCGTGTCCCTACCAGGCAAGGTACTTCAACTGGAAGGCCCCGAAGCCCGCCCCACGCCAGCCGTTCCCCCAGGAGCCCGGATGGCCGGTGCCCCAGGTGGAGGGCACTGTCGGCAAGTGCATCTACTGCGCGGCGATGCTTCCCGCAGGCAAGCTGCCCGAGTGCGTAACGGGGTGTCCCATGGGGGTCATCTACCTGGGCGACCTCGTTACCGACGTGGCGGTGAACGGCTTCGGCCGGGCCGTGAAGCTGTCGCAGTTCATACAGGACAACAACGCCGTGAAGTTCAAGGAGTCCTACGGGACCCATCCGAGGGTGTTCTACATCCCCGGTTCAGGTGAAGACCTCGAAAATGACCAGGAGAAGCCCTAGGAGATGTCTGACCAGCCAAGTGTGACTACCGCCACGGGTGGCTCTTTGGACCTGGTGGCGCCAGACGAGGTGGACGCGGCCGAGCTCCGGGAAGCGGGCCGCGAGGCGGCGATGCGGCCCGTGCTCGAAACGGGCAAGTGGTGGTGGATAGCAGTAGCGACTCTGGCTGCAGTGGTCGTGGTCGGCCTGGTGGCGTGGGCCACCCAGGTGCGCGACGGCCTGGGGTCGGCGGGCTATAACAACCAGGCGTTCTGGGCAGTCTACGAAGCGGACCTCGTGGCATTCATCGGTGTGAGCTACGGAGGGGCCGTGGTGTCGGCCATCCTGCGCATCACCAATGCGACCTGGCGCGCGCCGCTCACCCGGATAGCAGAGGGAACAGCGCTCGTCACCCTGCCGATCGGGATGCTCTTCATCATCCCCCACCTCGGCAGCCCGTGGCGGATATGGGAGCTGGTCTGGCCTCCGTACTGGGGCCTGTCGTCGCCGATCCTCTGGGACTTCTTCGCCGTGAGCACGTACCTGCTGGCGACCGTCGTGTTCTTCTACCTCCCGCTAGTTTCCGATCTGAAGATTGCCCTGGGGCGGATCGGCTCGACTCGCACCGGCTGGCATGCGAACGCCTGCCGGTGGCTGTACCGGAAGCTTGGTGACCATTGGGACGGCTCTCCGCCCCAGCGCCGGGCACTGCACGGGGCCATAGGCCTCGTTGCGATCATGGTGATACCCCTTGCGGTATCGGTCCACTCGGTTCTGAGCTTCGCCTTCGCCTCGTCGAGTCGTGCAGGCTACATAGAGACGATCTTTCCCGTGTACTTCGTTGTCGCTGCCCTCTATACGGGCATCGCACTCGTGATCGTCTCCGTTGCGGCATTCCGTCGGGGATATCACCTGCAGCGGTTCATCACGGAGAAGCACATCGTCCGGCTGGGCTTCCTGATGATAGGGATGGGGGCGTTCTACCTGTACCTGACATTCACCGAGTACCTGATCGACGGCTATTCCGGCCAGCGTGACGAGGCGGCCTGGGTACGCCAGATCATCATCGGCCGCTACTGGGTCCCGTTCTGGTTCTACTTCGTGGCAGCCGGCGTCGTTCCCCTGGCGATCATGGCGTTCCGGCGTACCCGTAACGCCAAGGGGGTTGTGTTCGCCTCGGTTCTCGTGCTGCTGGCCATGTGGGTCAAGCGGATCGTGATCGTGGTCCCCCCTGCTACCGAGCCGCTGGTCAAGTCGCCGCTAAGGGGTGCTGGGGTGCTGGCATCGGCTAACTGGGGTACCTACCACTTCACCTGGATACCCATCTCGATCACGCTGGCGGCGACAGCGGCGATCCCGCTGCTGCTGCTGGTGCTCTTCAAGTTCCTGCCGATCCTTCCGGTGTCGGAGATGGAGGAGCTCGAAGGCATAGAGGAGCCAAGTGCCATCGACGCAGGCGAAGGCGAGGGAGGTCCGAGATGAGAGGTAGGGCACTAGTGGGTCAGCCGCTGCGAGCGAGGGCATCGTCGCCGCAGCGATTCGCAGGGCGGATCCTGCGCCTGGGAGCCGTGATCACGCTCATGTTCCTCGGCACGGCCCTGGGCTGGGCGGGGGTCGCATCGGCGGCTACCTCCGGATCGGGGTCGGCTCCGACCCTCGAGCTGCATGCCGAGAACGTGGCGGCCAATCCGAAGGTCGTCCGCCTGGTGGCCGATCTGTCTCCTGGAGGGGGCGTAGCCACCGCTGGAGTCCTCGTCGACTTCTACATCCACGCCAGCCAGTTCGCCGGTGCGCCGTTCCTGGTGCATCTGGGCTCGGCAACGACCGATTCGGCAGGGGCGGCGACGTTCACCTACGAGCCGACCTGGACCGGGCGCCAGGCTCTGGTCGCCAAGGCCAGGGACTCGTCTGGCAACACCATCGCGTCGGCAGAGACGACCGGCTTTGCCACGACGGCCGTTCACCCCTTCGCAGGGACGGTCCAAGCCGTGCGGCCCGACGGGGTGATCGGTCAATGGGTCGTCGGGGTCCTGCTCGGGATCATCGTGCTGGTGTGGATCGCTCTTGCTGCGACAGTGGTGAGGGTCAACCTGGCGTTCCGCGGCATACGGGCGCTGTTCGCGGGTCCTGTGCTCACTGCGGCCGTGCTCGTTAGCATCGTGGTGTCTCTCGCGGTGTCTGTGGCGGTAGTGGCCGGGATCGCGGATGCGGTACATGCGGTGGTCTGATCGGGGGATACTGACCAGGCGGAATCTGGTCGTCGCTCTCGGGGTCATATGGATTCTCGATGGTGCCCTCCAGTTCCAGCCGTACATGTACAGCTCGGGGTTCTTCCACAGCCTTCTCGGCCAGACGGTGACGCCGCTGCTGATCCGTCTCACCTATGGTTCGGTGACGGCGCGCCTGGTGTGCAACACCCTCGCGGCGCTGCTCCAGATCGGGATCGGAGCCGGCCTGCTGTATCGCCGCAGTGAGAAGGTCGCTCTCGGCGCGTCGTTCGCCTGGGGTGTGCTGGTGTGGATCGCAGGCGAGAAGCTTGGCGGGCTGATTTCACCCGGGGCTTCCATGGCCATCGGTGGGGCCCCGGGTGCTGCTCTCGTCTACAGCCTGTTGAGCCTGATGCTCTGGCCCCGCAGGCCTGCTGCACAGAGGGCGGCTGGCGAGATGAGGGCGGCTGGCGAGATGAGGTCGGCTGGCGAGAGAGCAGGTCTTCTGGGCCGAAGAGGGGCACTCGCACTCTGGGCGGCGATCTGGGCCGGCACAGGGCTACTCGAGCTGGAGCGTTCGAACTACTCTCCTCGGGCCATCACCGCGCAGATCGCAGCGCAGGCACCCGCGTCGGGAGTGATGGCCCGGATGGACTCGTGGTTTGTCCATGTCGCCTCGGGTAGCGGCACGGTGATAGCCATCGCTTTGCTGGTGGTGCAGCTCGCAATTGGCCTCGGCGTGCTCTGGCCATCGACCAGGAAGCTTGCGCTAGCGGGCGGCATGGGGGCATCGGTGGTTTTCTGGGTAGTGGGCCAGAATTTCGGTGGGATCCTGTCGGGAGGCCAGGCGACCGATCCGAACCTCGGTCCTCTCATGGTCCTGTTCGCGCTCGTGCTCTGGGGATCTTCGGTGGTTTCCGCGAGCCATCGCGGAGCGGCAATGGCAAGCACCTGATGAGGCAGCGTCACCAGGTGATGGAATGGGCCGGGGCGGTTGCGCGCCACAGGATCGTTGCACACGCGCCGGATTGCGAGGAGCCGTGGCATTCCCGGCAGATCCGGGAGCTGCCCGAGGTGGCGCAGCTCCCGGAGGCTCCGGAGCTGGCAGCTCTCCGGGCACGCGACAGGCGGCAGCTCTCCCGGGCCTTCGAGCGGGCGATGCAAGAGGAGCTGCACTGGCGCCGGGAGAGGGCCCTTGGCTCCCTGCGTGAGCTGTCTCTGTCCAAGGCGCTGCTCGAGAAGGTCGCATACGACAGAGCCGGGATTGGCACTCGCGTGCAACTGGGATTCGACGGAGGTGTGGAGCTGCAGCTGGAGGGAGCGCGCCCCGAGGCGGTCGCGCTGCTCGCCTGGTGGGTCGCGACGTGTGGCGATGTGGTGGCCGGGCACTGCTCGCGCCCGGGGCGTGCGTTCATGCTCGGGTTCTCCAGCAGCCAGGGTTCGCTTCTAGTGGTGGCCGAGGAGGTGATACCGCAGCCAGGGCTGCCTGCCGGCAACGCCGTAGTTCCCTCGGATCCGGGCGGCGGTGGGCATGCCTCCGAACGGGTAGGCGGCCATGGTCGCCTTGCGGGTAGCGTCTTATCGTGGCTGACGAGTCCGATGAGAGCGTTGCGGACGAGTTGAGGTCGGTACCGATCCGCGTCGTGCTCGCGGAGGATCACAAGCTCGTACGTGAGGGTATCCACGAGCTGCTCGAAGGCGAGCCGGATTTCAAGGTGGTCGGCGAGGCGTCCACTACCGAAGAGGCGCAGATCGTGGTGCGCCGTGAGCACCCCGATGTCGTGCTGGTCGATATCCAGCTCCCGAGCGAGGGTGGCATAGCACTGCTGCGCTGCCTGGCGGCGGAGATGCCCGAGACGCGTGCAGTCGTGCTGAGCGCGTACGACGACCAGGTGTACGTGACAGAGGCCCTAGAGGCAGGGGCAGTCGGGTACCTGCTGAAGACGACGAGCCGTCATGAGCTGGTGGCGGCCGTCCGGGCGGTGGTGATGGGCGCTACGGTGTTCGACAGGGAGATCTCGAGGCGTGCCCTGCAGCCCGCACCCCACCAGACGAGGGAGCCGTGCTCGCATCTCACTGCCCGCGAGCTCGACGTGGTGAGGCTGATCGCTACCAGTGCCTCGAACAAGCAGATCGCTCTTGCCCTGGGGCTTGGTATCAGGACAGTGGAGAGCTACGTGAGCAACGTCCTTACCAAGCTTGGTCTGTCGTCGCGCACGGAGCTGGCCCTGTGGGCTGTCAGGCATCATGTCGAGGGAGGCCAAGCGGTGACTCCCGGCCAGTGAACCCTGCCAGTCCTCATCTCGACGCCCTCGTAGCGTCCGACGGCGGGAGGACGTCGCCCGGCCTCCCTGCGCAGCCTGGTAGTCCTGTGCATCCCAGTGGCGCAGTGAGCCTCGACAGCGGCCAGCCGCTTGGCTTCTCCAAGGTGCTGAAGCGGGCTTTGCACCCGCCGCTCGGCGACAGGCGTTTCTGGCTGGTCCAGGCGATGGTGCTCGTGCTGACGGCCATCCACCTCTCGGTGGACCTATCCGGCCTAGTCGAGGGGCAGCCTGCCATATCAGCGCTGCTGGTGGCCACTCTCATGATCCCGATGGTGTACGCGGCGCTGCACTACGGCCTTCACGGATCGGCTGCGACCGCAGTGTGGGCGACCGTGCTGTGGCTCCCCGACATGGCCCTGCGCCCGGCGAGCCGTGAGCTCTCCGTGGAGCTGGTGGTCCTTCTGCTGAGCGACTCCGTCGCGCTGTTCGTCGGCCACCGCATCGAACGCGAGATGCTGATCTCGGCTCAGGTCCGTGCCGCGGAGCGTGAGCAGCGGGCAACCGAGGCCCGCTACCGGCAGCTCTTCGTCGCGATCAGGGCTCCGATACTGCTGGTCGACACTGCCGGCCGTATCGTCGAGGCCAATCCTGCAGCGTGGGCGGTGCTAGGTGGGGGGCTGATCGGGCGCCCCGCGGGAACCCTGCTCGGGATCGCGCCTGGGGCCCTCGAGGAAGGGGGCAGCTCGGGGCGGATCACGCTGAGACCCGGCGGCGAGCCACCTCGTGAGTTCCGCTACATAACCAGCCGCGTCGGGGGATATTCGGGGGAGCCGTTCGTCCAGATCCTTCTACAGGACGTGACGGCCGAGCTCAGGCAATGGAAGGATGCGAGCGCGTTTGCCCGGGCGCTGCTGCGGGCCCAGGAGGAAGAGCGTGAGCGGCTGTCGCGTGAGCTGCACGACGACCCTGTGCAGGTCCTGGCGCACCTTGCGGGGAGGCTCGAGCTTCTTGCCGAGCAGCCTGGCGCCGAGTCGCTCCAGGCCCCGATAGGCGAAGCGCGTTACGAGGCCATCGGCGTGCTCAGGAGCCTTCGCCAGATAGCTCAAGGGCTCCGTCCACATGCTCTGGAGCATCTGGGGCTGGTCGCTACGTTGAGGAGCCTCGCGAGCGAGGCCGAAGGCGCATCGGGATGCCAGGTGGAGCTACGCGTGACGGGTCGTGAGCATCGGGTCGGCGACGAGATCGAGCTGGGCCTGTTTCGCGTCGTCCAGGAGGCGCTGGCCAATGCCACCCGGCATGGCAAAGCCGGCCACGTGAGGTTGGAGGTCATCTTCGAGGAGATGCTCATGGAGCTCCGGGTGCAAGACGACGGCACAGGATTCGACGTGTCGGCTGCCTGGGGTCCCGAGCACCTCGGCTTGCGTGGCATGCGCGAGAGGGCCAGCCTTCTCGGCGGGCGCCTCTCTCTGGAGTCACACGAGGGAGAGGGCACGCTGTTGGTGGTGAAGGTGCCGTTGGGTGGCGGGCCACCTTAGGACGGCTGGCCGTGCTCGGCAGGCAGGCAGCGGTCCCACCCGAGGTAGTGAGGGCGACAGGACAGGAGGCAGTTGGAGTGGACGACGGACGACCGAGTCAGTGGCGTGCCGGGGGAAGTGGCCGTGCTTAGCGCGTACGAGCGACGAGTGCTCGGCGCGCTCTGCGAGACGCTGCTGCCACCTGGCGGGGCGATTGCTCCAGGAGCGGCAGATCTCGGCACGGCGGGCTATATCGAGGCTCTCCTGGGTCGCCTGGAAAGCCGGCCGCGCTGGCTCGTGCGGGCGATGCTGGCCGGCTTCGACCTGACGGCCCTCCTCGGGCGCCCTCCGGAGATGTTCCACCGGCTCGATGCCGAGGCACGGCATAGGTGGGTAGAGGCAAGCCGCACCTCGACACTCAGGCCGCGACGTGAAGCTCTGGCCGGCTTGGAGGTGCTGGTGGAGCTCGCTTACGCATCGGATCCTCGGGTGGCTTCGCTCATAGGATATGACGGCGCGCCCCTCGTGCCGCTGGATCCAGCGGGGCCACCCCCGCCCGTCGAGCTGCCTGTGATCGGGTACCCCGAGGTGGTCGATGCGAGGATCGTCGCGGACGTTGTGATCGTCGGCTCCGGTGCCGGCGGGGCAGTAGCTGCCGACACGCTCGCAAGAGCAGGCCTGGACGTGGTGGTGCTCGAGGAGGGCCCGGCTGTTCACCGTAGCGACATAGTTGACCACCGGCCTGCAGAGAGGCTCTTCGAGCTCTACCGCGACGGAGGGCTGACCTTCACCCTGGGCAGTCCTGTGATATCGCTCCCGATGGGCCGAGCGGTTGGGGGAACGACGGTGGTGAACTCCGGAACCTGTTTCAGGACACCGGATACGGTGCTCGGTGCCTGGGAGGCTTCCGGGATCACTTCGGTGGGCCCTGACGATATGGCTCCCTGGTTCGACGCGGTCGATGAGGTCATAGGCGTCCAACCGGTGCCCGAGGAGGTCCTTGGAGCCAACGGCGATGTCGTGCGTAGGGGAGCTGAGGAGCTTGGCTGGTCGGGGGGCCCGATCCGCCGGAACATCAGGGGGTGCCATGGGCACGGGGTCTGCGCGTTCGGCTGCCCGGTTGATGCCAAGCAGGCGATGCACCTGAGCTATCTCCCGCGAGCGGCCGCGGCTGGAGCGCGCCTGTTCTCGGGCACCAGGGTTCGCAGGATCCGGATCGAGGGAGGGCGCGCCGCCGGCGTCGTGGCAGATGTGCTCGATCCTGAGACGGGACGGCGCCGGGGAGGTCTCCACGTCTCCGCACGTGCGACGGTTCTGGCGGCAGGAGCGATCTTCACTCCCGCCCTGTTGGCACGCCAACACCTGGCACGCTCGTCGCGTCAGGTGGGTCGCAACCTGGTGATCCACCCCGGCGCGGGCACCACGGCTAGGTTCGACGAGCCCCTTAGAGCGTGGCGGGGCACGATGCAGAGCTACTACGTCGATGAGAAGCTGGCTGGAGGCGTGCTGCTGGAGGCGACATTCCCACCACCCGGACTGGGGTACTCAGCCGGGTCATTGCCGGGGTGGGGCCGGGACAAGTCCCTGTTCGCGCTCTACCCGCACATGGCGTCGATCGGCTCGATCATCGGGGACGCTGGGGTTGGTCGGGTCGGGGCACTCGGCCGGAGCGGTGTGGCGATCCGCTACAGCCTCACCCGTGACGATGCCGCCAAGGTCCTCGAGGGAATCGCGATGGCGGCCGAGATCTTCTTTGCTGCAGGCGCGGTTGAGGTGTACCCGATGCTGCCTGGGTTACCGTCCATCCGCTCGGTGGCCGAGGTGCGCTATGTACGTGAAGGGCGTTGGCGCCCGTCGGACCTGCACTTGTCGGCCTATCACCCGATGGGCAGCGCGAGGATGGGTGCGAGCCCGGCGGGATCTGTGGTCGACCCCCACGGGAGGGTATGGGACGTGCCGGACCTCTTCGTCTTCGACGGATCGGTGCTGCCATCGTCTTGCCACGTCAACCCGCAGATCACCATCATGGCGCTTGCGGCGCGCATGGCCGCTCGCCTGGCTGACAGCCTGTCGTGAGCAGGCCGGGCCACAGGGAGGTTGGCCACAGGGAGGCTGGCCACAGGGAGGCTGGCCACAGGGAGGCTGGCCGTGATGCGCTGGTGGTCGTCAACCCGGCTGCCGGGGGGTCACCGCTTGTCCTGGCCGACGAGGTGGCCGAGCTGCTGGCATCTGGAGGCTACGAACCGAGGATCCTGACTACGAGCCACCGGGGGGAGGCGATCGTGGAGGTGGCGGCAGCGGTGTGCGCAGGTGCGGCCCCGATCGAGGATCCAGCGGCGGCTCGGGGCGGGGGCAAGGACTCTGACGTTGGTAGGCATGGCGACGAGGGGGGCATCGCTGTGCACGGGCTCGGTCTGGTGCTCGCCGTCGGGGGGGACGGGACTGCCCGTGAGGTTGCCGAGGGGGTCGCGAGAGGTCTGGGCAACTGGCCGGGTGGGCCTGGACTGGCTGACCGACGCGTCCAGCCGCCTGCGGTATCCCCGGCCCTGCTCGTCGTGCCGGGCGGGACGGGTAATTCGCTGTACCGGGCGCTGTTTGCCGATGCCTCCGTGAAAGAGGTGCTCGGGATGGTCATGGACCCAGGCCACCCCGGAGTCCGGTTGCGCCACCTCGATCTCGGGTACCTGGTCGAGCTCGATCGTGGGGTGGTGCTCGGGGCAAGTGCCGGCTTCCTTGCCGCTGTGCTCGATGTTGCCGGCGCGACGACAGATCTTCAGGGCCGGCAGCGCTACGAGCAGGCTGCGATCCGCCTGATCGGTCATCCTGAGGAATTGGGCGCGGAGGTGCGGGTGCTTGTCGACGGCGAGCCGATGGCCGAGGGGAGGCTGCTGCTAGCGGCCATGGGTGGAGCACGCCATCGCGGTGGATCGTTCGAGCTCCTGCCGCGCTCGGTCCTAGACGATGGGATGCTCGACGTCTGTGCGATAGCGATGCCGCCAGGCGATCGCGCCGGCGCGGTCGAGCGTCTGGGCCAGCTCTTCGTGGAGGTGCTGGGAGGACGCCATCTCGAGGAACCCGAGGTCGCCTACTCGCGGGGCGAGTCTGTGGTCATAGAGGCCTTGCGAGCGCGAGGCGATGAGGACACCGGCAGAGTTCACTTCGAGTACGACGGGGAGCTGGTGGAGGGAGGGATCGAACCAGGTGGAAGCCTGACCTGCACGGTGATCCCTGGTGCCGTGCCGATCTGGGCCGGAGATCCGCCGCTGGCCGGATGAGCACCTGCTTGGGTGAAGTCGAGTCCAGGATGCTCGCGAGCGCTGCGGTGCTCAGCTGCCGCTGGCGCTGCCTCAGGCCTCGACGCGAGGAGCCGGTAATAGAATTGAAGCTGTGCGGGTTCTTGTCAGCGGATCGACCGGCCTGATTGGTCGAGCCCTGTGTGCCAAGCTCGAAGCGTCCGGCATGCACGAGATCGTGAGGCTCCTGCGGCCGGGTTCGAAGCCGGTACTGCCCAGCGCAGGCGATGCTGGTTCGACAGTTCGCTGGGAGCCTGCATCGGGCTGGCTCGACGGAGCGGCCCTTCGGGCAGCCGGGCCATTCGACGCCGTGGTGAACCTGGCCGGCGAGAGCATAGCAAGCGGCCGCTGGAGTCCTGAGCGCAAAGAGCGGATCCGATCGAGCAGGATCGCTTCCACGAGGCTCCTCGTATCGAGCGTTGCAGAGACCGACGAGCCGCCCCAGATTTTCCTGAGTGCGTCTGCCATTGGCTATTACGGTGACAGGGGAGCTGAGGAGCTCACCGAGGACAGTGGCCCGGGCAAAGGGTTCCTCGCAGAGGTGTGCGTTGCCTGGGAGGCAGAGGCGAGCCGGGCAACGGATACAGGAGCCCGCGTGGCGATGCTGCGCACCGGAATAGTGCTGTCCAAAGATGGTGGTGCGCTTGCCAAGCAGCTTCCGATGTTCAGGATGGGCTTGGGCGGGAAGCTCGGGTCGGGCCACCAGTACATGAGTTGGATAACGCTCGGTGACGAGGTCGCTGCTATCGAGCACGTGCTCGGCGACCCAGGTCTGTCCGGAGCCGTGAACCTGGTAGCACCCGGTGCGGTGACGAACGCGGAGCTGACCAATATGCTGGCCAAAGCCGTTTCGCGGCCTGCCGTCCTGAAGGTTCCCGCCTTCGCTCTCGCAGCGGTGCTGGGTGGTGAGGCAGCATCGGAGCTGCTGCTGGCAAGCCAGAAGGTGAAGCCGGCCCGACTCGTGTCAGCAGGATTCAGCTTCGAGTACCCCGAGTTGCCGGCAGCTCTGGCGGCGATGCTTTGAGACGGCTTGTGCCTTGGGCTTGGCTCACACGTAGGTCAGTGCAGATGACAATGCATCGGTGAGCTCGCGGGCCGGCAGGTCCTCGAGATGTTCGAGAGCCTCGGCCACGTCGAGGCTGCCACCGGTGCCTAGGAACTTGGCCCGGGCAAGGGAAGTATGGTCCCGGCGTGTGGCCGGCCCTGACGCCCCGCGTGGGGTGGCGACGGTACGGCTCAGGGTGCGCCCATCGGTGAGACGGATCTCGAGTATCGCGCCGATCTCCTTCGTCGCGCTGTCGAACGACTCGGAGGGCTGTCCGGCAGCTTCGATCAGCGCTGCCGCCTGCTCTTCACCGCCCAGGCGGGAAAGCCAGGAGGAGGCCCGGGTGCCGGCCTGGCGGATAGCCTCACCGAGTGGAGCGGTTGCCAGCACGGCGCGGCGGGTGAGCTCGGGATCATGCTCTACGGTCACGCGCCCGGCCAGGTCCCACGTCACGGGATCGTCGAGACTTGGCGGCGAGAGGTCGGCAGGGGTGAAGGCGCCTGTCAGCAGAGCCACGGTGGTGGGATAGGGCACGGAGAACTGGAGCGCGCTCGTAGGGCTCGCCGCTCCGGCTATATAGCTCCGGCTGCTGAGGTCCATGCCGAAGGTGAACAGAGAGCACTTGACTACGACCCCGTCGATGATCCCGGCGATCTCACGACTCCCCGCTCCGGCCGCTGACCTACGCAGCTCGTCGTGGAGAGCGACAGCGGCATCCAGGGTGCTGTCGAGGTAGGCGCAGGCCGGGTAGAGCTTGATGGAGATCGTCTCTGTGTGCCAGCGCGAGCCCAGGGAGGCCACCACGGCATCGGGCAGGGGGACGTCGGCGAAAGTTGCCAGCAGACCCTCCGGGTGCTCGAGTATGTCGGCGGTGCCCCGGAGTCCGGCCCAGGCGGCATCGCAGGCGTCGAGCCCGGCGCGGATCCCCCCGGCTGCTGTGAGCACCTTGCCGTCCCCGCCGAAGAAGGCCGGCGCAAGGGAGTGCGGCGGCAGGGAGCAGGCCAAGGCGAGCGCTGCGGAGATCTGCTCCGCCGCAGCGCCCTCGGCTTTCATGCGAGCGACGGTAGCGCCGATCAGGTGGCCGTAGGCGGCTGTTTGTCCACGGAACGATCCCAGAGTTGCCCCGGCGACCACCCTCGAAGCGCACTCGTTGGCGGCGAGGACTGCTTCGAGGAAGCGCCTCCCGTCGAGTCCCAGAGGAGCTGCGTAGGCGACGGGCACGCCGACTGTGGAATGCGACACGTGGCCCGCGTACATAGTGTCGTCGAAGTCGAGCGCGATCGTGAGCATCCCGAGGCATGAAGCCGCTGCCTTGGCGTCCGCCTGCAACGGCCCGCCAAAAGCTTCCACCACTCGCCGGCCGACGGGATGCCCGAGTGTCGCCCGTGCGGCGGCAAGCTGGGAGAGCACCTGGCTGCGGGCGAAGGAGCGCACGCGCTCCGGAACGTCTTCGAGCCTCAGCCCTGCGGCAAAGCTGCCCAAGTGCTCGGTGAGGCTCATATGACGGTCCATCGTAGGGCGGTTGCGTGAGGCAGCGGGATCTGCCGGCTCCCGCCGGCCCCGGGACGTTCCGTCCGTCCGGCCCACTGGTTGCCCTGGCGGGCAAGCCGTGGCGGGCATGCCGTGGCGATAGCCTGGCGTGTGGATGCCTGCCCCGAGCCCTACAACACAGGTCCTGTACTCGAAGCTGGACCATGAATCTGCCGACTACCAGGCCAAGCGTATGGCGATGGCCGAGGCCGTCGGCTTGCTCGACGCCGAGCAGGCGGTCGCTCTGGCGGGTGGTGGCGAGAGGTATGTGGCACGCCACCGCTCGCGCGGGAAGCTCCTCGCCCGTGAGCGCATAGAGATGCTCGTGGACGTCGGCTCGCCTTTCCTGGAGCTGTCGGTGCTGGCTGCGTGGGGAACGGACTACGGTCTCGGAGGCAGCGTTGTCACCGGCCTGGCGCTGGTGAGCGGGGTCAGGTGCGTCGTGATCGCGCACGACCCCACCGTGCGAGGCGGAACTTCCAATCCCTATACGTGGAAGAAGGTCCTACGGGCTATGGACATCAGCCGTGAGGGTTGTCTTCCGCTGGTCAACCTGGTCGAGTCCGGGGGTGGTGATCTGCGGACCCAGGGGGAGGCGTTCATCCCGGCAGGACGGCTTTTCCACGATCTGACCGAGCTGTCCGCACGTGGCGTACCAACCGTGGCACTGGTGTTCGGCAACTCGACGGCGGGCGGAGCCTACGTGCCGGGGATGTGCGACTACGTGGTGATGGTTCAACGGGCGGCGAAGGTGTTCCTCGGTGGGCCTCCCCTCGTGAAGATGGCCACGGGAGAGGAGTCCGGCGAGGAGGAGCTCGGCGGAGCAGAGATGCACTCTATGGTCTCAGGATTGTCGGACTACCTGGCTGCCGACGAGCAGGACTGCATCCGCATAGGGCGTGAGATAGTCGCGCATTTCGCAGGCCTGCCCGCCGGCCATGTGCCAGGGTCGGTACCCGGGCGATGGCAGGCCGTGATCGAGCCGTTCTATGAACCCGACGATCTGCTCGGCATAGCGCCGATTCGATCCGGTGACCATGCTGGAGCGAGTGCGAGGGACATCCTTGCCCGGGTGCTGGACGGCTCGCGTTTCGACGAGCATGCGCCGTCGCGTGCGCCTGGGCTCGCTGCCGGGTGGGGCGAGGTACATGGAAGGCATGTCGGGATACTGGCAGGCGGCAGTCTTGGCCCGAGTATCCGGCGAGCCGAGGCGAAGAAGGCATCCGAGCTGGTCACTCTCTCCAATCGCATGGGAGCTCCGCTCGTGGTCATACAGTCGGGATCCGGTTGCATGGCAGAGGCGCTGGAGTCCTGCGAGACCTCCTATGTCGTCATCGAGGTCCCATCTGAGGGCCTGCCGACGTCACGCATGCTCCGTCCGAGGCAGCGACCCGAGCGGTTCGTTTTCTCCTGGCCCGACCCAGGGCGCCTGCCAGGCGGAGGCCGGGACCGGCTTTTCGGCGGGACGTCACGCGTGGAAGACGATGGCGTCATCGACCCGCGTGATACGCGCAGTGTGCTTGCGGTGGTCCTGTCCTTCATGAGCCCGCACGGCGGATCATGATGTTGGTGGTAGATGCCGGCTTCGTCCGGCCCTGAGGAGGCAATCGTGTACGACATGGCGAGGAACGCGAACCTGATCCAGCGGATGAACATCGGCGACACCGTTACCCGAAGTGCGTGGCGCTCGCCCGGGCATCTGGCAGTCGTCGACGGCGAGAGGCGACTGGACTACCGTGCTTTCAACGATGAGGTGAACCGCGTCGCGAACTCTCTGGTGGCTTCAGGGTATGGCCGGGGTGACGCCCTCGTGCTGATGAGCGGCAACAGTCTCGAGTTCCTATTGCTGTACTACGCGTGTGCGAAGCTTGGCGTGGCCTGCGTTCCTATCAATCTCGGCTGGCAGTCATCAGAGGTGGGATACGTGCTCGGGCATTGCGGTGCAAGGGGTGTGGCGGTGGAGGCCCAGCTGATGGGCAAGCTCCTGCCCGCGCTCGATGGAGCTGGGCATGTCGAGGATGTCATCGTCCTGCCGAGTACCGGTGCGGGTGCGCCTGCGAGTACCGGTGCGGGTGCGCCCCGGTTCATCGGCCTGGAGGAGCTGACCGCCGGATCGAGCAGCGCCGAGCCCGATGCCTACGTGGAGGACCGAGATCCGGTCACGTACCTGTACACGAGTGGCACCACCTCGGGGCCGAAGGGTGTTGTCGGGAGCCATCTGGGGATCTACATGGAGTCGATAACCTCCGCGCTCGAGCTCGGGTTCAACTCCTCGGACCGCACAGCCGCGATGATGCCGATGTTCCATACGGCTCAGCTGAACGGCGTGATCTCCCCGCTCGTGATAATGGGGGGAACGATCGTGGTCCAGCGCGGGTTCGACCCCGCGGCTCTGCTGGAGCTGATAGAGACCGAGCGGATAACCCACATCTTCGGCCTGCCGATGATGTACAGGGCGATGCTCGACCATCCAGACGTGACCAAGCGCGATCTGTCGAGCCTTCGGCGGGCGACCTATGCGATGGCGCCGATGCCCGATGACGACCTGCGGCGGGCCCTGGAAGTCTTCAAGTGCGACTTCAGCCTGGGTTTCGGCCAGACCGAGATGGCGCCGATAACGACGGTGTTCAAGCCCGAGCAGCAGCTGACCCATACCGGATCGGTGGGCTCCCCTACGTGCAGCGTGCAAGTCGGGATCATGGATGACCAGGGGAAGCTGCTCGAGTGGGGCGAGACGGGGGAGATCGTGTACCGCGGCCCGCAGACCATGGAGGGCTACCTCCACGACGAGGCGGCCACAGCTCAGGCGTTCGCTCACGGATGGTTCCATTCCGGGGACATCGGGCACTTCGGGCCGGACGGCGTCCTGTGGTTCGACGACCGCAAGAAGGACGTGATCAAGACCGGTGGCGAGAACGTGGCCTCCATCGAGGTCGAGCGGGCCCTGTATGCTGCCGAGCCGCGAATAGCGGAGGTTGTGGTGATCGGTCTCCCCCATGAGCGCTGGGGTGAGGCGATAACGGCGGTGGTCGTTCCGCGCGAAGGCGAGGTCCTGGTCGGCGAAGAGGTGCTGGCTACCGCAAAGCAGCGGCTCGCCGGCTTCAAGGTGCCCAAAGCAGTCATCGTGGCAGGCGAGCTCCCCCGGACATCGACCGGCAAGGTCCAGAAGCACGTTCTCCGTGAAAAGCTCGGCGACTTCTACCGTTCGTGAGTCATCCGGTCGGCTGAGGAGGAGCGCTTCCGAGCACTTCATCGTGATGGCCAAGCCGGCCGGCCCGAAGTGCAACCTGGCATGCGATTACTGCTACTACCTGGCCAAGGACGAGCTGTACCCAGGCAGGCACAGCTTCAAGATGAGCGACGCGACCCTCGAGCGCTACATTCGCCAGTACATCGAGGCGAGTAGCCCTGAACCTGCTCTGTTCACCTGGCATGGAGGGGAGCCCACCCTCAGGGGGCTGGCCTTCTTCGAGCGGGTGGTCGAGCTGCAGCGGCGCTTCTGCCCGCCCGGTGCGAGTGTCGTGAACAATCTCCAGACCAATGGAGTGCTGATCGACGCTTCCTGGGCGGCCTTCCTCGCCCGGAACGGCTTTCACGTCGGTCTCAGCATCGACGGCCCGATGGCCCTCCATGACCAGCACCGGCTCGACCTTCTGGGGCGGCCGACCCACGAGCGGGTGCTCGATGCGT
This sequence comes from Actinomycetes bacterium, assembly GCA_021851165.1. Taxonomy (GTDB): domain Bacteria; phylum Actinomycetota; class Acidimicrobiia; order Acidimicrobiales; family JAJZJN01; genus JAJZJN01. The sequence continues at coordinate 17,134 of JAJZJN010000047.1, forward strand.
TCCATGCCCTCATGGCGGAGGGGGTGGAGCCCGCCTTGATGTGCACTGTCAACGACGTGACCGCGGCTCATCCGCGTGAGGTCTACAGGTACCTGCGAGATCTCGGCGCTCGCTGGTTGCAGTTCCTCCCGGTGGTGGGGCGGGACGCCTCGGGCAGGCCCGCTTCGTGGTCGGTGAAACCCGAGGCCTACGGGCGTTTTCTCATCAACGTCTTCGACGAGTGGGCCGCAAATGACGTGGGACGGGTATCGGTCCAGATGTTCGAGGAGTCGATGAGGATATTCAGCGGACACCAGCCGCTGCTGTGCACCATGTCGAGGACCTGCGGGCGGGTCGTGGTGGTCGAGCACAACGGGGACGTGTATTCCTGCGATCATTTCGTCCGGCCGGAGAACTTCCTCGGCAACATCCACGACACCCACCTGAGCGCGCTGGCGACCTCACCTCGCCAGAGGGATTTCGGCCAGGCCAAGAGCGATTCCCTGCCGCAGCAGTGCCTCAGATGTCCGGTGCTGTTCGTCTGCAACGGGGGATGCCCGAAGGACCGCTTCGCTCCCGGAGCCCTCCCTTGTGAGGTCTCAGGCGTGCACAGTGCTTCCTCCGTTCCCGTTCCTTCCCCCGGTGACCACAGCGCTGCCCGCGCAGGGAGTGGGACAGGGGCTGTCAACTACCTGTGCGCCGGGTATCGCAGCTTCTTCGACTACGTGCGGCCCGTCATGGAGCATGTTGCCGGGCTGCGCCAGGCCCGCAGGCCTGGCGAGGATCTCGTAGAGGCAGTCGTTGCAGCCGCCAGGCGCCGCCGGGAGGGCATAGGGCGCAACGACCCCTGTCCTTGCTCGAGCGGCCGGAAGGCCAAGCACTGTTGCTTCGGGCCCGATCATGCAGGTCCGTGAGCCGTCGCCCGACGCACAATGCCTGGTCGTGCCATACTGCCGGTTGGCTCAGTGCCGCCCGGAGCCAGCGGGCACCAGACGGAGCCAGCCGGCACCGATTAGCGCCTGGCGCCCAGTGCCTTCTGGTGCTGGTAGGAACGCCACCGATGCGCGAAGAATGCCGCTATTGCAACGACCGCGAGCGCGCCCAGGACGTAGCCCGCGTCGCTGAACCCGTGCATGATCGCGTGCCAGCGCGATCCGACGCCGTAGCCGATGCCGGCCATGGCGCCATCCCACAGCAGGCTCCCGGCGGCTGTCAGGAGCACGAATGGGGCGATTGGCACCTCGGCGACACCAGCAGGCAGCGCTACGAAGTTCCGTACCACCGGCAGCAGCCTGCCGCCGAACACGCCGGTGCGCTCGTGGCGCGCGTACCAGGCTTCTGCCCTGTCGAGGTCCGCGTGGGTGAGGAGGAGGTACTTGCCGAAATGGTCCACGAATGCCCTACCCCAGGTCCTGCCGATGACCCACGCTATACAAGCCCCGACGATCTCGCCGGTGGCACCGACGGCTACAGCAGAGACGAGGTTCAGGTGCCCGGTGGCAGCCAGGACGCCGGCGAAGCCGAGGGTTAGCTCCGACGAGGTGGGCACGCAGCAGGACTGGGCTACGGACAGGACGAATATCGCAAGGTAGCCCCAGGATGATATGAACGCCGACGAGGAAAGGAGCGCTAGCACGCTTCATAGTGTTACCGGGCGAATATGACCGGAGCGTGACCGGATCGCGATCGCCGGGTGAACACTGCATGGTCCACTGCTCCGTGGCCGATGGGCGATAGAGTCCGGATTGTCGGGTCGATAGCAGTTGACGACGTGGTGGGTCACCATGGGCCAATCCTGGTCGGCGATGGCATCGTACACATGTTCGCCCAATCTGGTTATCATTGCATCGTGGGCAAGGGTGTGGCTAAGAGAGGCTCCAAGACACCCTTCGTCTCATCCGAGGCCAAGATCGCAGATGAGCCCAGGTGGGCTCCCCTGCTTCGGGCCTATGGGGAGCTCTGGGGCATCACCGTTCGCGAGATGTATGTCCGATGGCTCGTAAAAGGCGAGAAGAAGCAGGCACTGCGCTTTGAGCTTGTGCGCCGCGGTTGGAAGGAGGACGAGGCCGACTCGATCATCGAGGCTGCCAAGGCGGCCCAGGACGCAGCCGTCGAGTCCACGACACTCGCGTTGGACAGC
>JAJZJN010000192.1 GCA_021851165.1 Actinomycetes bacterium
ATCTAGAACATGAAGGAAGTCCCCACCGACGCCAGGGGAAGCACCTCCCGGGGGAAGGCGACCTTCTTCACGAGCGAACCATTGTCCACGACCGCTCCTGTACCGCTAAGGATGCCGGTCTGGAAGAGGTTGTACACGAGCAGTCCCGAAAAGAGGAACAATGCGAAGTCCGGGATGTTGTTGCCCAGGATCACCTGGAAGACCACCACGTAGATGAGCAGGGTGAGCAGGGGGTTCAGCAAAGACCACAGCAGACCGAGCACCGAGTTCTTGTACTTGACCTTGATCTCCTTGCGCACGAGGAACACCAGGAGCTCCCGGGATCCCCACAGCTCCGTCAGGCGGCGCCAGACACTCACCCTGGCATCCACCACCCTGGTCGTCTTGGCGCGATTGGCTATGACGCCGTCCCGGTGATCTAGCCGCCCCGAACCGTCGCTCCCTGGGTGGGTTCCACCCGGCGAGAGCACAGATGGCCCACTGGCTCCTTCATCGGTGGAGACCCGGACGCCTTCGTGCTGGATATCAGTCATATCACCCGCCCTACAGCGTAGAGCGATAGGTAGTCGGACACTTAGCTACGAGCTGCCTGGGCTGCCGAGTGCTCTATCACCTGGTCGATGAAACCGTACTGCTTCGCCTCCTCGGCTGTGAACCAGCGATCACGGTCGGAATCAGCCTCTATACGCTCGATGGGCTGGCCTGTATGGAATGCTATGCGCTCTGCCATCATCCGCTTCAGATAGACGATCTGCTCGGCCTGGATCGCAATGTCTGTTGCCTGCCCCTGCATCTGGCCCGAGGGCTGGTGCATGAGGATACGGCTGTGAGGAAGTGCGAAGCGCTTTCCCGGCGCCCCTGCGCACAGGAGGAACTGACCCATCGAGGCGGCAAGCCCTACGCATATGGTGCGCACGTCGCAGCGCACGTATTGCATGGTGTCATAGATGGCAAGCCCATCTGTCACGGACCCGCCGGGTGAGTTGATATAGACGGCAATGTCGCGCTCGGGGTCCTCCGCCTCCAGAAGAAGCAGCTGGGCGCACACCAGGTTGGCAACGACCTGGTCGATCGCGCTGCCAACGAAGATGATCCTCTCTTTGAGCAAGCGCTGGAACACGTCCGGAGAAGAGCCGTCGGGGCCCGGGGCCCCGATCGCTGCCTCGACGTTACGCGATAGAGGTGAAGTCAGTGGTCGGTCTGGCGCCATGCCCAACGAGGCTACTGGCCGCGGACCACCCCCGCGCGCAACCACGCCGAGGAGGGCGACGCTCAATCGTCTGTTCGCACTATCAGCAGGTCACAGGGCGCGTGATGCGACACCGCGTTTGGCACGCTACCGAGAAGACGCCGTGACCATGACTTCATTCCCTTCGAGCCGACGACGAGCAGGTCGGCCGGCATGGCCGAAGCCTCTGCGATCAGCACATCCACCGGATGGCCAGGGGCCGAGCGCGCCTCTACGTTGGCAGCCCCGGCCTCGCGCGCAAGTGCTGCATGCTGCTTCGCCACCTGCTCTGCACGCCCCGCAGCAGTCATGTGCCACTCGAGCTCGCCGGGAACCCCGTCGAAGTCACCGGCATCCTCGGGGAACGCCATGGTGCTCGAGCGGGTCAATGCGTTCATGGAACCGAGCGGAGCACCTGCCGTCTCGCGATCCTCGTCGCGCTCGAAGGCGCACAGCACCACCAGGCGCGCTCCGAGGGCTCCCGCCAACGCTCCTGCACGCCGTACAGCGACACCGGCTGTGGCGGACCCATCGGTTCCCACGAGAATGCTTCGGGGCGGCATCGACCTCACTTGCGCTTCAGAGCTGTCGTTGTCCATATGGGCTCCATTCGTTGCTCTGCTCCGGCTTGCAGGTGTAACGGTTGCCCGCCGCGGGCCTTGCGAAGCCGCTGTACGCTTTTGTCGCGCGGGCGTGGCGGAATAGGCAGACGCGCCGGGTTTAGGTCCCGGTCCCTTCGGGGGTGGAGGTTCGAGTCCTCTCGCCCGCACAACACAGCCGGGTCCGGCCGCCTGGCAGCTAGCCTGTCAGCATGCACCACCCAGGCGTGCAGGTGAGCGACATGCAGGTCGGCAGCGTGCGGGTGAACGGCGTCGATCTCGCCTACATAGAGGACGGTCCCAGGCAAGGAGCGCTGGCCCTCTGTCTACATGGCTTCCCCGACACCGCGCACACATGGCGCCACCTCCTTCCCGACCTTGCCGCCAGGGGATACCACGCGGTGGCGCCCTGGATGAGGGGATACTCGCCAAGCGACGTGCCCGCTGATGGCTGCTATCAGACAGGCGCCCTCGCCTCTGACGCATGTGCCTTGCACGAAGCCATGGGCGCAGACGGTGATGCGGTGCTCATAGGCCACGACTGGGGGGCTCTCGCCGCGTACGGCGCTGCTGCATACCAAGCTGATCGCTGGCGACGCGTAGTCGCCCTGGCCGTCCCGCCGCCGTCGACGATGATTGCCACCTTCCTTTCCTATGAACAGGTCAAACGGAGCTTCTATATGTTCTTCTTCCAGTCCCCGCTTGCCGAGATGGCAGTTGGCATGGACAACTACTGCTTCCTGGACAAGCTATGGGCGGATTGGTCTCCCGGCTACAACGCGTCGGCCGACCTGGAACTGGTCAAACAGGCAATCGGCTCTCCTGTAAACATCCATGCCGCCATCGGCTACTACAGAGCCATGTTCGACCCCAGCCTCCATGACCCCCTTTACGCGCCGGCCCAGAGCTCCAGTGGCTCAGTGCCTACGCAGCCGACGCTCTATCTCCATGGGGCGAACGACGGATGCATCGGGGCCGAAGTGACGCGAGGCCTCCTGGAGCAGTTGCCGAGCGGGTCGCAGTGCGAACTCGTGGAGAACGCAGGGCACTTCCTCCATCTGGAGCGTCCCGGGCTCGTGAGCAGCCGGATCCTGTCGTTCGTCACCTCCTAGAGGCTCGCTTGGAAGCGGCCTCTCAGGAGGCCCGCAGCGGCCTGAACACAGGTATCGTGAACCCCTCGCCGATCTCTTCGAACGCTGCCTCTAGATCCATTCCAACACGGATCTCGTCGAATGCACACCCCACGACATTCGTCATCATCCGGGGACCTTCAGCCAGGTCCACCATCGCCGCGACATAGGGAACTCGATCGCCGAACGGTGGCAGGTCGTTCTGGCGCACGACCGACCACGTGTACAACGTGCCGCGGCCACTCGCTGCCTCCCACCCGACTTCCCCGCTGCCGCAGTAGGGGCAGAACGGACGCGGGTAGTAATGCGCCCTCGTGCATGCAGCGCAGCGCTCGATGAGCAGCTTTCCCTCGTTCAGGGCATCCCAGAACACCT
>JAJZJN010000048.1 GCA_021851165.1 Actinomycetes bacterium
CACTACCTTATCCGGCAGGCGGCCAACCTACCCCGACCGCTGCGGCCAGGGGGCCCGCCTATCCTCATTGGCCTCGACCACGCCGGCGGCTTCGACGGCAGCGGCGGCGAGACCGACAGCACAGCGAAGATGTTGCACATGGCAGCGATGTACGCAGATGCGTGCAACGTGTTCGGTGGGGCCGAGACCGTGCGGCAACAGATGGATGCTCTCGCCCGTCACTGTGAGGAGATTGGCCGTGATCCAGCCGGTATCACTCGTACCAGGTTGGGAGCCCTAGTGATAGAGCAGAGCATGCAAGCAGCCCGGGATCGCGCCATGGAACACGCGGCGGCTAGGGGGCTCGGTGAGCGGGGGCTCGGTGAGTGGATCACGTATGGCACCCCCGAGTCGGTGGGCGACCAGGTAGGCTCCCTGCTCGAGATGGGGTTGGATGGTGTCATATTTTCCATGCCCGGCATCTGTGACCCTGAGGCGGTGGCGCTGGCGGGATCCTCGCTGGCAGGTGTGCTCCCCGCGACTGGCCTACTCCCATCTGGCAGCGATGCAGCATCGACCGGTGATCACGGGTGCCTATGGGTGAGCTGAACTCACCGTCGATCGGCACGCAGGCACGCGCCGGCACGCAGGCACGCGACGGAGCACCTGTAGCGGGCAGTACGCGGGCAGAGCCGGGGCACAGCGGCAGTACCAAGAAAGCGAAGACCGGGGTGCCAACTGCGGTAACCGGTCGTTACCTTCCCGCGCTGGATGGCCTGAGAGCACTCGCCATTGGTGGGGTGCTCGCCTATCACCTCGGCTATGGCTGGGCAGGCGGGGGGTATCTAGGGGTTGACTTGTTCTTCGTGCTGTCGGGTTTTCTGATCACCAGCCTTCTGCTCGAGGAGTGGCTATCCAGCGGGGGTGTGGTGTTGAAGGCGTTCTGGGGGCGTCGTGCGCGCAGGCTTCTTCCTGCACTGTTTGCGATGCTGGTGATGCTCGGGCTGTGGGCGCTGTTGTCCAGCCGCACGGCGCTTGGCCATGGGGGTCCGCCTATTGACCTATCGAGTCTCAGGGGAGATGCCCTGTCGACCCTGTTCTATGTGGCCAACTGGCATTTCATATTCTCCCATCAGTCGTACTTCGCGCAGTTTGCCGCGCCTTCCCCTCTGGAGCAAACGTGGTCACTCGCCATCGAGGAGCAGTTTTACCTGGTGTGGCCTCTCATAGTGCTTGGCCTGCTCACCTGGATGGCAAAGCGCTCTCGAGGCATTGGCCGGGCACTCCATGGCCACCGATCTGCTGCCGGCACGGAGGATTGGCGCCGGTTTGGGGTCTCTCTGACCGTCGTTGGTGGTCTCCTCTCAGCGGCCTGGATGGCGTTCCTGTATCACGACGGTGCCGGGGTCAACCGCGTCTACCTCGGCACTGACACGAGAGCCTTCGAGCTCCTGGCTGGCGCTACGGTGGCGATGCTTGTCGCTGGCCGGCCCCAGCCGTCTGCGCGGGCCCGGCACGTGTTGCATGTGTTGGCTCCACTGGCGGCCGTGGGGCTGGGGGTGTGCTGGGTTGTTGCGTCCGGGCCACCGCCGTGGATCTTTTACGGCGGGCTGCTTGGGTGCGCCATCGCGGCAGCGTTGGTCATCGCCGATGTTCGTCAGGTGGCGTCCGGCCCTCTCGGCAGGGTGCTCTCCATCCGTCCTCTTCGCTGGGTCGGCAAGATCTCCTACGGTCTTTACCTCTGGCATTGGCCGTTGTTCGTCTACCTGACCGAGCAACGTACTGGTCTTTCGGGAATATCGCTGACAGCGTTGCGTCTCGGGGCGACATTCGGGGTTGCCAGCGTGAGCTACTACTTCTTGGAACGGCGGATCAGGCGTATTAGATTGAGTGGGTGGCGCCGCTTGGCGCTCGCGCCCGCTGGGGCAGTCGTGGTTGCTGGCGTCATCCTGGTGTCCACCGTGCCGGTGGCAGCCGTGCCGGCAGCACCAGCGCCGACGAATCCCACCCTGGCAGGTGTGGCGGCCGTGCCGGGTGCCGGTGGCTTCAGCCATGAGGTCCCGATCGCCCTACCCCCCGGGCGGGTGGTGAGTGCAACCGATCCGCTTAGGGTAATGCTGATAGGCGATTCGGTCATGTGGGGCTCTGCACCTGGGATAGCTGCGGCGCTCGACTCCACGAAGGTGGTCCGAGTCTACGACGAGGCGATACCCGGCTGGGGGCTTACCACGGCTGCCAACTGGCATACTGAGCTGCCACGCCTGGTATCCAAGCTTCATCCGGACCTCGTCGTAGGGATGTGGAGCTGGGACAACAACGAAGCGCTAGCTCATCCAGCAGCGTACCGGGTGATGCTTGGTCAGGCACTGGACCTGCTGCTGGCTCCCGGAAACGGGGTGGCCGGCGTGATCTTCATGCAGTTCCCTCCACTCGGGCCTCTATGGTCGTTTGTGAACAACGCCAAGGCCCGCGACGCGCGGCGTGCTGCAGGGGTGCGTGCCTGGAACTCGATAGTGGATTCGATGGCGGCTTCTCGCCCGGGGCGCGTCATGTACTTCCCGGTGGCTTCTGCCGTGGAGCTGGATGGGAAGTTCACTCCGTGGCTGGCACCCGCGGATGATCCGCGCGCACCAAGATCGCAGTGGGTACGGGTGCGCATGATCGACAATACCCACTTCTGTCCGGCAGGGGTTACCCGTTATGCGGCAGCCCTTCTCGCCGATCTCACTATGCTCTACCGTCTTCCTCCTGCAGCTCCGGGATGGTGGTCGGCGTCATGGCGGTTCGACCATCGCTACAACGAGCCCCCGGGGTCTTGTCCTGCCGATCACCCCCCGAGTTGACCAAAACGCGCCCCGCAATCCCCTGGCTCCAGCCATGCGGAGCATGTCAGAAGCAAGACCGTGTGAGCTGGCGACTGGGTCGCCTGCCCGGTCTGCCATCTCCGTGGTTCCACGCGGAGCGCCCTACCGGGTTTCTCGAAAGGGTTGGATGCGAGGGTCAGGCGGCATCGGTGGGCTGGGCAACGATCCGGTCTGGCCGTATACGCACCTTCAGCCTGACTTCTCCGGGCTGGCGGAACGGGTAGCTGTCCTTGCCGAGGTATTTCCTGGCCATCGCGTCGATGTGCGCATCTGCGCCTTCGGTGGTGATCTCGGTAACGGTGCCCCTAACCACGACTACGCGATAGGGGTCTTCGGGTGACACGATCGAGATCGCGACGTTCGGGTTGCCACGGAGGTTACGGGCCTTGGCCCGGCCTTCTGCGGTGTTGACCACGATGTCGTTCCCCTCGTGGTCAACCCATAGGGGTGTTAGCTGAGGACGCCCCTGGGCATCCACGGTGGCCAGGTTGGCAACCACGGGACGCTCGATGAGCGATATTGCGGCTTCGCTTAGTTGATCGGGCATGTTCATGGCTCCCTCAGAGTGTCGCGCTAGGTGTATCTGCTTATTGACAGGTATCTGCTTATTGACAGCCTCGCGGGCAATTGGACCGCTGGCAAGTGGGTGTCCAGCCTGCCGGCTGGCATCATGAGGTCGTGCTGAGCTAGCAAGGGCACAGAAGCGGTCGGAGGAGATCCGGCAGGACGATCGAGAGGGCGAGGCGATGACCAGCAGCACTACGAGGACCGAGACAGACTCCATGGGATCCATCGAGGTACCTGCGGAGCACTACTGGGGCGCCCAGACGGAGCGGTCGTTGCTGCACTTCCCGATCGGCCACGACATTATGCCACGGTCGATGATACGAGCCATCGGCATTTTGAAGCAGGCAGCAGCCCTTGCAAATGCGGACCTCGGCAAACTCGACAGGTCGTTGGCTGATCTCATCGTCACAGCGGCACGGGAGGTGACCGAAGGCCGGCTGGACGCGGAGTTCCCCCTGCGCGTCTGGCAGACGGGGAGCGGCACGCAGACGAACATGAACGCGAACGAGGTCATATCGAACAGGGCGATCGAGCTTGCGGGCGGGATTCTCGGGTCCAAGGTCCCAGTGCACGCGAATGACCATGTGAACATGTCGCAGTCGTGCAACGACACGTTTCCGACGGCCATGCACATAGCCACCGCTGAGGAGCTGGTTCATCGCCTGTTGCCCGCGGTTCGTGCGCTGCGTGGCGGGCTGGAGGCCAAGGCTCAGGAGTTCGCCGGCATAGTAAAGATCGGTCGCACGCATCTCATGGATGCCGTCCCATTGACCCTCGGTCAGGAGATCTCGGGCTATGTAGCGCAGCTGGACGCCGATCTGGTCCGCTTGGACTCGTGCCTACCAGGGCTCTACGAGCTGGCTCTCGGGGGTACCGCAGTCGGCACGGGGCTTAACACCCACCCCGAGTTCGGAAAGCGCGCAGCTGACCATATAGCATCGCTCACTGGTCTACCGTTCGTCTCGGCACCGAACAAATTCGCAGCGCTGGCCGCACACGACGCGCTTGTACAAGCAAGCGCGTCCATGAGGACGCTGTCGGTTTCGCTGACGAAGATAGCCGACGACATCCGCTGGCTCGGCTCTGGGCCTCGAAGCGGGCTCGGAGAGCTGGTCCTTCCGCCAAATGAGCCTGGGTCGTCGATAATGCCAGGCAAGGTGAACCCTACCCAGTGCGAGGCGATGATCATGGTATGCATCCAGGTCTTCGGCAACGACTCGGCAGTGGCGCTTGCCGGGAGCAGGGGGAACCTTGAGCTCAACGTCTGCAAGCCGGTGATAATCCACAACGTCCTGACCTCCCTCGGCCTCCTGGCTGACGCCTGCGGAACGTTCCTCCACTTTGCGGTGGAAGGGCTACAGGCGAATCGAGAAAGGATCCAGCAGCACCTCGAGGACTCGCTGATGCTGGTTACTGCCTTGAACCCACTTATCGGCTACGACAAAGCTGCGGCCGTAGCCAAGAAGGCTCATAGTGAAGGGACGACGCTCAGGGAGGCGTGCGTGGCACTCGGCTATCTAAGCGCAGGGGAGTTCGATGCTGCAGTGCGACCGGAGGAGATGACCCATCCGCGCTAGTCCGGGTGCGGCGTTCCCGGCGGCATCAAGTGCCGGGTGCGGCTAGCGTCCTGACCATGGACGTGCTTGATCCTGCCCGTGTGGACGATGCGGTTGCCGGTGGTCTTGGCTGGGAGCGGCAGGGCTCGGAACTTGTCAAGGTCCATATGGGCCGTGATTTCGCTGATGCCCTGTCGTATGTGAACGAGGTGGGCGCTGTCGCGGAGCAAGCCGCGCACCATCCGGACATCATGATCCAGTGGAACACGGTCACCCTGCGACTGTCCACGCACTCCGCCGGAGGAATCACCAACCTTGACCTTGACCTGGCCCGTCGCATCGACGCCTTGGGCGCAGGCCATTAGCACCAACTGCTTGAGGACCGTAGCGTGCTTGGGGGTGCTCAGGCGATGGGGAGTCCCCACAGAGGGAACCAGCGGTCGAGGTCTTCCTCCATGGGCAGGTCGCCTGCAATGAGGCTGCGAATGCGCAGCTCGAGCTCCGTATCGCGCTTTTCCCTGCCAACCGGCGCGAACGGGTAGAAGGTTCCTCGCTTTGCGAGATAGACGAGGTAGCAGGGTTCCTTGATTGTCTCCGAGGCCCCAGGAGCAGGGGCAAAGCCGAATACCGAGCAGAGCAGCTGGGCACCCCATCCAGCTTCCACCAGAGACGAGTGGACCATGTGCACTCGTGTTACCAGGTCATCTGCCCCGGATCCCTCGACGATGATCCAGCGATATCCATAGTCGTCGGCAACGTGGCGAACGGCGAGCGGGGGAGCGGAAGCGTCGTCGCCTATGCGCAGGAGAGACTCGAGCTCGGACTGCATCTCCTCGAAAGATTGGCCGGCGAGGGGCTTGAAGCATACCCCGGCCCGTCCTGTGGGCATTAGGCCGGCTGTGGTCTGAAGCGTGATAGCCGCCGTTGGGAGGGAGAACAGGGCGTCAAGGCTGGGTTGGGCTGGTTTGGTCCTCCCCATCAGTGCATCGAGTAACTTCATGGCTGTCCTGGCAGGGGTCCCAGATCAGTCATGGCCGGCCGTTCATCTCGGCCTCGAGACGCGACAGCTGCTCTAGACGCTTGTCGAGGGAAGGGTGGGTCGAGAACAACGAGGACAGCCCGTTGCGGCTCGCTAGCGCAGGTGTGAAGTAGAAAGCATTGAACGGCTCGGCGGCGCGGAGGTCTCGTGTCGGTATGCGCGACATCTCCCCGGTTACCTTGACGAGCGCAGAGGCAAGCAGCGACGGCCTTCCCGTCAAGATGGCTCCCGAACGATCAGCAGCGAGCTCACGATAGCGTGACAGCGCTCGCGTGAGCAGGAAGCTGATCGCGTACACGATGGCGGAGACGATGATGATGCCGAACTCGAGCATCGCGGTGTTCTGGCCCTGGCGGCCACGACCGCGTTCTCCGAATCCGCCGAACATCCCCGCGTACAAAGCGAAGCGCGTAACCAGCCCTGCGACAACTCCGAGGAAGCTGGCTATGGTCATGACCGCTACGTCGCGGTGGGCAACATGGGAGAGCTCGTGGGCGAGTACCGCCTCGAGCTCCGCCTCGTCCAGCCTCCTGAGGAGGCCACGCGTGGCACAGACCACTGCGTTATTGGGGCTGCGGCCCGTGGCGAAGGCGTTAGGGATATCCGTGTCGGCTACCGCTACGCGCGGCTTCTTCATGTCGGCCAGCGCACAGAGGCGGTCCACCACTCCGTGGAGCACCGGTTCCTGCTCAGCGGTGACGAGGTGACCCCCCATGCTGAAAAGCGCGATCCGATCTGAGAACCAGTACTGGACCATCAATAGGCCGCCCGCGATGACCACGATGAGATCGAGGCCCACGTGGACAGCGACGAGGGCAGCCACCAAGACCGCGTACAGCAGCCCAAGGAGGAACGCCACGACCAGCATGCGGGCGTTCAGGCCATGGTCGGGGGGAATACGCCGGCTGATTGCCATCAGAAGATCACCTCAAGGCACATCGGTCATTAGAGCTGGACAGGTCACTTGATCACACACCCTGGGTAATCGGTTTCTTCAGGAAGCGGCAGAGGTATCGCCGTTCATCGCCACGTCATTGTCTTCAAGCATACGGCGCACATCTTCGAGAGAGGATTCGTAGTCGGGAAGGGCCAGATCGGATGGCACCAACACCTCGGGGGCAAGCGGCTTGCCGACCCTGCGCACCTCCGCGAGCACTTCTTCAAGCGCCGCATGGAAGGCCACCTCGTCACCCGATTCGACTGCCTTCACCAACTCCTGGTCCAGACGGTCGCACTCGGCCACGCAGGATTCGGGCACCTCGAATTGACCCTCGCCGACTATCCGCACGATCATGAGCCGCCCCCGGCGGCTCCGTCGTCAGAAGCAGTATCGCCTGGATCACCAGGGGTGCTGCCGGCAGTGCCGGCATCGTCGGTGCTGCCGCTCCGGGCAGCGCCTTGACCGGCTACTCCGGCTGAGGGCACGGCGCCAGCGGGCTGCGCGGCGCCTCCGGTCGCAGTGCCAGACCCAGCTGTCGCTTCGGCGGCGGGGAGCTGAGCGGGAGGGGTGGGCGCGAGCTCCGCCTTCATGCGGGCCAGCTCGTCGTCGACCTGGGAGGTAGCCGACACCCTGTTCAGCTGGGCCTGGATGTCATCATTCGGCTCGGCTGTGAGGTCGGTGAGCGCTCCCGATGAGAGGAGGTCGTCGATGGCTCCCGCACGTGCCTGCATGGCACCGATCTTGTCCTGAGCTCGCTGCATGGCGAGGCCGGCGTCCCCCATCGATTCCGAGATGCCCGACACCGCCTCGCCTATCTTCGTCTGAGCCTGCGCGGCGCTGTAGCTTGCCTTCAGGGTCTCCTTCTTGGTTCTGAAGGCCTCCACCTGGGCCTGGAGGCGCTGTGAGGTCTGGACCAGCTTGTCCTCCTGCGCCGCAACCTGGTCATGCTGCGTCTGGAGATCGGAGAGCTGCTCGGCGAGCGCACCCCGACGGGTGAGTGCCTCGCGCGCCAGGTCTTCGCGTCCCTGGGCCAGGGCCTGCTTGGCCTGCTGCTGGAGCTTGGTGGCCTGCTGCTGGAGTTGGTTTGCCTGGAGCTCGATGCGTTTGCGAGCGGTGGCCACCTCCGCCACTGATCGGCGGACCTTCTGGAGATTCTCGAGCTGCTGCTCGTATGAGAGATCCAGCGTGTCACGGGGATCCTCGGCCTTGTCCAGGACCTTGTTCGCCTTTGCCTGCAAGATCCCGGAAAGTCGCTTCATCACGCTCATGTGCACAAGCATAGGTGCCGGTTTGACGTAGGTGCATCCAGGCACCCTGGCGGTGGCTAACCTCACCTAGATGCCACAGCGTCCCTGCTTGATGACCGTACACGCTCACCCCGACGACGAAGCTTCCAAGGGGCCGGCCACCGTGGCGCGCTACCGCGCCCAAGGAGTGCGCACGGTCTTGGTGTGCTGCACGGGAGGGGAGGAGGGGGACGTGTTGAACCCGGCAGTGGACAAGCCGGAGGTTCGAGCCGACCTGCCCGCGGTTCGCCGGCGCGAGCTAGCGGATGCAGCACGCGTGATCGGATATGACGAGGTGGTGCTGCTCGGCTATCGGGATTCGGGGATGCCAGGTTCCGAGGCAAACCAGCGTGCAGACTCGTTTGCCCAGGCACCGTTGGACGAAGCGGTGGGCCGGCTGGTTGGCGCTATCCGGCGCTTTCGCCCGCAGGTGATCATCGGCTATCCAGAAGACCAGCAGGGATACCTGCACCCGGACCACATCCGAGCGCACGAGGTGACGGTCGCGGCCTTCGAGCGCGCGAGCGACAAGGCAGCGTATCCGGGTACCGGGGAGCCATGGCAACCATTGAAACTCTACTATACGATGTGGTCAGGTCGCAGGATCCGTGCCATGCATGAGAAGTTCGTCGAGCTTGGCCTCACCTCGCCGTTCGATGAGCGGTGGCTCGCGCGTGCCGAAGCACCCCAGCGGGTCACGACTGTGGTGGACATAGCTGGATTCGGCCACGTACGGCGTGAGGCGCTCCTGGCGCATGCCACGCAGATCGATCCCCAGTCTCCCTTCTGGTTCGGTCTACCACCGGAGGTCGAGGATTCGATCTACCCCTATGACGAGTATGTCCTGGCGCGAAGCATGGTGTCGGCTCCGGTCGACCGTGGCGAGATGGGCCCTGGAGCGGCGGTCCAGGAGACCGACTTGTTCGCTGGTATACCGTTGTGGCCGGCTGATTGAGCGAGTTGCGGCGCCACGAGAGGAGCGGAGCTGCCATGCTTCAGATCATGAATACGCATGTGACTTCCCGCGAGGGGTCGTTTCCGATCAATCTCGGTGAGACGACCGGACGCGAGCTTCTGGCCAAGTTTTACCGGGCGCTCGGCGATCCTACCCGGCTCGCGCTGGTGGAGTTCTGTGGCGAAGCTGAGCGGACCGGGACGCAGTGTGTGGAGCACACTGGACTGTCCCAGGGGCGGGTCTCGGCTCATCTGGCGTGCCTGGTCTCGTGCGGGCTGCTCACTATGCGACGAGAGGGGCGCTTCGCCTACTATCGGGTCACCGATCCGAGAGTAGGGCAGCTGGTGGCGATCGGTCGGGGGCTGGTGGCCGACCACACCGCTTCGATAGCAGCTTGCACCAGGGTGAAGGTGTCCAGCTGAATACAGCGGAGCGCCGAGCTCGAAGGTGGGCGTGCATCAATGGTGGGCGTGCGCGACCGGCACCCCTGATGACTCTATAAGGCAGGGATCCGTCCCTGGCTCGACGCAGGGCTCGCACTCGAGCTCCACGGTGGCGTGCGCGATCGCGAATTGGTCGCTGACAGACGATTTGACGTGCTCACCGACGCAATGTGCTTCCTCCAGCGAAGGGTGGCCGGAAACGACAACGTGGGCCGACAGGGCGCGCACCTCGCTCGACAGGCTCCACACGTGAAGATCGTGCACCTCAGCCACGCCTTCGACACTGCGCATCGCGGACTCCAGAGTATCGAGGTCGACATCTGGCGGGCTCGACTCAAGAAGGATGCCTACGGCCGACCGTAGAAGCGACCAGGCCTCTATCACTATGAGCACGGAGACGACCAGCGAGGATGCCGGGTCAGCCCAGGCTGCCGAAGGGTACACGACCAGCGCTACACCTGCCGCTAGGACGGCGAGAGACGCGAGAGCGTCGCCTGCCATGTGAAGCGTTGCGGCCCTCATGTTGAGATCGGACACATCGCGTCGCAGAACGATTGCTGCAAGAGCGTCCAGCACCAGTGCAAGAGCGGCGACGATGATCACAATGCCCCCGTGAACCTGTACGGGGTGGACAAGGCGCCTGACGCTCTCGATGACGATGACGACGGTGACGGCACCTATCGTGGCCGCGTTGACGAGGGCCGCGAGTATGGTTCCACGGTGATAGCCAAACGAGTGCTCGGGGCTGCGAGGTCGCATTGCCCACCGGACAGCCAGGAGAGCCAGTGCAATTCCGGCGGCGTCGGTAAGGTTATGGCCCGCGTCTGCCAACAGGCCCATCGAATGGGCACGCAGCCCAGCCGCCACCTGAACTGCTACCAGTGCAATGTTCAGCAATAGGGCGACGACGAGACGCCTGCTTCGGTTTGCAGAACGGTCCATTGGTCAGACCCGGCTCCTCTTCGGACTACAGGGAGAAGTCTATAGGGGGGCAGGTAGGCCATGCGGAGGTGGTTCAAGGGGGCTTGGACTCCGTCCAGGGGGATTCCGGCCGTAGGCCACGGGCAACCATGGATGCGACCTCCGCTCTTACGACCGGCAAGTCGGTGGCATGGGTCACCCCTATGCATCGCCCGTGTCCTTCGAGTAGGACGACCGGGTCACCGACGGCCCTTCCCGAGGCGAGGGCATCCCCTATGACCTCGGGAAGCAGCACCTCGCTGTCCTGCAGTGCCTGGCGGGCCGCAGCAGCGGCCTCCCGGGCGATCCCATTGGCCTCCCTATCGGGCTGCGCGGCAGTCACGGCCTTCTCGATCATCTGCCATACCGAGGGCTGGAATCCCCACAAGTTCACCGACACGGGCAGGTCGCCGTCGATCTCGGCTGGATCGAGCCCGTCTGCTGCTACGAAGCTCCCGTCTGGTTGCATGGCGATGCGACGTCTCTCGGTGATCCCAGCCAGGTGACCGGTGGGGTCTGATACGCACGTCCCGCGCGTGACGGGGTCGGCAGTAACTATCGTGTCGCGCAGCCGGAACGCCACCAGGGCATGCTCGCGTCGGTTCAGCAAGGATTTCGCTAGCAGGGAGAATGACTCGGCACCGTAGAGATCGTCCGCGTTGACTACGGCGAATGGCTGCTCCAGCCCTACCGAATCGCGTGCGCAGAGCACGGCGTGGGCGGTACCGAGCGGAACTGGCTGGTCGGCAAACGAAACCTCCACCCATTCGGGCCAGCAGCGCTGCACGTGGTAGGTGATCGCAGGTCCGGTTGCGGGTCCGATGACAAGCACCACCCTTCCGAAACCCCCGGCCAACGCGTCTCCGGCCGTCAGGTCGATGACAGCTTCGCCGCGAGGGCCTACCGGAGCGAGAGGCTTACAGCCGCCATACCGCTTTGCCATGCCTGCGGCGAGCATGACGAGAGCCGGACGGGAGGTCAACCTCCCCACCTGAGTACGGCGCTTGCCCAGGTCATCCCTCCTCCGAAGCCGGACATCAGCACCGTTGAACCAGCCGTCAGCCTGCCGGAATCGAGCGCATCAGCAAGCGCCAGAGGTATCGACGCCGAGGAGGTGTTGCCATAGCGATCTATCGTTACGACGCACCTGTCCTCAGGAATGCCCAGACGCGCCGCTGCGGCGGAGATGATACGGGCGTTCGCCTGGTGAGGGACGAACAGATCCACATCGTCGGGTTTCAAGCCGGCGCGTTCCAATGTGGCGAGCGATGACTCGACCACGGCCCTGACCGCTTTGCGGAAGATCTCCTTGCCATCCATGAACAGGTAGCCGCCGTGCTCGCAATAAAGCAGGTTCCGCAGGGAGCCGTCTGCCCCGAGATCCCATGCGAGAAGCTCACCCGGGCCATCGGTCGCCTCGAGGACAAGCGCTCCTGCACCGTCGCCGACTATAACGGCGAGCCGGCGGTCGTCCCAGTCGGTTATACGTGAAAGAGTCTCGGCCCCTATGACGAGGACCCGCCGGGCTCCTGCCAGGATGAAGCCATGGGCCGCCACGAGAGCGTAGACAAAGCCCGAGCATGCAGCGTTCAGGTCCATAGCACCGCCGGCTATGCCGAGGCCGTTCTGGACGGTGGCCGACGTGCCTGGGACGATGGCGTCAGGTGTCGTGGTGGCGAGCACCAGCAAGTCGATCTCCGATGCCTCCCTGCCGGCGCGCCTCAGCGCTTCGCGTCCCGCTTCGATCGCAAGGCCGGAGGTGGTGCCGCCGATGTGGCGCTCCTTGATTCCGGTGCGCTCGGTAATCCACTCGTCGGTGGTGTCTAGACGGGCTGACAAGTCGGCGTTGGTGAGGACCTTGTCGGGAACGGCTATCCCCCATCCAGTCGCTATGGCTCCCTGCATTCTCATCCTCCTGCCAATACATGCACACCCACGAAAGCGGTGTCGGCACCACCGATGATCCCGCCTGTGTTCACAGCTGCCGCCAAGCGCGCGCCGGGTATCTGGCGTTCACCCGCGTCACCTCTGAGCTGGGTGACCAGCTCGACCACCTGGCATATCCCCGTAGCTGCGAGGGGGTGTCCTCGGCCTACGAGACCACCGCTCGGATTGACGCACACGCCGGCACCTCCCACTTCGGTATCTCCGGCCGCCGTGGCTGCCCCGGCATCTCCGGGAGGGAAGAACCCGAGTGATTCGAGAGCATAAAGCTCCTCGGCACTGGTCGCATCGTGGAGCTCTACCAGGTCGAGATCGCCGGGTCCCACTCCGGCTGCAGCCCAGGCTGCCTCGGCAGATCTTGCCAGGCGGTCATGGTATTCGAGCTCGCCGTAGCCCGATCGTGCCACGCTGGCCAGAATCCTCGGTGCTCCTGGGACATGTCCTGCTGACACCACGGCAGCCGCGGCACCGTCGGTGAACGAAGAGCACATGAGGCGAGTGAGCGGGCTGGCTACCACCGGCGAGTCGATGACCTCCTGGAGGGTAACGGTCCTGTGCAACTGGGCAAGCGGATTACGCGAGGCCACGCGGCGGGCCTTGACTGCAGTCGCGGCGATCTGCTCGAGGGTCGTGCCACGCTCGTCTATCTGCCTGCGTACCCAGGAGGCGTTCAGGCCCATTAGCAAGCTCCCCGACTCGTTGGCGCCCATGGTACGTCGCAGCTCGTCACGGTCGATGGCGGGAAGGCCGTCTTCGATGCCTGCGAGTGTGGCGCTGCGGTCCCCCGTCCACATCTTCTCCACTCCCACCACGAGCACGGGCGTCTCGCCTCCGAGGGCGGCCATGATCCCTAGGTGAAGTGCTGACGAGCCTCCCGCGCAGGAGTTGTCGACGTTCACCACCCCGCTGTCGGCGAGCCCCAACTCTCTGAGCCATGACTGGCCGCGGATGCAGCCCTGCTCGCACAGCCTGCCCCCGAGAGCGTTGGCCACGACTACTAGAGCAACCTCCTCGGGAGAAACCCCGGCGTCCTTCAGCGCTGCGAGAGCGGCGGTGCATGCCATCTCTTCCGCGGTCATGTCGCGCCGGTCCATCGCGGTCATGGCGACACCAATAATGCTCGATCCCTGCTTCATTGCGCACCTCGATTGGCCGTGCGGTCGGACTCGGACAAGGCCGGTGATCATGGTACCCCTTGGCCAGCCACGAGCCGACGATCGGCTCAGCCGCCTGCAGAACCGGATGCTCGAAACGCTCGACAGTTCACCCGCGCAGCCTCATGGGCTGATCGGAGCCGTTATATCCACTGGCTTATCGATGGGGGAATGAATCCTGACGTCGATGGTCCTTGCCCAGGGGTCGTACTCTCTGACGGACTGGGCGACATGAACTGCCAGCGCCTCACCCTCGGCCTTGCCCAATGGCTGGCCTGGCCAGATCTGGGTGTCCAGCGCGGATCCGTTCCTCTGGACCTCGACTCTTGCCTGGGCGGTGTCGCCGGTGGCCCGCCCCTGTGCTGCCAGGCGTAGAAGCTCGTGATGGAGCACCGCTGTCGATATGCGGCTGTGCTCCGCCAGAGGACTTCGGACGACACCCACCACTGTGCTGGCGAGGCTTCCACCGCTGTCAACCGCCGTGGCCCATGGTGCCAGCATGCTGCTGCCGGTGTCGCCTGCGAGCACGAGCGGGATGTGCCTGCGAATCGCGCACAGTGCCCCCGCCCCCGATAGCTCCCCAACCGTCGTCTCGTTGCCTGGGCGCGCAGTGGGATGGGTCTCCCTGCCGGGTATGGATGTCACGTGGACGGCAACGCTCACCGGGAACTCTTCGAGCGGGCAGGGTCGGCCTTCCAGCACCGAGCAAGGGGCATCCTCGTCGTAGTCCCGGCAACTGTGGACGTCGTAGCCGGCAGCTGCCAAGTCACCAGCGGCCTGGCCGGCGCCAGGAGAGGTCATGTCCGTCATCAGGATGTGCATGATCACATGCTTGCGGTGGGCGCATCTCGCGCCAAGAGTCTTTGGTCCATGGAAGATCGGGACCTTTGGCCCTGGCACAGCTCAACGCGCCGAAGTCGTCTGCTGATGCGCTTCGAGCGACCGGTGTCAGGTGCGAACGGGTGACGCCAAGGCAGTACCGCCGTTGGCCACGCCAGGCGTCATGTCAAGGTCGATTTCTCGCCCGGTTGTCGCTGGAGGAGCGGCCATCGCCCAAGCAGGCGGTTCGTAGCCACAGCCAGGATCCTCGGCAAGCGGGTCACCCGATGATGCCCAGGCCCTGGCGCGGCTGCCGCCACACGTTGGCCACCAAGGGCACACGCCGCATCGTCCGCCGAAAGACGCCTGGTCCCGCAGGGCACGCATGAGAGGTGCGTTCTCGTAGTGGTACCCGAGCGGTTTGTCGCGCACATTGCCCACGGGAATCTGGAGGAAGCCTGACGGGCATACATCTCCAACGTGGGAGACGAAGCAGAACCCGCGCCCGTCTCCCACTCCTGAGCCGGCAACACGTTGCTCCCCGTGCTCGCTCAGGATACGCCGGAATTCGGGTGCCTCGACAGTACGGAGCTGGTACGGATGGTGGCCGTCGGCCAACCAATGGAGCACGCGTTCCTGCTCAGAGGGTGTGATCTCGTCGTCGGCACGCGCTCGTCCGGTGGCGACAAGGAAGAACAGTGTCCAGACGTCGGCTATCCCCGTCAGCAGAGAAGCAATTGCCGGCAGCTCACCTACGGTCTGCCTGCATACCGTTGTGCCGACCTGGAGGCGTGCCCCGAGTCCGGCGACCGCGCCGAACCCGGCGAGGGTACGGTCGAAGGATCCCGGCACGCCCCGGAAGGCGTCGTGGACGCCGGATGAGGCACCGTCAAGGCTCAGATGTATGGTCGATGCCCCTGCTTGAACTGCTTTGTCGAGTGCCCGCATGTTCAGCCGCGGTGTGGCACTGGGAGAGAATCCCACGTGGAGGCCGCATGAAGCTGCCTCTGCGATCAGGTCGAACACGTCGGGCCTTGCCAGCGGATCCCCACCAGTTATCACGAGGACCTTCGCGCCAGCTTCGGCAACCTCGTGTATCAGGCGTATGCCTTCGGCAAGCGTCAGCTCGTCGGGATGCCGCCGGGTTACGGCATCCGCTCTGCAATGCAGGCAGCGCAGTGGGCATGACCGCGTGGTTTCCCACGCAACTGTTACGAGACCCTGCGAGGGCGCCTGCCGGACGGCATCCATTGGTGCCACCATAGGGGTATGGATCAATGCACGGTAGGGCCAAAGGTCACGTCGTCATCGCGATACGGGCGATGGAGCGTCGCGAACAGGCAGGTAACGCCGTGCTGAGCGACGAGGAGGCCGTCGAGCGCGAAGAGGCTCTGCGCTCTCTCATAGAGATCATGAGGCCAGCGGTGCAGGCAGATGGGGGTGATCTCGAACTGGTGAGCTTTGATGTGACGACGGGGGAGGTGGAGGTGGAACTGAGGGGTGCGTGCTCCTCATGTGCTATCTCGTCATCGACTCTCCAGGGCGGGGTGGAGAGGATATTGCGCGGTCGCCTCGACTGGATCACCGAGGTACGAGGTGGTGTGGACGAGTCGGCAGATCCCTTCGAGAGCGCATCGATGGGCCAGGGCGGGTACGTGCCTAGGCATTGAGTGGTGCCCCGGCCACTGGGTGACCTGCTGCCGCGCCTTCTGGGCGCATTGGCGTTGGTGATAGTTGGGGCCGTCCACCTCGACCTCTGGCTGACGGGTTACAGCTATATCCCGTCGATCGGGCCGCTGTTCATGGCCAACGTTGTGATCTCGTGGCTCCTCGCAGTGGCTCTGGTGATGGCCCGCAGGTCGTCGCCCGTGACAACCGCCGTCATGACGGGCTCGGCAGTATTCGCCGGAGGCACATTTGCTGCCTACCTCGCGAGCATCACGGTCGGCCTCCTCGGCTTTCACGAGTCGGCAAGCAGGACTGCTGCGGCTGTGGCAGGGGCAGCCGAGGTGGGTATGGTTGTCGTCGCTGCGTGGTGGCTCTTGTCCAACGCAAGGCACAGCCGGAACGGCTGAAGCGTGTGGAGGCACTGGTTGGACCGGGTGAGTTGATTTCGGATGTAGTCCTGGAGGTCTCATGAGCCGCAAGGTGACAGCTGCCCGGATGCACGGCCCTGGTGGGGGTGTGTTCCTGGACGAAGTGGACCTGGCTGACCCGCGCCACGGCGAGGTTGTGGTCGAGATGTCCATGGCCGGGGTGAATCCTCTGGATGGCTACGTCCTCGCAGGGCGGGTTGGTGGCGATGCCGCCTATCCGCGCACTCTTGGGGTGGAAGGGGTCGGAGAACACGAGGGAAGGCTGGTCGTCGTGTTCGGCAGCGGAGTCGGGATCGTGCGTGACGGGACGTGGAGCTCGGCAGCGTTGCTACCGGCCACTGCCCTGGTCGAGGTGCCGGCCGGGGTTCCCGAAGAGGTGGCATCGGCCTGTGGGGTCGTGGGCTCCACGGCTATCCGTGTGGTGGACGATCTGGCTCGCGCGGGCCGCGATGACAGGGTGCTGGTGCTCGGCGCGTCGGGGGCAGTCGGCTCGGCGGCATGCTCGTTGCTGAGCGCCGGCGGCATCGCAGTATGGGGACAGACGACATCGGAGGGCAAGGCGATCAATATCGAGCAGCGCGGAGCGGTCCCGATCATTGCCGCCACGCCTGAAGACCTCTCACGCATGCTATTCGGGCATGTCGAGCCGACGGTCGTGCTCGACTCGCTCGGAGACGCCTGGACGGCCGTGGCTGTCCACGCGCTGGGAATGGGTGGTCGATTGGTGTCCTACGGGACATCTGCTGGTGTGAGCGGCGAGCTAGACCTGCAGGCGATCTACCGTAAAGGCATAACCTGGTATGGATATGGCGGCATGGCGGAGTCCCAGGATCGGTTGCGCGACGCCGTTGGCCGTGCACTCGATGCCGTCAGCCAAGGCCGACTGACGATCGTAACGCAGGAGCCGCTGCCCTTGACACGGGCACAGGAGGCACTGGATCGGGTTAGCAGGAGAGAGGGCTTCGGCAAGGTACTGCTCGACTTGCGAGCGGGATAATCTTCCAGCGCGCCTGTCGTGCCCGTCGGATTCAGGCCTCAGCCCAGTCGATGCCGATCGTCTGGTATGTCAGGCGAATCGGGCGCGCGTGAGGCAGGCAACCGCGGAATTGCACTGTGGTGCCGCTGGCCCGAGGATCGCAGTCGTGAGCGCATCTCAAGGCGCCGTTCCCTCCGCCCCGCTCGCTCCAGGCTCCTCTCAACCTGCTCCCATGTGAGAGGGGGGTCGTCTACGTCCTTGGCAGCGGCCCGCTGCCCTCGGGCCAATGCGACCCACGCCGCGCTCCACAGAACAGGCAGCGTTGCCACCTTGGCGAGGATGCCTGCGAGCTGTTGGTCGCTCAGGGGGGATATGCCGATAGCTATATGGGATCCAGCAAAAGCAGGGTAGAAGGGGTGCCGCGCCAGCACGTACACCACAGCTGGAAAATTAGGCAGGACTGATTGCACGAACAGGTAGGCAGCTGTTCCTGCTGAGCCTGGGTGGTGTGCGCCTGGTATCCGCCTGATCACGGGTGTCCACAGCACTACACCTGCAGCGAGAAGCAGCAGGTCGATCGCATACCTTGCCAGTGCCGACGAGCTCTGGGCCGCGACCGCTGGTGTGAGGAGAGTTCCTATCGACACCACGGCGAAGAAGACGATTGCAACAGCGGGCCGGCTAAGCACCTCGACGGCGGCATCGATCGGTGCCGGTCGGGTGATCCTGGACAGCATCCGATCGGATAGGCCTACGATCATCAGGGGTGCGGCAGCCAGCACTATCAGCAGTCGCTGTGCAAGAAGGGCTGTCAGGGACCAGTGGGCGGCCAGGTCGGCCAGTGGCCATGATACGGCCAGTGTGAAAGCGAGCAGGCCTGAAGCAAACGATAGGATCTGCCTGGTGCTCGGGGTATAGAGGCGATCCCAAGCCTTGCCCGCGCTTGTGTCCCTGTCGGCACGTCGGCTGAGACGCCTCAGATGGTGCAGGGCTGCTAGGTACGGCAAGCCGAGAGCCAGGACCAGCAGCCATGCGACCGGGTGGAGCTGGTAGGCCCAGGGGCCCCGTGTCCTGCTGGATGCCGCGGCAAGGTGAGCCAGCCCCAGCGTGTGGCCCGGGTTTGCCAACGGGTTTGCCAACGGGTTTGTCCCCAGAAGCGGCATTTGGACTGAGCCTTGCACCTAGCGGGTGGTCTTTGTCCAGGATAGGACATTCTTCGAGGGGCGAGGGGCGAGGGGCGAGGGGCGAGGGCGAGGGGCGAGGGGCGAGGG
>JAJZJN010000049.1 GCA_021851165.1 Actinomycetes bacterium
GGCCCCGACGGTGGTGGGGTTGCCCTGGACGTCCTCGTCCGGGGCGTGAAGCCGGCGCCCTGAGCAACGATGGCTGCCGACCGCTTGGCTCACCGTGGAACGGTCGTGCTCCCGAGCGCTCAAGTCGTGTAGTCGGCGTTGATGTGGACGTACTCCTCGGAAAGATCACACCCCCAGACAGTGGCATCGCCATCCCCTATCTGCAGGCTCACATGGACAGTTACCTCGTCACGGGCGAGTAGCTCGGCGACCTTGCCCAGGTCGGCTGGACCGAGGACTCGAGGATAGACCTCCATCGTGCCAAACCGGATTATCGTTCGCTCAGGGTCGATGTCCAGATCGTCGCTGGCCTTTCCCACGGCCATGGCAACCCGCCCCCAGTTGGGATCTGCACCGTGTACGGCAGTCTTGACGAGGGGGGAGTCGACTATGAGGCGGGCCACGCGCTTCGCCTGGGCACCGTCACGGGCGCCGTCCACCCTGACCTCGAGCAGCTTGGTCGCGCCTTCGCCGTCACGAGCGATCTTCTTCACCAGACTGGAGGCAGCACGCCATAGCGCCTGCTCGAATTCGCCTGGGTCGACCGGGCCGGCTGCCCCGTTCGCCAGCACCAGGGCCGTGTCGCTGGTGGAGGTGTCCGTATCGATGCTCAGGCAGTTGAAGGTCTTGTCGACCACCCTCCTGAACGAAGGGGACAGGTCTTTGCCGGGCACACCTGCGTCGGTGAAGAAGAACGCCAGCAGGGTCGCCATATCGGGAGCTATCATGCCCACGCCCTTGGCTATCCCGACGACAGTGGCATCGCCTACATGCTCCACGACCAGCTTGTTCACGGTGTCGGTAGTCATGATCGCCCGCGATGCCGCTTCGAAGTCGACCGGGCCCAGGTGCTCCGGCAGCGTTGCCAGATGCGCGTCGATCCTGTCCATGGGTAGGCGCCTCCCGATCACGCCGGTGGCGGCAATCACCACCTCCTCGTTCGGGATCCCGAGCGCTGTGGCCACCCCGCCGACGACCCTCAGGGTATCGCCGTAGCCGGTGGCACCGGTGGCTACGTTGGCGTTCTTCGACAAAGCCACCACTGCTCGGGGACTCCCGCTCGCCAGGTGAGCCCGGCTCACCTGGACACACGATCCGGCAAAACGGCTTCGCGTGAACACCCCCGCAGCCGTGCAAGGAAGCTCTGATGCGACCAGCATGAAGTCGAGCGAGGCGTCCTTGATCCCGGCACTTGCCACGTTGCCATAGAACCCGGCCGGACCGGTCACCTGGATGTCGCTGTCCACAACCACCTCCTATGAGCTCGCCAGGCACGTGTGCCCGACACCGCCGGCAAGCCCCTGTGACTGACGTATGTGACCGGTGCCTGCGACCGGCTGTCGTGGCTAGCCTCTGTAACCATGGGCGTCAAGAAGGCACTTTCGAGACAACAGCAACAGGCCCAGGCTGCCCGTGCTACCCGAGACGTGCAAGCACGACACGGCCTGCAGCACCAGGGCCGACCCAGCCTACAGGGCACGCATGGAGCTGCAGGAACCGCGACAGGAGCCGCTGCCGAGGCCGTCATCGTGGTACATGTCCAGCCCGGTGCGAGCCGGACAGAGCTCGCCGGCCGCCATGGCGATGCTTTGAAGATCCGGGTCCGTGAGCAGGCTCGTGAAGGAAAGGCCAACGAGGCGGTCGTCACGTTCCTCGCAGCGACACTCGGGATCCCACAGCGCCAGGTCACGGTACGATCAGGACACCTGAGCCGGCGCAAGCTCATAGCGGTAACGGGAGCAAGCGAACAGGCCGTGATGCGCCTCCAGCAAAGCGCGTCACCGAACACGTCCGGCTCTACGATAGATCCCCGCCCGATTGCCTCTCGCGAGCAGCACGGTCCCTGTTCAGCGCCCAGCGGACGATGAGCACCACAAGCACGACGAGGGCTACCACGAACACCCCGAACACGACAGCGAACGCCAGGGTCATAGTGTGATACACCTCTTCACGAAGATGGTGCCATGCACAGCGCACCGCGACGACGCTCCAACCATACCTCGCCACGTCCGCTCGCCAGCCCCGGCAGGATCCAACCGTGATTGGCCGCGATCACGCGAGCCTTGCGGCCTTGGTAACCCTCGGAGTGGGGCGCATGGCGGGCGTCGGGCCATCGGAGTTGCTCGCAATCACAGGATGCGTGGCGGGCGCTTCGCTGCTTCCCGATCTCGACGAGACCGGCTCCAGCGTGGCTCGCATGGCCGAGCCCTTGTCCGGAATAGTGGCTTGGCTCACCGGCAAGCTTGCAGGCGGCCATAGGCAGGCCACCCACAGCCTGCTTGCCGCCGGTGCCGCCGGCCTGGCAGTGTTCCTCGCCGGCCGAGTGCCGCTGGGCGACGGTGCCCCGCTCAGTGTCGTCCCCCTCGCGATCACCTATGCGATCACCGCCAGAGCGCTGCTGCCGGTTGGGATAAGGCCGGGCCACGCACTCGCTGTTGCAATTGGTGCGTCAGGTGCATGGGCAGTCTGGCGCTACAGCGGTATCGCATGGTGCTGGTGGGCCGTGACGGCCGGCGTAGCACTGCATCTCGTCGGAGACATGATCACCAGCCGTGGGGTTCCCCTGATGTGGCCGTCACGGTGGCAACTTTCCCTACCAGTGCTCGGCAGGACCGGCGGATGGCAAGAGCATCTGGTGGGGCTGGTGCTGATCGCGGGAGTCGTGGCGCTGGCATGGGGGCCGGTCGGGTCGATCGCTTTCATGCATGACATACGTATCTGAGCACGATGGCCCGAGCGGTTCGATGGCCCGAGCGGTTCAATGGCCCGAGCGGTTCGATGGCCCGAGCGGTTCGATGGCCCGAGCGGTTCGCTGGCCCGAGCGGCACCCCGGGTCCGACCGTTTCCAACGGCTCTTGCTGTGGAATGATCGGGGCATGACCGTAGTGAAGATCAACGCCATCACGGTGCCCGCCGGCTCTGGTGACGAGCTCGCGAGACGCTTTGCCAAGCGCGCCGGTGCCGTGGATGGGGCCGACGGCTTCGAGGGCTTCGAGCTGCTCCAGCCAACCGACACCCGTGACACATGGCTCGTGGTAACACGCTGGCGTGACGAGGCGTCGTTCGCCGCTTGGACCACGTCACCGGCATTCGCCCATGGCCACAGGGGCGCCGGGGCCCAACACGACGGTGCCCCCCCGGTCGCCGTCCACAGCGAACTGTGGTCGTACCGGCCAGCCGACCTGTCCGGGCCGCGCTGAATCTCCTCACCGCTCGACGGCCGCAAGGTCGCCTGATGTCGCTCCAGGCAGGATACGGAACATCCTCCGGCGGCTATCTCGCTCGCAGCAGGGTCGACCAGACGCTCTTGAACCTCGAACCACAGGACCTGGCCCACCTTCCGGCGGTGCACAGTTCAGCGGGCCAGATGCACGAAGCTCACGACGGTGAGCACCATGGCCACCACCAGGTACCCTCGCAGCACGCCGAGCACAGCCTTGCGGCCCTTGGACATCGGTGGTCGGTGCAGCAGCACCTCCGGTGACGACACCCAGGCCCGGCGCCTCTCGATCTCCTGAGGGGGGACCGTCCAGCGTCCCGCCTTCCTCCTCTGGACCACCGCTACGGCAATGGTCGCCAAGAGCACCGGCAAACCGGTCACAATGGTGACAACGGTAACGTCGACCTGCGGAAACACCGTCACCAGCGTGAGCACCAGGGAGAGCTGCAGCAGCGTGCCCACAATCAGGCTGGCCAGCACGTTCAGCCACGGGGAGTTCACCCAGGGACCGAGCAGCTCGGTGTCGTTGCACAGAAGCACGAGAAATCCCAGCGCGCTCGGTAGCAGGACTCCAGCGAGCACCTGCACACCCAGGTTGATGAGCCCAAGCGGCAGATGCGGCAGGAGAACGATCCCTGCCGCAACCGCCACCAGTGCCGCGTAGGATGCGTAGAAACCCTTGGCACGACGGACATGAGTGTCAAGTGAGCTCTTGAGCCCGAACATGTCGGCCAGGGCATACGAGGTGGACACCGTTACAGTCGCGGCCCCGATCATCGCCGCCTCCAGCAGCACTACGGCAAAGATCGCACCTGCCTCCGGGCCTAGGTGATGGCCGAAACCCTGCGCCAGAGCCAGCGCATTGGATGACTTACCCGCCATGGCCGTACCGGCAAACGCGAACGCCGCAGCTATCAGCACAGCAGCCCCGGCAACGTTCGTGACGACCGACCCGAACAGCGTGTCTGCCCTCTCGTAGTTAGTCCAGCGGGTGCCGATCTTCTTGTCGATCACATTGCTCTGCTGGAAGAACAGCTGCCACGGGGCAATAGTGGTTCCGATGATCCCGATAATGAAGATCATCGCCGTCGAGCTCAGGCCTCCAGCAACCGACGGCACCACAGTCGCATGCGCAACTGATGCCCAGTCGACAGGCGCCAGGAGCATGAGCGGGATGACGAGCAGGCTGACCACGATCAGCAGGAGCATGTAGCGCTCCCAGCGGTACAGCTTGCCAGTTAGGACTATCCCGATCATGGCGACTGCGGAGATTGGCACCGACACCACCGGACGCACACCGAAGTAGGACATGCCCATGTCGATCCCGATGAACTCCGTGAGCAGTGTGAGGAAGTTGAGCAAGAACAAGTCGAACACCGAGAATGCCGCCCAGAATCGTCCGAAGCGCTCACGGATGAGCCGCGCGTGGCCCACGCCGGTAACCGATCCGAGGCGCGCCACCATCTCCTGCGCCACGTAGAGCACCACGAGCAGCAACGGGAACAGCCACAGCAGGCTCACGCCGAAGGCCTGTCCCGCCTGTGCAT
Source organism: Actinomycetes bacterium (assembly GCA_021851165.1). GTDB lineage: Bacteria > Actinomycetota > Acidimicrobiia > Acidimicrobiales > JAJZJN01 > JAJZJN01. The sequence continues at coordinate 4,807 of JAJZJN010000049.1, forward strand.
ACGTCGTGATGCCACCCGCATCGTTGTCGCCCACCATGACAATGAGGCCTGGTCCCATGATCGCAAGGAACGCCACTAGCTTGCGAACATATGCCGGGCGGTTGGGCATCTGGCCACCCCTCAGGGTGCCGAGCGCACCCCGGATGACGCTCTCTTCCTCGGTGCCGCCATCCTGGCCAGCCCGATCCATGGCCGGCTGGTCCACGGCCGCTGAGGCTGTGCCGCCGTACTTGAGCAATTCGAGGTCGCGCACGACTCTCACCTCCTTCGTATGGGAAGTTCAACGGGCGGTCTGCAACGCGCCCGGCTGCCGCTACTGCAAGCAGGTGAGAGAGCAGCCCTAGGGCCGGATCAGATCAGCAGCGGGCCTGGCGCGAGGTGTGATGGGTGCGACTTCGTGGTCGTTTCCGCATCAGTCACCTCCTGAGTAGGCCATCGCTGAATACCCGGCTGTGGCCACACTCTGGGCCGAACCGGAGCATTTGTAGTCTAGCCTCCGTTGCAGCCGAGTGAGCAATAGTGGTCACTCATGCTGCACCCATTCTCGGGGCTCCTCTCCTGTTCGACCGCTGTGAGATCGCGGGCAAGCGGCCGCTGATCAGCAGTCGATGATCGACAAGCTCTCGTCGAGGCGCCGGATGTCGGCGCCGTCGCTGGTGACCACCCGAGCCTGGTGTCGACGAGCAGCGATCACGACAGTGGCATCGAGCACATCGTTGGTCCGCGCATGCCCGCACAGCGCTCCGGCCAGCTTGGCTACTGGGAGATCAAGTGGTTCTACGATCGTGCCGTGGGCACCCAGCAGACGCGACAGCGGTGCCTGGCGTGATCCGCTGCGCCACACCTGGCCCACGACACCGACCGGTACGATCACCGGCCCACCGCCCTCTACGGTCACCAAACAGAGTGCCAGCACGGAGCGGTCGTGTTGCTCGACTGCGATCAGCGCACCGGCGTCGAGCACTATCCCTTGAGTACTGAGATCGCCCACGCCCGCTCCTCGTCGCTCAAGGGGCCCCCCGCTTCTTGGAGCAGATCGCTCAAGACCGTTGTGAGAGTCTCGCTTTGCGCCTTGTCTTCGGCTGCATCACTGAGCCATGCGCTGATCGATGCAGCCGCTCCTGCCTCTACATCTCGTCGCGCCACGTCCAGAACGGCGCTTGGAACCGAGACGGTGATCCGCTCCCTTGTGCGCATACAAAGATCATACACGGTTTTCACCGCCGGTACCGCTCGACCAGTCCGCCCAAGGTGTCCGCACCGAGCCCGTGCGCCGTGTCGCTCGCCCCGGCGCCGCGCTGAGCAGCACCTCCTCGCCGTCGGTCTTGTCGGGGAGCGCCATAGCGTCGATCTTGGCGAGGAGCAGCACGCCCATGTAGCGCCGTTGCTCGCCTGCACTGCAGCGGCAGGTCGGCGGGGCAACACGGGTGCCGGTTATCAGCTCTCTCTTATCCTGGACACAGCCATCTCCAATGGCAACCGAACACAATACGGCGGTGGCAGTCACCTTCGATCCATCGCTTGGCGTCGACCGCCGGGGCACGAAGCGCTCAGTGCGGCCGGAACCGCTACCGGACAAGCCCCCCAGGCCATGGGTGGTGGACCTCGCTGCAGGCATCGCCGGGATCGGCCTCGGTGCGACCACCGGCCTTGCCTTCACGGCTGAGACCCATTCCGAGCTCGTCGCCACCGGTGGGATATGGATGTTCGCCGGAAACCTGACGGCACTCGTGGGCACCTACCTCGCCCTCGTCATGGTCCTGCTCGTAAGCCGGATCCCCGCCATAGAGCATGCAGTCGGCCAGGACCGGCTGATCCGCTGGCATCGAATGCTTGCCCCCTGGCCGCTCACTCTCATCACGCTTCACGTGGTGATGACCACGATCGGCTATGCCCAAGCTGCCAAGGCAGGCTTCATGCACCAGGTGGGAACCTTCATCAAGTCCTACCCCGACATGCTCACAGCGATCATCGGGTTCGCCCTCATGGCCGCTATAGGCCTGGTCTCCATCCGTGCAGTACGCCAGAGAATCCCTCGTGAAGCGTGGTGGACCATCCACCTATGGATGTACATGGCCCTGGCGCTGGCTTTCATGCACCAGATAGCCCTCGGACCATCGTTCGTCGGCCACCCGCTGGCCCGCGCAGTGTGGTCACTGGCATGGCTGGCGAGTGCAGGCGTCGTCCTCGCCTACAGGGTGGGCCTACCCATCTGGCGTAGCTTCCGGTACCGCCTCCGTGTGGTCGCCGTGCAGCAAGAGGCTCCCGGCGTGGTCTCGGTCATCTGCTCGGGCCGCAACCTGGACCGTCTCCGTGTCTCGGGTGGGCAGTTCATGCTGTGGCGCTTCCTGGCCCACGGAATATGGTGGCAAGCCCATCCATACTCGCTGTCGGCACTGCCCCAGCCTTCCTACGTCCGGTTGACCGTGAAGGATGCCGGGGACCACTCCAGGGCGATGGCCGATCTGGCACCTGGCACACGTGTCATGATCGAAGGGCCTTACGGTGCGTTCACGAAGCACTCACAGCGGCGACGCAGGGCAGCTCTCATCGCCGGTGGCATAGGCGTCACTGCTCTTCGATCACTGCTCGAGGACATGCCGGGTGGGTCTGGTGGAGCGCGCCCAGTAGTGATCGTGAGGGCATCACGGCCCGAGGACATCGTGTTCCGCGACGAGTTGGCAGCGCTGGTCAAGCACCGCCGTGGAGCGCTGCACGAGATAATCGGCCGGCGCAGCGAGGTCGCACTGGATGAGGCGACCCTGTCGAGCCTGGTGCCGGACATAACCGGTCGCGATGTCTACGTCTGCGGGCCAGAGGGATTCGTCCACAGTGTCACCGGAGCCCTCAGGCACCTCGGCGTCCCAAGAGAGCTCGTCCACCATGAAGCATTCAGCCTCTAGAGACCAGGAAGCCAGGACATGCGACGCATCCCTATCCTCGCAGCAAGCACCATCGCCGGCCTTGCCGGGGTCATCGGATTTCATTCGAGCCGCTCGACCACGCTCAAGTCCCTACTCGCATCGCAGGCCGCAGCCGGCGGCCGGACCACCCCGAAGACACACGGTGGCCGCTCGCCGAGTGGCTCATCGCTGCCATCGGGATCGACCTCCAGGGCATCAGCGGGATCTCTGAGCGCCACAGGAGCGCTCGAACAGTACGGATACGGGAGGTTGGCCGTCAGGGTAACGGTGAGCAGCAGGAGGATCACGGCCGTGTCGGTCCCCGACATCCAAGTGGCCGACTCGTACTCGGGAAGCATCGCGTCCCAGGTGATCCCGATGCTCCGCTCCCAGGTGCTCTCTGCCCAGAGCGCACGTATCAACGGTGTATCTGGTGCCACGTACACCAGCGAGGCATATGCGATGTCCTTGCAGTCCGCACTCGACAAGCTGCACTTCAAATGAGAACTGCCGCCTCGGGATGGGCAGCTGGCTCGCGCGTCGAGACCGGTGGATGGGCGGCTGGCTCGCGCGTCGAGACCGGTGGATGGCGGATCAAGTCTTGCGTGGAACCGGTCATGGGAACCGTCGCGTCGTTCGCCGTCCATGCCCGGGAGCTCCCCGACGACCAGATTCAAGTCATGCTGGCGCCCTCACGCGCCTTCCTTCACCATGCAGACCAGATTTTCAGCACGTGGAATCCCGACACTCCCCTGAGCCGGCTACGCCGTGGCGAGATCTCGATGAGCGAAGTCCCCGATGAGGTCATCGAGGTCCTCGATCTGTGCAGGATGGCGAAAGAGATGTCCGATGGCTGGTTCGACCCGTGGGCGATGCCGGGCGGTGTGGATCCGACCGGGTTGGTCAAGGGATGGGCCATAGACAACGCCCTCGACCTGATGCGACACCCTGGGATCGGTGGCGCAATGCTCAACGTCGGCGGCGACCTGGCCACCTTCGGCACGCCCGCGCCTGACCGCTACTGGCGAATAGGTATCCGAGACCCGTGGGACCCCACGAGGCTCAGGTGCGTGATCCAGACCGGTGATGCCGTGGCCACGTCGGGTACCTACGAGCGCGGGCCGATCCTGGTCGACCCGCACAGCGGACTGGCCCACAGCCGCGCCGCTTCCGCAACCGTCGTAGGCCCAAGCCTGGCGCTGGCCGACGCCCTGGCGACAGCGTTGACCGTGGCAGGCACAGCCGGGATCGGCTGGTTCGCTCATATCGACGGCTACGAGGCCTATCTGATCCACCACGACGGCACGGAGACGGCCACCAGCGGGATCAGGCCTGCAGGTCCAGGTTGGACATCTAGCGTGGAGGTATCGAGTAGGTAACCTGCGCCTTGGCCACGATGTCCTCGCTGCCAACCGAGCGCATCGTGACATCGACAACTCCGAGGCGGCGACCCAGCTTCAGCAGCCTGCCCTCGGCCTCGACATCGACCATCGACGGCTTGCGGAGGAAGTCGATGTGGAGGCTGGTCGTCACCGACAGGGCGACCGGTCCGATCTGGGCCACGATGGCGAGCCATGCTCCGCAATCTGCCAGCGCCATCAGAGCCGGCCCGGATACCGTCCCGCCCGGACGCTCATGGGCCTCCGTCACGGGAAGGCGGAGCCTCACTCCCCAGTTGGCGGCCTCGCAGACGACGAAGGGCGTGGGCGCGCCAGGAAACGACTGAGCCAGGAAGTCCTGGAGCTCGTCTACGCTCATCAGGGGCACAGCCCACGCTAGCTCGCCACTGTACTGCGAATCCCTGCAGAGGACCGGCACGGCGGGCTCGGCTTCATGAACTCCCTGGCGGAGGGAGGGGGATTCGAACCCCCGGGCCTTGTGGGCCAAGGCTTTTCAAGAGCCTCGCATTCGTCCGCTCTGCCATCCCTCCTATTTGCCGACCAAGATTAGCCCTGGCCGGATGATTGGACCTGGGAGCGCAGTGACCTCACCCATGCATCGGCGTTGCGCCACGCCTCGGCCGCTTCGGCTCTGCGGAGGGGACCATGGGGTCCGGCCGCAGGATACGACCCGAGAAACTTGACCCCGGCAAGCTCGGCATGGAGGTCGCGCAAGCAATCGGCAACCACCTCGTCTGCGATGTGACCCTCGAGGTCGATTATGAAGCAGTAGTCGCCGAGCCCACGCTTGGTGGGACGCGACTCGAGCTTCGTGAGATTCAGGTTGCGAGCCGCGAACTGCCCGAGAATCCCATGGAGGCTCCCCGGGCGGTCATCGCCCTGGAAGCACACGATGCTGGTCTTGTCATGGCCGGTAGGTGCCGGAACCCCTTCCCTGGCAACGGCCACGAAGCGTGTCTGGTTGCCCGGATGGTCCTCGATCTGAGTGGCAAGTAGCTCCAGCCCGTACAACTCGGCCGCCAGGCGCGGAGCCACGGCCGCCGTATGCAACTGGCGCTGCTCACCGATCAGTCGTGCCGCCTCTGCTGTCGAGTTGGTGGCGACCAGCTCGGCTCCAGGTAGGTGCTCGGCCAGGAAAGCCCGGCACTGCGCCGTAGCCACTGGGAACGAGGCGACCCGGCGGATGGACCCGAGCGAGGCCCCCGGAGGGGCCATCAAGTTCAGATGGACATCGAGCACCACCTCGCGCTGCACGAGGAGGTCCACGTCGAACACGAGGCTGTCAAGGGTCGCGTTCACGGTACCCTCGATCGAGTTCTCGATTGGGACGAAGCCGATCCCCACCTCTGCCCGGCTGACGGCTTCGAGCACCTCTGCTAGCGACGCCATGGGAACCATGCGCGCCGCCGCATAATCAGCCTGGGTAAGCAGTGCTTCTTCGTTGAACGTACCCGCAGGCCCGAGGAAGGCTACTGCGGGTCCGCCAGCTCCGGCGTCTCGCTGGGTCGCATGTGCTCGCACATCAGGGCAGGATAGTGGCCACCGATGGACGAGATCACCCTACGCCGGCTCCTGGACGACATCCGCAGCGGTGTCATCACCCCTGACGACGCGGTCGGCACCCTCAGCCGTCTTCCCTTCGCCGACCGCGGACTCGCCCGCGTCGACCACCATCGCTCCCTGCGGCAGCGAACCGGTGAGGCTGTCTACGCGCCCGGCAAGTCGCCCGAGCAGTGCGCCGCCATCGTCTCGGAACTGCTAGGAGACCACATGCCGACCCCTGGAGGGGCTCCCGTCCTGCTCACGCGGGCATCACCCGAGCAGGTGGCCGCTGCCACAGAGGCAAACCCCGGCGGTACCGTAACCGAAACCACCCCAGCGTTGACAGAGAACGGAACTGTTGTATCGGCGTCCCAGCTGGCCACCGTGGCTTGGCGCCCCGCCCCTGCCCGCCCCGCCAGGGTCCTGCTCATAACGGCAGGCACCGCAGATCTGCCTGTGGCAGCCGAGTGCAAGGCCGCCCTCGACGCGTTCGGGCTCCACCCGACCCTGCTGGCCGACTGCGGGGTTGCAGGGGTCCATCGGCTGCTCGCCTCACTGGACGAGCTCGCATCCGCGGACGCGGTCGTCGTCGTGGCAGGCATGGAGGGTGCCCTCGCGAGCCTGGTCGGTGGAATCACGCCGGCCCCCGTGGTAGCCGTGCCCGTATCTACCGGCTACGGCGCCTCGTTCCAGGGCGTGACGGCACTGCTGGCCATGCTCTCGTCATGTGCGGCAGGATTGACCGTGGTCGGCATCGATAACGGCTTCGGCGCTGCATGTGCCATAGCCAGGATGATGCCCTGAGACCGTGTACCCGACTGTCAGCACAGGCGAACGAGTGAGGGCAGGCGGGCCGGATCGCCGCTTGGCCTGGTTCCATTGCTTCTCGGGCATCGCCGGGGACATGGCGCTCGGTAGCCTGCTCGATGCGGGGGCAGAGCTTGACGAGGTGACCAGCCTCCTTCAACGTCTCCCGCTTGGAGGATGGGAGCTTGCCGCATCACCTGTTACGAGGGGCGGGATCGCGGCAACGGCGGTTTCTGTGCGGGTAGCCGACGACCGCGTAGTGCGAACCCACTCTCATATCGTCGGCATCCTGGAAGAGGCCCGGCTGCCCGAGCGTGTGCGAAGACGCTCTCTCGCCACGTTCGCCAGGTTGGCCGAGGTCGAGGGCCGTCTGCACCGCCGGGCAGCCGACCAGGTCCACTTCCACGAGGTAGGCGGCCACGACGCCATCATCGACATCGTGGGCACCGCCGCTGCGCTCGAGGTGCTCGGTGTAGACGAGGTCCATGCCTCGGCAGTGGCTACAGGCACCGGAATGGTCCGCACCTCCCACGGCCTGCTGCCCAACCCGGCACCAGCAGTAGTCGAGCTGCTGCGAGGAGCCCCCACCTACGGAAGACCGATCGCCGCAGAGCTCACGACGCCAACCGGGGCCGCTCTGCTGGCAGCCAATTCCATCTCGTTCGGACCCCTGCCGCGCATGACGGTATCGGCAACTGGCTTCGGTGCCGGGAACCGGGAGCTAGCGGATATCCCGAACTGTACTCAGGTGGTCCTGGGTGAGCGCATCGGGACCACCGCCGGCGCCGTCGGTGCCTCGCTTGGCCCGGGTGGCTCTGGGGACCTCGAAGGCGCTGAAGGCCTGGACGGGTTGGACAGCCTGGGAGGCCTGGAGGGCCAGCCGATGCTGCTCATCGAGACGAACCTGGACGACGCTACCGGCGAGGTCCTGTCCCACGCCGTGTCCGAGCTTCTCGATGCCGGTGTCAACGACGCATGGATAACGCCGATCGTGATGAAGAAGGGCCGGCCCGCTCATATCCTGAGCGTCCTGGTCGACCCGTCAATGGGCACGATGGTCCGGGACATTGTCCGCAGGGAGACCGGCACGCTCGGAGTACGTGCCGTGACGGCACAGCGGTGGCCATCGCCGCGCGACACCGGCAACGTCATTGTCGAAGGTTTGCCCGTGAGGGTCAAGGTGAGCCCCGGCCGGGTGAAGATAGAGCAGGCTGACGCTGCCGCCGTGGCATCACGCACAGGCCTGCCCCTACGAGAGGTCCTCTTCAGAGCAGAGCAGGCCTGGCGCGACAAGCCGGGCCATCAGCCAGAAGGTGGGACCAGCGGAGCCTCCGGCCCCTCTCCGAGCAACTGGGTCCGGTAAAGCTCCGCGTAAAGGCCGTCGAGGGCGACAAGCTCGTCGTGGCGGCCACGCTCGACGATCCTCCCCCCCGACACGACCAGGATCTCGTCTGCAGCAAGCACCGTGGACAGGCGATGTGCAATGACGAGTGCCGTGCGTCCCACCAGGACCGATGACAGCGCCCTTTGGACCGCCTGTTCCGACTCCGAGTCCAGGTGCGAGGTAGCTTCGTCGAGCAGGACCACCGCCGGTGCCTTCAGCAGCACCCTCGCTATGGCCACGCGCTGCTTCTCCCCGCCCGAGAGCCGGTACCCACGATCGCCGACCACGGTATCGAGACCTTCAGGAAGGTTGGCTGCCATCTCGCCGAGCTGTGCCGCACCGAGCACGCTCCAGATCTCCTCGTCACTGGCCTCGGGTCTCGCGTAGAGGAGATTGGCGCGAATGGTGTCGTGGAACAGATGCGGATCCTGGGTAACCATCCCGACAGCCGAGCGCAGCGACTCGAGCGTGATGTCCCGCACATCGGTGCCTCCGACGCGAACTGCCCCGCCGTCCACGTCGTACAGGCGGGGCACCAGATGCGAGATGGTGGTCTTGCCGGCCCCCGATGGACCGACAAGCGCCACTGTCTGACCGGGCTCGACTATGAACGACACGTCGTGGAGCACCTCACGTCTGGGACCGGACTCGAGGGTGCTCCCAGGCGTCAGGGATGCCAACGACACCTCCGATGGCGACGGATAGGCAAAGCTCACATGCTCGAACTCCACGCTCAACGCGCCGGCCGAGGGACCACGGGGCAACGGCCGGGCACCGGGACGATCCACAGCCTGGGGCGGCAAGTCCAGGACCTCGAACACCCGCTCGAAGCTCACCAGAGCGCTCATCACGGTCACCGGAGCATTGGAAAGCGCTGTAAGCGGAGCAAAGAGCCTGTTCAAGTAGCTGGCCAGTGCGACCATGGTCCCGACCGACAGGATGCCGAGAGCAGCCATGTGGCCTCCGAGCCCGTACACGAGGGCTGCCGCGAGCGACGCTACCAGCGTCAACGACACTAGAAACCCCTGCGAATACAGCGCTGAGGTCACGCCGATGTCACGGACGCGGCCGGCGCGCTGCTCAAATGTCGCGGCCTCCTCGCTTGGCCGACCGAACAGCTTGGCCAGGAGCGCTCCTGCTGCATCGAAGCGCTCGGTGGTCATGATGGTCATCGCGGCATTCAGGTTGTAACTCTCACGAGTGATCCGCTGGAGCCTGTGACCGACGAGGCGGGAGGAGAACAGCAGCAGGGGGAGCAGCAGCAGGCAAAGCAACGTGATCTCCCAGGAGAGGAACAGCATCGCCGCCAGGGTGATGACCACCGTCAGGCCGCTGCCAACCACATTCGAGAGCACGCTGGTGAATGCCTGCTGGGCACCGAGCACATCGTTGTCCAGCCGGCTCACCAGTGCCCCGGTCTTGGACTGCGTGAAGAAGGCCAGCGGCATCGCCTGGACGTGGGCAAATACCTTCGTCCGCAGGTCGTAGATGATCCCTTCGCCTACTCTGGCAGAGATGTACCTCTGTGCAAGCGCCAAGCCGGCACCTATCACTGCCAGAGCTGCAAGCGCTATGGCAAGCACCATGATCACCCCGGGGTGGGCGCTCCGCGGCGGCGAGGATCCGATCCCATCGTCTATCACCGCCCGATAGAGCAGGGGTGTAGCTGCCCCGGCCAGAGCATTGGCCAGAACCAGGATCAGGAACATCGTCAGCTTCCCCCGATAGCGACCGGCCAGAGCCAGCGCCCTGCGGGTGGTGCCGGGCTTCAGGCTTGCACCGGTGACCGATGGATCACGCGCTGCCGCGCGCATGGCGCGCCAAGCGGCGTGCTCGGGCATCATCTACCGGATCACCTCCAACGAGCGGAAGCCCTGATCTTAGTTGGGCGTCCCGGACGGCGGAGCAACGCCGCGCTGCACGGCCGAGACGCTCCAGCTAGCGTGGTCGCAGTGAGCACGTCAAGACCGCCCGAGGATGCCGAGCAGTGGAGTGACGACCAGTGGCTCGAATGGCTGCGGGCGACTGACGATCCGAGCTGCTCGACTGACGATCCGAGCTGCTCGACTGGCGATCCGAGCTGCTCGACTGGCGATCCGAGCTGGGCACCTGGAGACGGCGAGGGTACCCACCCTGACAGCACCATGGATCGGGCAACCTCTCCGAGAGCTGGCGGGATGCTCGGCTCTGCCATGCTCGGATTGGCTCAGGCGCTCTATGGCGACTACGACGACGAGGTTGCGATCGTTCAGGAAGCTCCGGGTGGGCGGGCCGACGAGGAGACCCATCAGATCCACCTAGACGAGGACCACCCGGAGCGCTCCGTGGTGATAGTCCGCCGTCCAGGACCCCGAACGGTTCGGCACGACCTCAGCGAGCCCTGAGACTAGTCCTCCAGCCCGCGGGTGGCATGTGGGCCGCTCGACAGAGATCAGAGCCCAGGTTCCAGACGATACCGGTAAACATTGGTCTGGCGCGTCTCGAAACCGATCCGCCGGTAGAGGCGGTTGGCCGCCTCGCGGCTCGGTCGCGAAGTGAGATCGACCGTCCCCACCCCCGCCTGGCGAGCACGATCCAGTGCGCTGCGCACGAGAGCCTCTCCAACTCCTTTGCCCCTGATCGAGGCATCCACCACCACATCCTCTATCCACGCCCTGAGGCCTGTCGGCACCCGGAACACGACCAAGGTGAGCGAGCCCACCACCCTGCCCGCCCCACTTCGTGCAATGAGCAATGTGGTGCACTGGCCTCCCACGATCCTGGCTACATCAGCAGCACTCGGAGCAGGCGACGAGGAGAGTTGGGGCACCAGCTGGCCAAGCGCACCGACAACCTCCGGCGTAACATCGCACGGCTCCCGCACCTCCTCGACGGTGATCTCGTCGCCGGTATCACTCACCGCCGGTATCCCCTTCGCCGGTATCCCCTTCGCCTCTCCACATCGGCTGGCGCACGTTGTCATAGAGAACATCCACCGGCTCGCCACGCAATGCCTTGAAAACATGGTCCCTCCATCGCTCAGCCCCGGCAAGCGGCTCGGGTAGGGCGTCAGGGGAGAACCATCCGACATCCGCGCACTCGAGGGGGTGGGCCTTCAGCTCGCCGCCGAGCACCCGGCACTGAAACACGAGCGAGTACAGAGGGATCCGGGTGAAGCCGAGCCGCAACCCGTCGAGCACTGCGATCAAGCGCATAGGCTCCACCTCTATTCCCGTCTCCTCCCTCACCTCCTTCACCACCACCTCGGCAGCGGAATATCCCACATCAGCCCAGCCAGTCGGGTAGAGCCATACCCCCGAGTCAGCGCGCTTGATGAGGAGAAGCTCACCCTTCTCATTGCCGACAGCAGCTCCGACGGCCACCTTCGGTGTCACATACCCGGGCACCCCCTTGCCGACCTCGGCAAGCCACTCCTCGACTAGGCCCTCGGCGTCCTCTACGCCACCAGCCCCCTCACTGGCCGTCACCTTGATATCGGCGGCAACGTGCAGAACCTCCTCGAACCGCTCTCGCTCGTAGAGGCTCTCGCTGAAGCCGAGTCCCGTGCGTGCGATAGCAGCGAGGCTCTCGCTCCAGCGCAGCAACTGCCTCGTGGACGGCGCATGACCCACGGTGGTGACGCTACCGCAGCTGCCGCCACGTGTCGCACTGGCTCATCTGGCACCTGCCCACACCGTCTGCCCCGGATAAGCCAGAATGGTTCATGGCCGTATACGACGACTGCCGTCACTACATCATGCAGACGACCGTGCGCGGGGAGAAGCTGGAGCGCTGCCGGGTGGGGGCTAATCACCAGTTGCCCTTCGCCTGCCAGGAGGGTTGCGTGTTCTACGAGGCACGCAAGGTGTCGTCTGCAGGTTGGCATGTCCAGTCGAGGCCCGATGACCAACCGGGGAATGCCTGAAGGCACCGTGGGGGACTCGCCCAGATTCAACGGTTAGGCCGCATCAGCTCTCCACCAGGTCACCAAGCAGGTCTACACGAACACCCTCGGAGCGCAGCCAGTCCAGTGCAGCCTCCACCTTCGCAGGCTCCCCACCGAGCTCGCAGACTATCCAGCCCTCATGATCGCCGACATTGGCCCGCCTGATGTTCGGCTCGACACCATGATCACGCGCAAGGCGCGCTATCACGGGCTGGCGCACCATCTCCTCAGGGAACGTGAGCTTGACCCTCACCTCGATCATCTGGCCTGCCTCTCTGCTGGTGACGGTCCTGCCATGACAAGAGCCTGGTTCAGGTTGCCGGACCGGAATCCCTCGAGATCAAGCGTTACGTATCTGTAGCCTGCCCGACGCACCACTGCTATCACGTCCTCCCGGTACTCGACAACCCTGGGGATGTCGGCAACCTCGATCTCGATGCGCGCGAGGTCACCGTAGTGACGCACCCTCACCTGGCGGAACCCGAGCGCACGCAGGCCTGACTCAGCGCGCCCCACGGTGGTCAGCGTTCCCAAGGTCACAGGGGTACCATACGGAAGGCGCGAAGCTAGGCACGCTCCTGCTGGCTTGTCCCAGGTTCGCAAGCCGGCGCGCCGCGATGCCTCCCGCACGTCTGCCTTCGTGAAGCCGGCATCCACGAGGGGGAACACAGCCCCACGCTCGATGGCAGCCTGCTGGCCGGGTCTGTGATCACCGAGATCGTCGATGTTCACACCGAGCACCACAGTTGCGGACAGGGGACCCGCGAGCGGACCCAGAGCATCGAGGAGATGCCCCTTGCAGTGATAGCAGCGAAGCATGTCGTTCGCCTCATAGGCGGGATCACTCATCTCGGCGGTCGCGACCTGGCACCAGCGCATTCCCCACTCATGGGCGAGCAGCCGGCAGTCGTCGAGCTCCTCGGGTGCGAGGGAAGGGGATACGGCCGTGGCGGCCAGGACCATCCGATGCCCGAGGGAGCGGATGGCCGCCCAGGCTAGGAAGGCCGAGTCGGCACCACCGCTGAACGCCACGACGACCCGGCCCAGGGAGCGCAGGCGGTCGTCCAGCGCCGCCATTTTGTTATCGATGGCTCCACCACCGGCCTTGGCGGTCGGCGCCATTAGCTCCCCGTGGCCCTTCCGAGCACCTCTGCAGGTGTTCCAACCATTCCCGTGAAGAACGGACCGAAATCTGCGTACTGTGCCGATGCCTCGTCGAAGCGCATCTGGTAGACGCACTCCTTCAGGTCGTCCGGATGCACACCGAACAGAGTCACACCCCATTCGTAGTCATCCAGCCCCGTGGAGCCGGTCACGACCTGCAGAACCCTGCCGCGGAACTTCCTTCCCACCGCCCCGTGGCCGAACATGAGCTCCTTGCGTTTCTCGTAGTCGAGTGCATACCAGTTCTGTGCCGAGGAGCGCCTCTTGGACATGGGATAGAAGCAGAAGGCCTCCTTCCCCTCGGGCGGCAGGGTGGGGTAGAGGCGGGCCTGCTTGATCTCATCGGGCACGCCATCGGAGTATTCCGACACCTCGGTGAGCGACACGTAGGAATCCACCGGATCGAGCCCCGCGTGCTGAACTCGGGTCTGGAAATCCCGGAGCGCCCACAGATCGGCGGCAATTGCCATGAAACCCACGTCTCCACGATGACCGAGCATCGCCACCGTCACGACCTGCGTGCCGGACCCGACCGACCCCTCGACCGCTGCGATCCCCCGGGGGACATCGAAGTCCGGTGAGGCGCGGCAGAACAGGTGGAGCACGCCGACGCCGGTAGAGGGGCGCAGCTCGCTTCCATGGGCTTCCGGGGGAGGGGGAGTTTGCACGACACCAGTTTGACATCCTCCCCGGCCTAAAGTCCGGAGATTCCCGCTTCGGGGCGTGATCTCTTTCATCACGCCGCAGCCGATGTGGATGGCCCATGGCCCTGCGGGCGGTTCACGGATGCGCCTTTGGCCCTAGGGCTCTGACTCGGAGTCACCTTGCGGGTTCCCCTGCCCGTGCTGTTCACCGGG
>JAJZJN010000193.1 GCA_021851165.1 Actinomycetes bacterium
CAAGTGGAGTCACATGAAGGTCACCGAGTACTTCCTCGGCTTCGGACCCAAGCTGTGGTCCATACACAAGGGCGAGACCGAGTACGGTATCAAGGCCATCCCGGCGGGTGGCTACGTGAAGATCGTGGGGATGAGCAACCTCGAGGAGGTCGATCCGGCTGACGAGCCTCGGGCGTATCGCCAGCAGCCGTTCCACAACCGCCTGCTGGTTGCCGTGGCGGGGTCGGCAATGCACTTCATCATCGCGTTCGTGCTCATATGGGCGGTGCTCGCCGTTGTCGGCGTTCCCGGTCCGGGTACGGTCGAGATAGGAGCGCTCACGACCTGGCAGGGCCCCCCGAGCCCGGCGCGCCATGCTGGGCTGAAGGCAGGCGATGTGATCGTCTCCGTCGACGGTCGCAAGGTGACGACGATGGGCGAGGTGGCTCAGGTGACCGGCACCCATCCGGGGCGGCCGGTCACCATGGTGGTCCGCCAGGATGGAAGCCTGAGGAAGCTCGTGATAACTCCGGTTGACGGGCACCAGGTCCGTTTCGACGGGCACCAGGCGGTGCCGGCGGGCTCGCGCAGTCCTGGGCTCATAGGAGTAGAGCTCACCTATGCACCCGTGCACAGCGATCCGGTGGTGGCCGTCGGCCAGTCGGCGGTGGACCTGGGTCGCACTGTGGGTGAATCCTTCAGCGCCCTTGGTACCGTGTTTTCGCCACATGGACTGGCCAGCTATTTTCATGACCTTGTCTCGGCACGTGCAGCGGCAAGAGCTGCACGCAGTGGCACGCGGCCCGAGTCGATCTACGGGGCCGTACGCACAGCTACCCAGGGAGCCCAGGCCGGCGCGGGAGATCTTCTGATCGTCCTAGTGTCCATCAACGTCTTCGTGGGAATCGTCAACCTGTTCCCTATGCTCCCCCTCGACGGTGGTCATGTGGTGGTGGCCGTCTACGAGCGGCTCCGCTCCCGCCGAGGACGCCCCTATAGAGCCGATGTGGCGAAGCTTCTGCCGCTTGCCTATGCGATGGTCGTTTTCCTCGGTTTCATATTCTTCACCTCGCTCTATCTTGACATCACCCATCCCGTTGCCAACCCATTCCATTGACGGTGTGAGTCTTTGTCGGGCTGGTGGTTCCTCGCGGGTCTCCTACCGGCGACGGTAGCTAGGTTCGATGGACCAAGATGGTGTATTGGTTGCAAGCGGTGCGAAGGGCACTGAGGACACGACCTCAGGACGGCCGGCGCGAGCCGGCCGGCGTTCCACCGGGAAGCTGGAAGCGGAGGAGGACATTGTGAGCAGGCCGGCCCTCGTGGCAGCGGAACGTCGTAGAACTCGCCGTATAAATGTCGGGAATGTTCCCGTAGGGGATGGGGCGCCGATCTCCGTGCAGTCGATGACGACGACGAAGACTGCCGACGTGGACGGCACCCTGGCGCAGATCTACGCCCTGGCAGCGGCGGGTGCCGACATCGTACGGTGCACATGCAACGAAGCTGCAGCCGCCGAAGGGCTTGCCCATATCGTTCCACGCTCACCGGTACC
Organism: Actinomycetes bacterium; assembly: GCA_021851165.1. Lineage (GTDB taxonomy): Bacteria > Actinomycetota > Acidimicrobiia > Acidimicrobiales > JAJZJN01 > JAJZJN01. The sequence goes on from JAJZJN010000193.1 coordinate 1,535, forward strand.
GATAGTGGCCGACGTCCATTTTCACTACGAGATGGCGCTTGGGGCCCTGGAAGCCGGCGTCCAGGGCCTGAGGCTCAATCCGGGCAACCTGCGGAAGGCATCCGAGATCAAGCTGGTTGCAAGCGAGGCCAAGGCGCGCGGGGTCCCGATCCGCATAGGCGTGAACGCCGGATCTCTTCATCCAGAGGTGGCAGCGCGCCACGGCGGAGCCACGCCGGAGGCACTGGTGGAATCGGCCAAGATCGAGCTCGCGTATTTCCAGGAGGTTGATTTCGACGACGTGAAGATATCCGTCAAGGCCTCGAGCGTCCCGCTCATGATCGCTGCCTACCGCCTTGCTTCGGAAACCTTCGATCATCCTCTCCATCTGGGGGTGACCGAGGCCGGCCCTCCCCCTGCCGGGCTCGTGAAAGGCACTGCTGGGATAGCGACCCTCCTCGCGGAAGGCATAGGCGACACGATCCGCTACTCCCTGACGGCCGATCCCGTCGAGGAGGCTCGGGCGGGTCGTCAGCTGCTCGAGGCGCTGGGGCTGGCCGAACGAAGGGGAGTGGACCTTATAGCGTGCCCGAGCTGCGGAAGAGCCGAGATCGACGTGATAGGAGTTGCCAAAGCTGCTCAGGCTGCACTCGAGGCCAGGGAGATCCCGCTTCAGGTTGCCGTGATGGGCTGTGTCGTAAATGGTCCTGGCGAGGCGCGTCAGGCGGATCTCGGTATCGCCGCAGGAAAGAAGAGGGGCCACCTGTTCATCAAGGGAAAGATCGTTCGCGTCGTTCCCGAGGACCAGATGGTGGAGGCACTGGTAGCCGAAGCCGAGCGTCTGGTGGCCGAGGGGGTGGAGGCTCGACTTGCAGCTGCCGACGAGGGTGCCGAAGCGGCCGCCGAGGCTGACCGGGCAGAGCTTCTCGGATCGAAGGGCACCGATGCGAACCGTTCCCTGCAAAGGGTCGAGCTCGTACGCAAGACGGTGCGCGGGGATGCCGAGGCCGGATGATGCGCTGCCGGCCTGCTAACCGCGGTACCGCCCAGGATCCCGGCTGGGCAAGTACTGGGCTGGTCAAGTACTGGGCTGGTCAGTATGCCCTTGCCACGACGGCTTCGAGGTCCTCGACTAGGGTGTTGCCGACCGGCAGCCCGCCACCAGCCTGTTGGAAGCACCTGACCGACACGCCTTCCTCGTTCAGCCTGGCCTCCCCGTCGCTGGTTATCAAGCCTGCTGGAACGAGCGCGAAGCCGGTCTGAGCGGCCTCGATGGCTTCGGCCAGGCTCGAAACTCGCTGTGTGGAGGCGGTGTAGCGCTCGGTTGCCTCGGTTAGCAGCGTGGACTGAGCGGCTTCGAGAGACTCCGAAACGGCAGTGACCACTCCAGCCAAGGCGATGGGAACCTTCGTGCCGGTGTCGCGTCTGCAGAGGACGGCTTCTCCGCGCTCGAGATCCCGAGGTCCGACTTCGATGCGTACAGGTACCCCCTTCAGCTCCCAGGAGACAGCCCTGCGCCCGAACGAGGTATCGACGCGCTGGTCCGACTCCGCGCGAATCCCTCCTGCGCGTAGCGCCGCTGTGATGCTCGTTGTCTGCTCCAGGGTGGAGGGGTCGTCCTTGACTGCCAGCACGACGACTTGGATGGGCGAGATCTTCGGCGGAAGGCGAAGTCCGGCGTCGTCCCCATGGGCCATT
>JAJZJN010000194.1 GCA_021851165.1 Actinomycetes bacterium
GGGTGTTTGCCGGCCGGCTGCCAGCCGGCTGTCAGCCGGCCGGAGGGTTTGTCGAGAGCTGGGCAGGTGGGACCAGCTTGCCCTGCGATATCTCCTTCAAGCCCACCGACCATGGGACGTACTGGGCGAGGTTCGAGTTGCTGATCAGCTGGACCGGTGGGTGGACGACGATCGGTACGGTCTTGCCTGCGAGGAGGTCCTTCACCATGGCGAGAGCGATGAGGGCCTGTTCGTAGGGCATCTCGTTGATGGTGGCGTCGATCTCGTGGCTCTTCACCGCTGCGATGCCGTCGGTGTTGCCCTGCTGGCCGACTATCACTGCGTGGACCCCTGCAGCCTTCAGGGACTGGGAAGCCCCGATGGCCGCCCCGTCGAAGTAGGCCATGACAGCATCCACCTTGTTCTGGTACTTGGTGAGAGCGTCGGACACCGGCGTTGCAGCTCCGGCAATGTCGTCGGTCTGATCCGCCACGGTCTCGAGCCAGGTGATGCCCGGGTGGCCCGCTGTCACGTCGGCCTTCTCGGCATCCATGAACGCATGCAGGGAGGGCACCGGCGCTGCGATGCCGACCCCGAGGACGGTGCCTTTGCCGTTCAGCTTCTTTACGACGTAGGAGGCCGCGAGCTGGGCACCCTCGTGGATGAGGCCCTGGTTGACATCGGCGCTGTAGGGGTAGATCGCCGAAGCCGTGGTGGCCGACGTGGTCACTGCGTTGTAGCCGAGGACAGTTATGCCGGCCTTGCGCGCGGCGGTGAGCACCGGCACCAGGGGTGGCCCGGCAAGCGGGAAGACCACTATGGCCTTCACCTTCTCGTTGATGAACTGCTGGATGTCGGAGACCTGATTGCTCACCGACAGCGCTGCATTGAGCGATGTGACCTTGATCCCGTCCTTGGCAGCAGCCAGGGTGAGCGCCTGCTGAAAGTCATCGAGCACCGGCTGAGTGCCTTCCGGGTTGGAGAACCCGATGGTGTACCTGCCCGACGCCGTGGCCGAGGCGCTCTGTGCAGTAGCGCTCTTGGGGGTGGCCGTTGAGGGTTTGGCCGGTGCGGGTTTGGCCGGTGAGGAGCTGCTGCACGCAGCCAGGGTCACCGCCAATGGCACGATCGCCAGGCCTGTCAGTGTCCGCTGGAGCCTGCTCTTACCTGCCGTCATGGTTCGCACTTCCCCCTCCTTGCCACGACCGCCGCATGCACCCCTAGGCATGCTCGGGTTCGATCGCTATGAGGACAGGATTACCGACTGATCGGCGGCTTGCTAGAGCGAGCGGAGGAATGTACCCGAACGGGTGACAAGAACGTTCCCCGGGCTTCCCAGGGGCCCTGCGGGGCCACCCGGGGCTGTTGAACGTGGTGCTCGAAGGGTGTGATTGTACCCGTTCGGGGGATACCCACGGCCTTCCCGGAGCGGTTCAATACATTGCGAACCGTGGTGGCGCCTCGTCACCGGGTAACCGTCGCCGTACGGTCCAGCGGCCCGAGGGAGGGAGGTAGCGCGTGGCGAATCCTGTGGCGAATCCTGTGGCGAATCGTTTCGAGCTGCACCGCCTGCTGTGGGATCTACGGCGCGATCCCGCTGTGGCCATGGCCTGGGAGGAGGCACCGGCTGGAGTCCTACGTCGCTACGACCTGGATGCCGAGGAAGTCGATGCTGTGGTCCGCCGAGACTTTCCAGCCCTGTTGGATCTCGGGGTGAGCCCCATGCTGCTCTATTTCGGAGCGCTCGAGATGGGGGTGAGCAGGGATGCGTACTACGAGGCCCTTGGCCGACCCCCGCTCCACGGACGCGGGGGGCCCGATGCCCGACCTGGGCAGCCCGAGCCTGTAGATGCCCCCGTGGGAGATGGACGATGACCGGCTCGATCGTTGCAGCAGCGTGCATGTCGCACTCGCCGGGCATCACGGGTTTTCCCGAGCGGGCCGACCCGGTAGCAGCCCGGCACGTGATGGAGGGATTCGGCCGTCTGGCTGCGACGATGGCCTCGGTCGGTCCGGATGCCATCGTCATGGTGTCTGCCGAGCACTTCACCAACTTCTTCATAGACAACCTGCCACCGTTTGCTATCGGCACGGCGAGCGGCTACGAGTTGCCTGCCAGTGCGGCGTTCGCCTCGTTCCTGAAGATCCCCCAGCGCCGCTACCCGGGGCATGAGGCGCTCGGAAGGACTCTCCACGCGGGACTGATTGCCAGCGAGTTCGACCCGGCACTCGTCGCCGGCGGCTACGGCTTCGACGAGGGCTTTGCAGTTCCGCTTGCTCTCGTGGTGGGTGACCGACCGGTCCCGGTTGTGCCCGTGGTGGTGAACACCGTGTACCCGCCCTACCCCTCGCTGCGCCGCTGCTACGCGTTCGGGTCGGCCCTGGCCGGAGTGCTCGCTGCCCAGGACGTCGCGGAGCGCGTGATGGTGCTCGGCACCGGCGGTCTCTCGCACTGGGTAGGGCTGCCCAGAGCCGGTGAGATAGACGAGGTATTCGACCGTGAGGTGCTGGACGCCTTCGCAAGCGGCCAGGTGGAGCGGATCCTGGACATGGGCGACGACGAGATCGATCGATCCGGCAACGGAGCCCACGAGGTCCGGGCCTGGGTAATGGTTGCCGGGGCAGTTTCTGCAGCGCTTGGCGGGTCGCCAGGTAGGGCAGCATTCTCCGTGCTCGCCTACGAGCCAGTACCGGCATGGCTGACCGGGACATGTGTGTTGGAGGCCCGTCTCGACCTGGATGGCCCGAGGGGACCTGAAGAGCAGAGGGGGATTGCATGAATTCCATGACAAGTACGCTCGATTCACCGACGGAGGTGGCGCGACTGCTCGACCGGGCGCGAAGCGAGCTCGCTGCCGGGAGGCTGCCTGCCGAGATCTTCAACTCACCAGTCGTGTTCTCGCTCGAGCAGGAGCGCCTGTTCCGCCGGGCGTGGCTGTTCCTGGCGCACGAGTCGGAGGTCCCCGACCCCGGTGACTACGTGCTCAGGTCGCTGGCCGGCAATTCGGTGATCGTTACCAGGACCGAATCAGGTCAGGTGGAGTGCTTCCTCAACATGTGCCGTCACCGGGGCAACCAGGTCTGTAAGGCCGACGAGGGCAATGCCTCCCACTTCCGCTGCTCGTACCACGGTTGGACCTACGCGAACGACGGCCGCCTGGTAGGTGTCCCCCACCTCCGCGCCGTGTACGACGACCGGTTCAAGCGCAGCGACTGGGATCTTGTCCG
>JAJZJN010000050.1 GCA_021851165.1 Actinomycetes bacterium
GGCGGCCGCGTTCGGGTTCGCCTTCGCCCAGGAACTCCTCACCCACAGAGCCCCCGACGGCCGACCCACCAATGAGCGGATTGCTGGAGGAAGCCCCTGGGGATCAGCCGCCGGGTCGAAGAGCATGGATGCATGGAATAGATGGGTCAGCACAAAGGCGGCATCCGGAGCCTCGATCGCAGCCGCCACCCGCTTGGCAATCACAGTCTCCACCGACTGGACTGGGCCACCCGCTGCCACGTAGGTGACCGCACCAGCCGGCACGTGCGCCTGCGAGACGTAGAAGCGGGCCACATAGTACGAGGAGCTGCCCAGGCCCCATACCGCCACGGTCTTTCCCCGCAGTCCCCGTACAGACACCGGGAACCCCGCCGATATACCGGGAAGCGGGGAACCGGCAGGCGCCACGAGCTCCCATCCGGCATCGGTGGAACCGCTCAACACCGACAGTCCTACCCCGCGCTCGATGAATGGCCCGGCGAGCGAGAGATCGCCGTCCACCATGTCTGCACTCCCACTGGCGAGCGCAGCGAAGGCAACCGGCCCGTTGGACAGGTCAACCAGGTGAGCGCTGACGCCGTTACGGGCGAAGAACCCCTGGGCTTCCGCCAGGTATGGAAGCCAGGTGTAAAAGCTGCCGGGATATATTCCGACTCTGAGCGTAACCGGAATCGTGCCAGAGGCAGCATCCTTGGCGGTTCGTGCCTGCGACGTTGCGGACCCCCTCGGAGAAGACCCGCACGCCGCTACCGTAAGCGCCACGGCAATGGCCACGATCCCGGCGAGACGTCCGGCTGTGCGCGGTCTGGCTCGGAAGCGGCCCATGGTCACGACTCCTCCGCGAGATCGCGTCGTCCACGTCGGCTCGCCGCTGCAGCATGGGAGAACAGATTGGAGGCCATCGTCGATCGCTCCTCCTCGGCACGCGCCTCGTAGACCTCGGCCCTGAGCGCGTGGGCATCGGCGTCGTCGGGGGCCGCCAGCATGGCGGTCTCTGCCAGGTGCGCCGCCATCCGGAGGTTTCCTGCACGAGACAGCGATCGAGCCCGCTCGCACACTGCGGCTATACCACCGGCCAGCCCCACCCACTCCCGTGCCTGCTCGGAGCGCGGAGCCGGGAGCAGCTGGTCAGGATCACCGTCGTACCAGCCACCGTAGTATCGCCAGATGTTGCGCACGACGAATTGCGGATGGTCGTACACCGGCTGCAGGTACGGCTGGGTGGTCAGATGATCTGGAACTGCCACGTTGTGAAGCACCTCATCGAGACGCAGCCCCCTGTTCATGAGCGCAAGTGTCTGGGCCTCGAGCGACTCGAGCAGCTCCGCCGTATCGCCAAGGGCCTGGCTTATCCTGCCTGCACCGATGATCGGCACACCGTGGCCGGGCACCATCACCTCGGCACCCAAACCGGCCATCTCACGCAGGGCTGCAGCCCAATCGCCTGCATAGCGTTGGACCTTCTGGGGATTGCCGGCGTTGGGAACAGCCCATATGAACAGATCGCCGGGGTGTAGCAGGCGCAATTCCGGCACCCAGGTCCAGGTCGCGTCGTCAGTCTCGCCCCGGGCATGGTGGAGATCGAAGGTGAGACCTCCTTCGGAGAACCGTAAGGCCCCGTCATACATGACATCGGGCCGGCGCCACTGATCCGGCCACGAGAAAGCACCTGGGTCGATAGCAAATTGCCGGGCGTTGATCGCCCGGTTGAGCCCCCGGGTCTTCAGGTAGCGATCGAAATTCGCTTCCAGCCCACGATGGCCATAGACGATGGGCGCCGGCCAGTGGCGTTCCCGAGCCTCCTCCTCGAAGCGCGCGGTACCGAAGACATGGTCTATGTGGTGATGGGAGAACACGGCTGCAGCCAGGCGGCTGTCCGGCCGCCACGACCTGACGTGGTCATGCAGGGCCTCCACATCGAACGGTCCGCCCGCGTCAAGAAGAACAAGCCCACCTTCGGTACCGACAGCAGTCACGCTGGCAAGGCTCAAGTAAACCAGAACTCCGTCGGCAATCTCCTCGGAGACCATCCCCTGCGCATGAACCGGGTGGTCGCTGTGCGCCAGGTCCGCGCCTCCTGCCCACAGGCGCTCGGCGAGCGACGTGACGGGACCCTGGCCACCCCGGACGGGCACGCTCACCCGACGCTCCTGGCCGGCAGATCGCGCTTGGCCGGCAGATCGCGCTTGGCCGGCAGATCGCGCTTGGCCGGCAGATCGCCTGCGGGCTCACCGGCACCAGTTAACAGGCCCGCCAGAGCGTCGACCACCTGATCGATCAACTCTGCCCGCGTGATCTGGCGACCGGTGCGGTCCCATGGGAGCCGGGCCCAATCCAGGTCAGCGAGGAGCAGCACACCGGTCTGCACTGCGACCAGAAATCGGAACATGCGGACCTCCCTTGGGATGTCGGGCAGGGCAGTGGCCAGCAACGCGCCGAACCGCTCGCGCTGGCGATCGAAGGAACGCAGTGCAGCGGTGCGCACCGGCCCGGGCCGCAGCGCGGTCACGGCAAGGAAGCTGACGTAATACCGGCGTTCGTCCTCCGGGTCGATAACCAGCTCGGCCAGCGGCCGGACAAGCGCCTCGGCTACATCCCTGGCAGTCAGCTCCGCGGCCGCCTCCAGGTGGTTGAGCAACTCGGCCCGGCGTGCCTCCATGGCTCCCATGCGTCGTTGGAAGATGGCCTCGACCAGCCCTTCCTTGGAACCGAAGTAGTAGTGAGCGGAGGCGACGTTTACTCCTGCGGCAGCCGTGATATTGCGTAGGGAGACCCCAGCGATCCCGTGCTCTGCAAACAGCCGCTCCGCAGCGTCGAGCAACCGCACATCGGCCCCCGGCCGCTGGTCGGGATCGACCTGGCGAGGCCCGCGGGCTGCATCCAAGCCAGAGCCCTTACCTGTATCTACAACTCTGCCACGCCCAGGTAGTCCACCTGACCCCTCCATGACTGACACCATAAACTACGGTCGCCAAGATGTCAATCAAACGTTTGAATCATCTATGACGGATGCAAAGCTGCTGCCCAGGCCTGCCAAACCGAGGCCTGCCTCACCCATCCTCAGCACACCCAGAGGCAGCCATCCCAGTACGCCTGGACCCGGGGGTGCCGGCCCTGAACATCAATGAGGATCTCCCGAGGAGGTTGGCGCTGCCCCAACTTCACGTAGACGGTGATGCCGTCCACTACATGCTCATCGAAGCCGTCTGGGCTGCTCGGGCAAGCAGGCGATGCCACAAGAGAGGTCGCGCCTCCACAACACTTCTGGGTCCGCAAAGTGATGAACAGGCGACCGCCCGTGCGGGTAATCTCGCTGCGCGCGCTCTCAGTGACAACGATATGCACTGTTCTTACGATACGCCGCCGGGTGACGAAAGCAGATGCGCAGCCGGCAGTACAACCGGCTGGGCGGGCTGGGCGGCACCGCGGCAATACCAGCGGGCACCTCCCAGCCTGTCAAGCCTGAAAACCCACCGAGTAATGTCGCCGGTATCGCATGTCGGGCTATGGTTCGCCTGAAGGAGTGCTCACCACCACTGAGGAGAACAGCCCATGGCCGATTTGATCATGCTCAAGTTCGACGACCCCTACGGTGCACAGCAGGCCCTCTCCGCAGCGCGAGCCCTCGAGGAGCTGCGGTACGCATGGATAGACGACGTCGCGGTTGTCGAGAAGCACAAGAGCGGGCTCGTAAGGCTTCATACCCTCCATGGTTCACCTGTCCAGGGAGCCCTTTTCGGCGGGCTGATAGGACTGTTGCTGTTCTGGTGGTTCCCTCCCGCGTGGTTCCTCGGAGGATGGCTGGGCGGGCTAGGTGGCGGCGCGCTGATCGGAGAAGCGATGAAGAAGTCGGGCATCGACGAGAAGCTCGTGCACGAGGTCAAGTCCGAGCTCACCCCGGGCACCTCCGCGCTTCTGCTGATCGGCGCCAGTGGCGACGCTGACCAGATGGCCAGGGCATTCGAGCCCTATCACCCCACCAAGGTGATACGCCAAGTCCTGAGCGAGACCACCGTCGAGAATCTCAAGCAGGCCCTCGACACGCCACAGGAGCACGACGGCACTTCGCCCGGCGGCGGCAAGTAAAAGCCCGCAGCTGAGCCTAAGGCACATGAGGACCGAAGATCTCGTCGATACCACCTACGAGGTGGACGATGGCTTGGCTTGGATCACCATCAACAGACCCGATCGGTACAACGCCTTTCGGGCCAGGACGATCGACGAGCTGATCTGGGCATTCAAGTCCGCTTGGGCCGACCATGAAGTAGGCGTGGTGGCATTGACCGGTGCGGGCGAGAAGGCATTCTGTGCAGGTGGGGACCAGAAGCAGCGACAGGAGACCGGCGACTACGGGCCGAGCGAATCGGGCCTGTTCGAGGTGGAAACCCTTCACCGGGTAATACGGGATATCCCGAAGCCGGTCATCGCTGCGGTCAACGGGGTGGCGGTTGGCGGCGGCCATGTCCTCCACGTCCTCTGCGACATCACCATCGCAGCCGCCCACGCCACCTTCGGCCAGGCCGGCCCACGCGTGGGCTCGTTTGACGCCGGGTTCGGCAGCGCCTACCTGGCCCGGATCCTGGGTGACAAGCGCGCACGAGAGGTGTGGTATCTCTGCGAGCAATACGGCGCCGAGACTATGTGCGCGTGGGGACTGGTCAACAAAGTCGTCCCATCCACCGAGCTAAGAGCCGAGGTCCGACGCTGGGCGGACAAGATGCTGGCGAGGAGTCCAACCGCCCTGAAGGTGCTCAAGCATTCCTTCAATGCAGACAGCGAGGCAATAGCGGGGATCGGCTCTGTGGCCTTCGACACCCTTGACCTGTTCGTAAAAAGCGACGAGGCACGCGAGGGTGTGTCTGCTTTCTCGGAGAAGCGGGCTCCTGACTTCCGGCAGTTCCGATGACCAGGCGGGTGGCCTTCGTGACGGGTGGCGGAGGCGGGATCGGGGCAGAGATCTGCCGCGAGTTGTCCAACGCCGGTCACAAGGTGGCAGTGGCCGACATCTCCGGCGATCGGGCCCTGAAGATCGCCGGAATGATGCCCGGTGCCAGCGATGGTGCTGCGATCGGCATAGCGGTAGACGTGACCCTACCGGACTCGGTAACTGCAGCGGTAACCGAGGTGACCAGGACACTGGGCCCCATCGCGATCTGTGTCAACTGCGCAGGATGGGACGAGCTCCGTCCCTTCCTCGACGTAGACGACGCGTTCCAGGCCAAGTCCCTCGATATCAACCTGGAAGGACCGATTCGAGTTACGCGTGCCGTGCTACCGTCGATGGTCGAGCACTCCTACGGGCGCATCGTCAACATAGGGTCCGACGCTGGTCGGGTCGGATCATCGCTCGAGTCGGTCTACTCGGCGGCCAAAGGCGGCATCATCGCGTTCACCAAGACGATCGCCCGGGAGTTCGCGCGCTACGGCATCACTGCCAATACCGTCTGTCCTGGCCCGACCGAGACCCCGCTGCTCCAGGCGATCGTGGCAGCGAGCGCCGACGGGGCGCGAACCGTCGAGGCGATGACCAAGGCAGTGCCGATGCGCCGCCTAGGAAGGCCCGATGACATCGCCCCCGCGGTCGCCTTCTTCGCGAGCGACGAGGCCCGTTTCATCACCGGTCAGACCCTGTCGGTCAGCGGCGGACTGACGATGGCCTGATGTGGCCCGAGGGCCCGTCCACCATCACGCCTCGAGCACCAAGCGCCCGTGCAGGTAGTCGTCGTACGCGCTCAGGTCCAGTAGGCCATGGCCCGAATATGAGAACAGGATGCAACGCTGTTCCCCATCCTCCTTCGCAGCCAGAGCCTCGTCTATCGCTGCCCGGATCGCGTGGCTTGTCTCGGGCGCTGGAATGCTCCCCTGGGTCCTGGCGAAGGTGATCGCCGCCTCGAAGACCTTTCCCTGCGGGTAGGCAACGGCTTCGGCTCGACCTGACTTGACGAGGTTGGACACCAGCGGCGCATCACCGTGATAGCGGAGGCCGCCTGCGTGGATCGAGGGCGGCATGAAGTCGTGCCCGAGCGTGTACATCGGCAGCAATGGGGTTAGCCCCGCAGTGTCACCAAAGTCGTACTCGAAAGTCCCTGCAGTAAGGGTTGGACACGACATCGGCTCGGCAGCGAGGAGCCGGACGCTAGGGTCCGGCACGAAGGGCAGGGCTATCCCCCCGAAGTTGGAGCCACCACCGCAGGATCCCACCACCACGTCGGGGAGGGACTCGCCTGCCATCTCCAACTGGCGCTTGGCCTCGAGCCCTATGACAGTCTGGTGCAGCAGGACATGGTTAAGCACCGATCCCAGCGCATAATGGGTATCATCCCTACCGGCCGCATCGCGCACAGCATCGCTGATCGCCGAACCGAGTGAACCCGGGCTTGCCGAGTCGTCCACCGGAGAGGGCACCACCTGCCCACCCCAGGTTTCCATCATCACCCGCCTGTAGGGCTTCTGGTCGAATGATGCGCGGACCATGTACACCATGCACTCGAGCCCGAACAGAGCCGAGGCGAACGCCAGCGCGCTGCCCCACTGCCCCGCTCCCGTTTCGGTGGACAGCCGGGAGATTCCCTCGGCTTTGTTGTAGAAGGCCTGCGGAACCGCGGTATTGGGTTTGTGAGACCCTGCTGGAGAGACCGACTCGTCCTTGTAATAGATCCTCGCCGGGGTACCCAGGGCCTTCTCCAGTCTGGTCGCCCGCACGAGAGGAGTGGGGCGCCACAGCCTGAGCACATCGAGGACCTCGCCGGGAACGTCCACCCACGGAGCGGTGGTCACCTCCTGCTCGATGAGGGCCATCGGGAACAACGGGGCGAGATCGTCGGGGGTGACGGGCTGGCGCGTGGCGGGATGCAACGGCGGCTCCATGCTGGCAGGCAGGTGTGGTACCACGTTGAACCAGGCCTCGGGCACCTGGTCGGGGGGAAGTGTCCAGCGCATCGCGTCGCCTCCTTGGTGTGTTTCGGTAGATCCCCGCCCTGCGCTCATCGGGGTGTGGCCGACAAGCTACCAGGACCTGTAACCCGGACCCACATGGACAGCAGCACCGTTGAGCTCTCCACTCGGCTGGCAGGTCCCGGCGTTCACCAACAGTTCATCCACGAGTCACCCTTCGGTCATGCAGCAGTGGCTCCCTGTTCATCTTCGTGGTGAAGGCTACCCACAGCGAAGACATGGTGGTGGCCACAACGACCATCCCACACAGCCGAACAGGAGCCGAACATGCCTGGCCAAGGGGCCTCGATCTCAGAGATATACAGACCTCTCAACGACGCACCCATCAACTCGAAGCACTGGCTGACCGTATTCACCGCGGGAATGGGCTTCTTCACCGACGCCTACGACCTGTTCATCATCGGAACCGTGACGGCAATACTGACCCCGATATGGCACCTGTCGACGGGCGAGCTGTCACTTCTGAACTCGATCTCGCTACTGGCTGCGGTCTTGGGAGCGCTCGTGTTCGGCAAGCTGATGGACCTGCTCGGACGCAAGGCCGTATACGGCATCGAGATCATCCTGCTGGTCCTCGGGGCCGTGGCCTCCGCCTTCGCTCCTAGCTTCGGGGTGCTGTTCGCCCTCAGGATCCTCGTCGGCATCGGGGTCGGCGGCGACTACGCGACCTCGGCTGTGATAACCACCGAATACGCCAACCGCAAGAACCGGGGACGGCTGGTCGGGACGGTCTTCGCAATGCAGGGATTCGGTCTGCTGGCTGGTCCCGCTGTGGCGGCAATACTGCTCGGCGCCGGAGTCTCCCATGGCCTGGCCTGGAGACTCATGCTCGGCCTCGGCGCCATCCCAGCTGCGTCGGTAATCTACCTGCGCCGCAGGATCCGTGAGACCCCCCGGTACAGCCTTGCGATCGAAGGCGACCTGGCGGCCACCGCCAAGACGGTGCAGTGGACGACCGGCCAGGTGCCAGCGATCGCCCAGAACAGCCCGGCTCTTGCCGACGCCACGCGGCCGATCAGAGCCAAGCTCACCGACAAGCCCTTCTTGGTCCGCCTCATCGGCACCGCTGGAAGCTGGTTCCTCCTCGACGTCGCCTTCTATGGCAACTCGGTATCGAGCCCACTCATCCTGAAGGCCCTCCAACCGAAGGCCACGCTGCTCGACAACATCCTCATCGCCGGAGCGATCTTCCTCGTGTTCGCCCTACCCGGCTACTGGATGGCCGTATGGCTCATGGACAAGATCGGGCGCAAGCGCATCCAGTGGCAGGGCTTCGCCGTGATGGCCGTGGCATTCGCTGCCATTGCCGTCGTGCCGGGGTTGACGAAGAACGCCTGGGCATTCCTGATCCTGTTCGGGATCAGCTACTTCTTCATCGAATTCGGACCGAACATGACGACCTTCGTCTACCCTGGCGAGGTGTTCCCCACATCCATCCGCGGGATCGGAGACGGCATATCGGCCGGCGGTGGTAAGACCGGGGCCTTCATAGGTGCCCTCCTCGTCCCCACGCTGCTCAAGTCAATCCACCTATCGGGCGTGATGGGCATCATGGCAGGAGTTTCTCTGATCGGCGTCCTGCTCACGCTGGTCGCTCTCCCAGAGCCGATGGGGCAGAACCTCGAGGACTCAGCCGCAGAGAAGCCAGCCGAGATAGCAGGTACACCCCTGCCTGCAGTGAAGGTCGTGGGCCAGTGAAGGTCGTGGGCCAGTGATAGCCGCCGTCAGCGTAACGGCTTCGGGTAGGGCGGCCAACTTCGTAGCAACCTGCTCATGAGGCTTGCGGTAGATGTCGCCAGGATGGCAAAGGGTAACACCACCGCCAAAGCGAACCAGATCCCTGGATGGAGCAGCAGGGGGTAGAGCGAAAGCGCTACCGCTGGTGGGTGGAATGCCCTGATGGTGACAACTGCAAACAGGGCAACCAGGCACGCTACAACCGCCCAGCCGGGTCCATGTCCAACGAACGAGAAGCCAGTCCCAATTCCTGCTCCGACGGTCATCCCGATGACCACCGGGTAGGGTTGTGACAGCGAAGCGTCCGGCAATAACAAGATGATCGTAAGGGTCGCTGCAAACGGGGGGACGAGGAACAGGCCGAGACGGTTGTGCTCGGCTAAGGCTACCAACCCGAGAATTGTCGCCATCCATGCATAGCTCGGCAACGACATCCGATGCTCGGTGCCCCAGTGATACAGGATCCGCCTGTGGAGCTCGACTTTCCTCCATCGCGATGGTTCCACTGCTCACAAGGTACCCTGACGTGCCAGTGACATACGTGCGCTCTGGGCAACCGACCCGATTGGATGCGTGAGACATGCTCGCGGCAGTGGTGCTCGCCGCAGGTGGCGGCACCCGCTTCGAAGGGGACACCCCTAAGCTCCTGGCTGAATGGAGGGGCAGGCCACTAGCGTCCTGGGCGATCCGAGCCGCCGTCGACGCAGCAATCGGTCCCGTGTGGGTCGTCACCGGTGCCGTAGACCTGAGCGCCGCGATCCCACCGGGCGTATCGACGCTGTGCAATCCACGTTGGGCGGAAGGGCAAGCCACTTCGCTTGCAACGGCCCTGCGCGAAGCCTACGGGCAGGGCCTGCAATCACTAGTGGTTGGACTGGCAGATCAGCCCCTGGTGACCGCTGATGCTTGGATGGCCGTGGCAGCCAGCACCGGCCCGATAGCTGTAGCCACATATGGCGGCACGCGCGCAAACCCGGTGATGCTGGCCAGGGAGGTCTGGGATCTGCTGCCCATTACGGGCGACCAGGGAGCCCGGCGCCTCATGGCCAGTCGCCCCGAGCTTGTCGTAGAGGTTGCCTGTGATGGGAATCCGGCAGACATCGACACCATGGACGACATGCGCCATATCGACTAATCCCTTGCAACGCATGAGCGGCCCCGTGCTCGGCAATTGGCAGTGTGCTTAGCATATGGTCGTGCACCTGGGATCCGGCCATGACATCCCGTCCGGCAGCCGCTCGCGTCCAGCGCGCCACAGCGGCTCTACCGTGATCACAGCCTTCGCCGGGCACCCCGCCCGGTATCCCGAGACGCCATCGCCCTGGGACACCATCGGCGGCTTCAGGCCAGTTGACGACTAGTGCGCATCAGGCGCGAAGAGGACAGCCGCGCCATGAAGGTCCTCGGCGCTCGCCCCATATGGCTCGACTTCTGCGAGCATCAGTATCTAGCACGAGGTCAGCAGATCACGGCAGGCCAACTTGCCCCAGCACTCTACGAGGCCCTGAGCCAGTCGCATGCCACCGCGGTCTTCATACCCATGGGATTGGCCAATCCGGACCATGCGACACTGCACGATGCGGCAATGATCGTGCGCTCTCAGCTGACCACGCTGGCCTGGTTCGCCTACGAGGACGCCGGCTACTGCCACCTCCCGGGTCTTCTCGCCTGGAGGGTCGCAAAGCTCTTCCGCTCCGGCCTCTGGCCGACTCCAGCAATGGTCCCCCGATGCCCTGATGCGACCCGCAAGCGTGCGGCGATCGAGTGCTACGCCAGCCAGCTCGCGCCCTTACGTGCCGAGCAGGATCTCGCCGCCAGGTTGGATGCTTGTGCTCCGGAGCAGTACTGGCGCCTATCGGCGCCGCCCAAGGGCTGGGAAGGCCTGATCGACATCTAGTCCGGCGTGTAGGCCTTTTGCAATCGTGGCCTAGCGCTATGTCGCGCACTCGGCGACTGCTAGATCCCGGTCAGCCCGCCTGGACGGGTGACGGTACCGGGATGGAGGGCACGCCACCGACGCTCGTCATCGTGTAGGAGTAAGAGAGCCCGCTAGCCGGGACATCGCTGCCGCTGGCACTGGTGTTGAGGCTGAGGAGCGCTCCCGACTGGTCGGCCACGCAGGCAGACTCGCCCTCGGCAAGCGTGCCACTGCTGCGAGACTTGATGGTCCAGGTGTGGCCACTGACCCCGGCCACAGTGCACGGGGCACCACGGACCACGGTGACACCGTAGACCTTGGTCATCCCGGCGAACTGCTGCGCCGCCCCGGGGTAGGGGGACTGCTCATAGACCTGGGGAGGTGCCGTGTTCCGGTACCAGACTGGTTGCCCCTGAGCGTTGAGGCTCCTGCCGTACGCCGAGCCGTCGATGTAGAGGCTCGGCGGCGTCTTCCCCAGCGTCTCCTGCCAGTCGGCCGGCGAGTGGACCCTGACCGAGATAACCTCACCGTTGTCGGTCATCGTACCCGTGTAGCTGGTGAACGACCCGAGCTTGGAGAGATCGAGTCCGGAGGATGCCCCGTTCGTGGCAGCACCCGCAGATGCCGATGTCGTGGCAGCACCCGCTGCCTTTGTCACGGGAGATGTGGCCGGGCCTGATGAACCACAGGCCATCAAGCCCACCGCTGCCGCACCGATGGCAGCCGCATGCCATGAAAATCGGCCTGCAGCCAGCTTCGAATACCTTGCTCCACGCTGTGACATCGGTGCAGTGTATTGCATTAGCCACGATTCCGTCGCAACCCCATCCGATAGGAATGCCTGGTGTCGATGAGCCAGGCACCCAGGCAACTCAACTCAGCTGCTGATCTGCGCTTCGCGACTGGGCAGCCATCGTCGAAGCCAGACTCGCCAGGGCCTCGTCCAGGGCCGGATCGTGAATTGCCAGGATCCTGGCGGCAAGCAGGGCAGCATTGCGACTGCAGCCGATCGCTACAGTGGCAACAGGAACGCCACCTGGCATCTGCACTATGGAGAGAAGCGAATCGATGCCATCCAAGTAGCGCAGTGGGACCGGGACGCCTATCACCGGCAGGGTAGTGGAAGCAGCAAGCATTCCCGGCAAGTGTGCGGCGCCACCCGCCCCGGCAATGATCACCCGAAGCCCTCGGCTGCGAGCTGCCCGACCGTAGGCAAGCATGTCGTCAGGAGTTCGATGAGCGGACACAATGCGCAATTCATGGGCTACGCCCAAGCTGGCAAGGACATCGGATGCCGGCTGCATGACCTCGAGATCAGAAGCGCTGCCCATCACGACCCCAACCCGGGGCAGGGCCACCGGATCGTCGCGTTGCGCGCCCTCGACCGGCATGCCCTCTCGAGGCGGGATGGTCACCAGACTGCCATCAGCCCAGACATATGACCTATGATAGCCGAGTTATAAATCACGCTATCCGCCTCGCTCGTTCGAAGCTGGACCCTCCGTGCAAAGCTGTCGCTCAGGCCCGACTGTAGAGCCCTACCACTCTGGCTTGCTCGATCACATGATCGTCGATCTGGTCAAGCAGCATGGAACGTGACATGCCTGCATCCAGGCCAAGCCTGGCGTCGAGAGCAAAGAGGTGGAAGTAGTAGAAGTGGTCGCCGTGACCAGGTGGAGGGGATGGAGGCATCCAGCCAGGTGAACCTGTCTCATTGACGCCGTCCGTGAAGGCCTGGCCCCCAGCCTCGGCGAGCTCCGTTGTTCCCGAAGGGATGCCGTACAGCACCCAGTGCGTAAAGCCATGGGTCATAGGTGCATCCGGGTCGTGGCAGATCAAGGCGAGCTCCCGAGTCCCCTGGGGAGCCCCGCTCCACACGAGCGGGGGCGAAACGCCTTCACCATCCGCCGTATGGCGAACCGGGATACGGCCCCCATGAGTGAACGCTGAGCTGCGTATCGACAAGGTTCCCAGATGCATCTTCATCTCTCACCCACCATGTCTCGTCTATGAACCAATGCCGTGAACCGCAAACATGCCTGGCGGCTCAGCGGCAGGGACACAGTACCGGTAGCTTGGACCCGGGCTCCGAGCTTAGCTGCAGAGCCATCGACCAGGGAAAGCGGATCGGCGGTGCAAGTAGCACAGACGACCGGTGCTTGCTCCGGCACAGCTACTGCCGCTGCACAACCCGCAGCGGCAGGAGTCAAGCTCCATCACGGTAACCTCAGATGCACGCCTTATAGCTCGCCCGCAGGCCGGCGTTCACGACACATGAGGAGCACCACACATGACCACATCACATCCAGCCAAGCTGGCGTTCATGATCCTGAGCGACGATCCTGCCCGAGCCATTCCCGGTCTTATCATGGCCACCAGGCTGAGAACGAACCGGCAAGCCGACGTTCGCGTCCTGTTCTTCGGTCCGGGTGTGAAACTTGCAGCGAGCGGTGCAGTGGACGAGCAGCTCGCCGGCCTGCGTGAAGCAGGAATCGGCCCCAAGGCTTGCGTGGCGAACGTCGAGCAATACGGCCTCGCCGACGAGATCGGTGCACGCCCCGTCGATCTGCTTCCTGCTGGTGCCGAGGTGGAGCAGTTTGCCCAGGAGGGATACACCGTCATCAGCTTCTGACGGGCCACATAGCCTCCGACCAGTGGAGCATTTGATCACGATACGACGGCATCACAGCGCGACGGCATCAGGCGTGACAGCGTGACGGCATCACGAGACCGCGACTTGACTGCTCCCACGACTGAAGTCGCTGGATTCTGGGGCCCAGGCCACCAGGACCCCCCGCAGGGACCATGGGCTTCTTGCCGTCGCCCTCCGGGACTGCAGCACCGGCGGGTTCGGACCTGCCCACCGATGCCCCGATGCGGTCCGGGTTCAGGTTCCGGGACGCTGTTGCGGCCACGTCCCAGGACGAGACCACATCCCCGGCACCTGTAAACCCGGTCCGACAGCTCCATGCGGGGCTTGGCTTTCGTCCCGCAATAACTACACCGCTGGGTGGTGTCCCTGACGGGGAGCACCACTACCTTCGCCGCCTTGGTCGCCTTGGTCGCCTGCCGGCAGAGCACCTGACGAAACTGGCCTCCGTTAGCTCGGTAGGCCAACCCTGGCGATCAGGGCATCCAGGTCGATACCTCGAGGCAGGGTACCGAACGCGAGCCCCCGGTCCCCCGCGAGGCGCGTGGTGCAGAAGGCGTCAGCTACTGGCTGTGGCGCATAGCGGACCAGAAGAGACCCCTGGAGCACCAAGGCGAGCCTCTCGGTGACGCGGCGCGCGACGAGCTCGAGCTGGTCGGTATCGTGCAGATCCTTCTGCAGGGCGGTCCATGCATCGCCCAAGCGTGAATCAGCTGCCACAGCCGGCTCGATCTCGGCGGCATAGGCCTCCAGGCTCTCGGGTTGACGTGCCAGCACCCTTAGGATGTCAAGCGCGTTGACGTTCCCCGAGCCCTCCCACAGGCCATTCAGTGGAGCTTCGCGATACAGACGGGGCATACCGGAGTCTTCGACATAGCCGTTGCCTCCGAGGCATTCCAGAGCCTCAGCGACCAGAGAAGGCTGGCGCTTGCATACCCAGTACTTGCCGAGGGGTACGGCAAGTCGCTTGAATGCCTGCTCGCCGTGATCGCCCGCCTCACCACGGTCGACTGCCCCCGCCAAGCGCATCATCAGGGTGGTGGCTGCCTCGCTCTCCAGTGCCATATCCGCAAGGACGTTGCGCATGAGGGGTTTGTCCACCAATAGCCCCCCGAATGCCGAACGGTGACGGGCGTGGTGAACGGCCTGCAACACGGCAGCGTGGATCCCAGCGGCCGATCCGGCCACGTTGTCCATCCGCGTCATGGCCACCATCTCGATGATCACGCGCACCCCGTGACCTTCCTGGCCGACAAGCCATGCGACCGTATCGTCCAGCTCGAGCTCCCCGCTGGCGTTGCTCCGGTTCCCGAGCTTGTCCTTCAGGCGCTGGAAGAGGAACGTGTTGCGCGACCCGTCAGGAAGCACGCGGGGTGCCAAGAAGCACGACAGCCCGCCCGGCGCCTGCGCGAGCACCAGGAACAAGTCGTTCATCGGCGCGCTCGTAAACCACTTGTGGCCTCGCAGCCGCCAGGTCCCGTCACCGGTCGGCGTCGCGGTTGTGGAGTTGGCACGCACATCGGATCCGCCCTGCTTCTCGGTCATCCCCATCCCCGCCAGGAGACCCCTCTTGGCCAAGGGGGGGCGTAGCCCGGGATCATAGGCGCGGCTTGCCAAGAGGGGAACGTACTGTTCGGCCAGCTCCGGCTCCGCCCGTAGCGCGGGAACGGCTGCATAGGTCATCGACATCGGGCAGGTGTGTCCGGTTTCCACATGACTCCATACGAAGAAGCTCGCAGCGCGTGCTGCGTGGGCACCTGGCTCCTGCTGTGTCCAGGGAGTTGCTCCGAGGCCGGCGGAGACCGCTACGTTCATCAGCGCATGCCACGACGGATGGAAGGTCACCTCGTCTATGCGGTTTCCGAAGCGGTCGTGGGTATGGAGCACCGGTGGGTTCGCGTTGGCCTCGTCACCCCAGCGCTGCGCCTCTTCGGTTCCAGCCCGGCGTCCCAGCTCATGGAGCTCCTCTAGGTGCCACTGAGCCCCTTCCCGCAGGAGGCCTTCGACGAGTGCCGGGGTATCGGCAACATCGTGATCCACCAGAGGTGGCACCTGGTTGGTGACTTCATGGGTGCTGAACGGATGCGATGCGATCATGATTTCCTCCTGTCATTGTGTGGGCCTGTGCCGAGCACGCCGGCGCAGCGAAGCGCGATCGCGCTGGCCTGCCCGACTATCAGCTCTGCTGCCGGTCCGCTAGCGGCGGCTGACAGAGGGCCTACGAGTAGTTCGGCTACTGCTCCGGTCAGGGCGGCAGCGCTGATCTCGGGTATCTGGCTGTCAAGCATCTCACCGCGCTCGATGCCCTCGGCTATGACGGCGGCGAATACATCCCGGTAGCGACGGCGGAGAGCCAAGCGAGCGTCGGCGATCGGAGGTTCGACGGGTTCGGCGATCAGCGAATAGGCGAGTTGGCGGCCACGAACGGCTCGCCATGCAAAAGTAGCCACGCCATTGGCAAGCCTGCTCACCACGTCGGGATACGAGCTGTCGGCAAGGGCGGTAGCGAGGACTTCCACCTCCCTGCCTGCTGCCCTGTTGAACACCTCGGTTGCCAAGCTTGCCTTGCTCGGGAAATGCTTGTAGAGCGCCCCGGCGCTGATGCCTGCTGCGGCTGCCGCTGCAGTCACGGTCAGCCCTGCCCAACCCTGTCGTGAAACGATCGCCGTAGCTTCCGCCACCAGGCACTCGCGCAACTCGGCTCGCCGTTCCAGCACCGCGACAGGTGGACGGTAGACCATATAAACAGTGAACCACGATTTACATCTTCACGTCAATGGCCCCTGTCCAGGGCAGTCCGCTCACCGGTTGCCGCTCGCCGAGAGCGCGACGAGGTAGAGCTGCAGCTGATGCACCACTCAGGGGAAGGCAGCCGGGGCTGATCGCAGGCCGGCCGTAGGCACAGCCGTGAGGACCCGGTCAGTGATGGCTCAGATCGGGCTTATCTGCCGGCTCGCTCGCGAGAATCCCCAGTGCGGCTACCTGCGCAGCCGATTCCGTGGCCGGCGCCACCTGCCGGTCACACGATCAGCCGACGCGGCGTGCTCGGCGACATCATCCACGAGTACGACATCGCAGCTTGAGCCTCGGCCGACCAAGGCCTGGTCGGGCAACCATAACGACTGGTGCCTCTCCTGACGAGCGTCGGAGTTGAGGCAGCGGACTCACGAGCTGGCCCAGTCCCCGTGCGCTCGTATGGCCTCGTCATGGCGCTCGCCCGGCGTTTCGAACTCGATGATGGCCAGCGCCGAGTTTCTGGACCCTTCAAGCGCGTACGCATGCCCTGTGCATGCACACGCAAGAGCGCCTCGGAGGAGACCATCGACCTGCCTGTCGCCATGGAACCGCAGCTCAGCGACCGCATCTCGCCGCGTACACCCTGCATATGCATGCGTACGCAGGATTGATAAGGCCCCGAGAAATACCCCGAGAAACCCGGATCTTCGACACAAGTCCCAGCGCGAAGCTGCTGGTCACAGCGTTGTGCATACGCAAAAGTGCGCGAAGAACCAGAGAAACTGGTGGTGGGGGTTCAGGACCATCGCACGACCGTCGGGTGACAGCCCGGACGAAGGCGCTGGTCACGGCGTCGTACCCATGCAGTGCATAGGGCACTGCCCTGATCGTTCAGGAGCCGTTGGTGCCGAGACCCCGAGAAACACTGTGCTCCAGCCGCTACGCGCTCTTCAGGTAATGCCGCAGCGCTCTGCGGATGAGCTCGGAGACCGTGACGCCCTCGGTCTGCGCCCGCCGAGCGACTTCGTCGCGAAGCTCGGGCTCCAGCCGCACCGACTCCACCGACTTGGCAGCGTCACCGAGCGGGGGGCGACCAGGTCCCCGGCGACGTCTCTTCAGCTGGCCGGGCTCGTAGCCGCGCTCGGCTTCCTCGGCGAAGCGCTCGATCATCTCCTCGGTGATCGGCTCACCACTCGTGGTGTGTCCGTAGGTGTGCTGGTCAGTCATCACTCGTCTCCGAAGAGCTCCTGAGCGGTCGAACGTCGAAGTGGCATCGCGTGGATCACCAGCTCGTCTCCTCCGAGGACCAAGACGACCGGCTCGAGCAGGTTCCCCGCGCCATCAGGCCCGGCAAGCAGGTAGCGCGGTGTATCGTCGCCCAGCTCGACCCAGGCGACGGAGTGGGCCAGAGCGTGTTCGATGTCCTCGTCGGCGATGCCGTGGCGCCGAGCTGACTCGTGGATCTCCACACGGGATAAGTGTACTACGAGAAAGCACGATGACCGGCCCGCCTGACTTCTGGATCCTTGGCCAGTACCGGCGGTGGCGGTCAGACGCCGGTCCACTCGCCCGAGGGGGCGAGCCGGACGGTCTCAACGCGGGCCGGCCCCACCGGGTCTTCAAATAACGACCGCCCGCTGCATCCGATGCGACAGCTCCCGTCATCGGCGACGAGCCCATCAGCCCACTTCCATCCAGTACGGGGGCGCGGGCTCTTGTCAAGGGCAGCTGCCTGGTGGGGCTCGCTGGGCTTCTCGATCGATTCGGTTTCGAGACCATGGCTGTCGTCGGTGATGCCGAGGCCCTCAAGCCTGTGGTGGATGAGGACGTTCCAGATCTCGTCATCACCGACATTCGGATGCTCCCGAGCTACACGGGCGAGGGGCTGGATGCCGCCGTGGAACTGCGGCAGGCTCACCCCCGGCTCGCGATCGTTGCGCTCAGCCAATATGTAGCACAGGCTGACGGCGCAGCTGGACGAGCTCTCGGTCCCGGGGTCAGTCGGCTGCAGGCGCGAGACCTTGGACAGCTTGGCACCGCCAGACCACTGATCCACTATTCCATAGGACTGTGTACTCTTGGGTACGTGGAACACCCCACCATCGAGATAACGAGCCCGGTCGAGGCCATCATGGCCGCTTGTGACGCGAACCGGGTTCCTCTGGCTCAGCGTCCCCTGGTCTCGGTGGAGCTGGCGGCACAGATGGCACGGGTCTTCAAGGTGCTGGCGAACGAGACCCGGTTGCGGGTACTGCACGAGTTGGTCCGCTCCGAGGAGAGGAGCGTGACTGATCTGTCATCGGCGGTCGGCCTCAAGCCCCAGGCCGTCTCCAACCAGCTCCAGCGCCTGGTGGACCAAGGTGTGGTCGCCTTCCGCCGGGAGGGCAGTTTCGCCTACTACCGCTTGGCCGATCCCTGCACCAGCGCCCTGTTGGACCTGGGACTGTGCATGA
>JAJZJN010000051.1 GCA_021851165.1 Actinomycetes bacterium
GACGTAGCTCTCGTGTGCCAGTTGTCCTGCCAAGGGCACGGCTGGTTGGCGACCTACGGATGGGATAAGCGCTGAAAGCATCTAAGCGCGAAGCTCGTTCCAAGATGAGATCTCCCACAGGGTTAACCTGGTAAGGCCCGTGGCTAGACGACCACGTTGATAGGCCGGAGGTGTAAGCACGGCAACGTGTTCAGCCGACCGGTACTAATCGGCCGAGGGCTTGGAGGCTTTGTTGCTCGTGCTCGCTATGGAGTGCTCAAGGAGCGCTGAATGCTCTCTCGGGCTGCACCGGTAACGTGCAGTGCCGGGCAAATAGGTTTCCGGTGACCATAGCGGTGGGGAAACACCCGTTCCCATTCCGAACACGGAAGTTAAGCCCACCAGCGCCGATGGTACTTGGGGAGTAGTCCCCTGGGAGAGTAGGACGTCGCCGGAGCTCTGTGAATGAGGAAGCCCCTCCGCTTCGTGCGGCGGGGCTTCCTCGCGTATGGGTCGGCTAGTGTAGGGCCATGCCACGGGACGACAGGGATAGCCGCGCGCGTCGAGCCCCGTCCCGGGCACCAGAGGTAGGGCGTCCGGCTGGACCGCGCACGTGGGGAAGCGTTGCCCGCAAGGGCATCAGGGTGCTCGACGAGGCAGGCCCGGTTCGGGCGCAAGGCGGCAAGCGCCCCGGGTCCACAGGGCGCCCCGGGTCCACAGGGCGCCCCGGGTCCACAGGGCGCTCCGGCGTTGTCACCGGCTATGTCGCGGGTGCTCCAAGCCATCGACGCACGGTGCCAGGCGAGGTGGACTGGGTTCGCGACGAACCGGTGGTAGGCGTGGGGGGCAATGATGGCTGGCCCGGTGCTCTAGAGGAGCGTGCCGGAAAGAGCCGGAGCCAGCATGAGCAGTCGCTACCGGAATCCGTTGCTCTCGAGGTCGGTGCTGCGGTGGGCCCTGCCAAGGCTGTCCAGCTGGTAGAGCGTCTGGCGGCTGCTGCTGCGGCGTACGATCGGGACAGGTATCTCGACGCGCTTCGAATGGCTCGTAGTGTGGTGAACCAGGTTCCGGAGTCCGGAGCGGCGCGCGAGCTATACGGGCTGACCTGCTACCGGCTGGGGAGGTGGCGGGCGGCGATAGTCAACCTGAAGGAGGCGGCAGAGCTGACCGGAGAGCAGGATCAGCTCCCGGTGCTCATGGATTGCTACCGGGCCCTCGGCAGGCGTGGAAAGGTCCGCCAGCTATGGACGGAGCTTCGCAAGTCGGCGGTGTCTGCCGACGTGCTGGTCGAGGGACGGATCGTGCTTGCCGGCAGCATGGCAGATACCGGTGATCTCGATGGGGCGATCGCCGTGCTCGTGGAAGGTGGGGCGGCTAGGGCACTGCGCAACCCGGCGGAGCGCCATCTTCGCCAGTGGTATGCCCTTGGGGATCTGTATGAGAGGGGCGGGGACATCGCACGCGCCCGGGAGATGTTCGGCCGGGTGGCGTCGGCTGATCCGGAGCTTGGTGATGTGATGGATCGCCTGGACTCGCTGGGGAGATCCGGGGGTGCCTCGCGGCATTCCGGCGGGCGTTCGAACGGCAGCGCGGTAGGCTCAAAACGATCGTCCGCGAATGGCCGCTCCAGTACCAAAGGGGTAGAGCCGTCAGGAAGAGCGCCCAGAACACGAAGAACGCCCAGAACAGGAGGTGCATCTAAGTGGCCACCGACATCGAAGCTCTCCTAGGTGACGAGGCCGAGGATCTTCTAAGCCATGAGTGCAAGGGAATTCCTCGCGCGAGCCTCAATCTTCCCGGTCCGGATTTCATCGACCGGGTGGTGCTCAGCTCGGATCGTCCCATCCCCGTGGTTCGCAACCTCGCAGCTCTCTACGCACACGGTCGCCTCGGTGGTACCGGCTACCTGTCGCTGCTGCCAGTGGATCAGGGGATCGAGCATTCGGCAGGGGCCAGCTTCGCCAAGAACCCCATGTATTTCGACCCTGCGAACCTCTGCGAGCTCGCGATGGAAGCGGGATCGTCAGGCATAGCAACGACGCTCGGGATTCTCGGCGCCGTGGCCCGCCGGTACGCTCACAAGCTTCCGTTCATCGTGAAGCTCAACCACAACGACTTTCTCCATTACCCGAACACCTACGATCAGGTCATGTTCGGATCGGTGCGCCAGGCGGCGGATCTTGGCGCGATAGGGGTAGGGGCCACCATCTATTTCGGCAGCGAGCAGAGCGACCGTCAACTGCACGAGGTATCGGAGGCTTTT
The DNA here is from genome assembly GCA_021851165.1 of Actinomycetes bacterium. Taxonomy (GTDB): domain Bacteria; phylum Actinomycetota; class Acidimicrobiia; order Acidimicrobiales; family JAJZJN01; genus JAJZJN01. Next base: position 2,243 of record JAJZJN010000051.1, read on the forward strand.
GCCGAGGCCCACCGGCTTGGGATGTTCACCGTCCTATGGTGTTACTTAAGGAATGCCGCGTTCAAGACCCCTGAGGCGGACTACCATGTCGCGGCCGATCTCACTGGTCAGGCGAACTACATGGGAGTTACGATCGAGGCCGACCTGATCAAGCAGAAGCAGCCGGAATGCAACGGGGGTTACACGGCGCTCAAGTTCGGCAGAACTGATCCTCTCGTCTACGACAAGCTGACCACCTCGAACCCTATTGACATGACGCGCTGGCAGGTGATCAATTGCTATGCGGGCCGTGTGGGTCTGATCAACTCCGGCGGAGAGTCCAAGGGGTCATCGGATCTTGCGCAGGCGGTCCGAACCGCAGTCATCAATAAGCGAGCCGGGGGCAGCGGCCTCATAGTGGGCAGGAAGTCTTTCCAGCGGCCCATGGCGGAAGGTGTAGAGCTCATTCATGCCATACAGGACGTCTATGCCGAGCCGACCGTGACCATCGCCTGAGTGGCCTGCTGAGGGCGAGTGGCCTGCTGAGACGGCGCGTCCGGCCAGCGGTGCCAGGGTGCCGTGCAGGTGTGGCGGTGCGTCAAGTTCTCAGGGTCGGCCTCCGGCGGTATGCTCCGGAGAACGAGGACCGATACGACGGAGGGAACGGTGACAGTTACTGCGCGCGAGCATCAACCCATCGAGCTGGACCGGGTGGTGATTCGCTTCGCAGGAGACTCGGGTGACGGCATGCAGCTCACCGGAACCCGTTTCACCGTAGTGAGCTCGTTGTTCGGCAACGATACGGCCACCTTGCCCGACTTCCCGGCAGAGATCAGGGCACCTGCCGGAACTCTTGCGGGAGTTTCAGCCTTCCAGGTTCAGATATCCGACCATGACATCCTGACCCCGGGAGACGCACCGAACGTCCTGGTGGCTATGAATCCTGCGGCGCTCAGAGCCGACCTGCCCCTGGTACCCCCAGGCGCGACAGTGATCGTGAACGTGGACGCGTTCGATGAGAGGTCCCTCGAGAAGGCTGGGTACGCTGCAAATCCGTTAGCCGATGGGAGCCTGTCGCGTTACAAGGTCTACGAGATCCCGATGACCTCTCTCACCATGGAAGTGGCCAAGCAGGCCGGGGTCAAGCCGCGTGACGCGGAGCGCTCGAAGAACTTCTTTGCGCTGGGTCTTGCCAGTTGGCTGTACAGCCGTCCGCTAGAGCCGACGATCGAGTGGATCCACAAGCGTTTCGCAGGGGCTCCGCAGGTTCTGGACGCCAACGAGCGGGCGTTCAAGGCCGGTTACCACTTCGGGGAGACATCCGAGGTGTTCGAGTCGAATTACCAGGTGCCCCCGGCATCGCTCGATCCGGGCACGTACACGGAGACGACCGGTAACACAGCTCTGGCGTGGGGACTCATAGCAGCCGCGCACCAGGCCAGACTGGGGCTGTTCCTGGGCTCGTATCCCATCACGCCGGCCTCCGACATTCTCCACGAGCTCGCCAAGCAGAAGCACTTCGGGGTGAGGACGTTCCAGGCCGAGGACGAGATAGCCGGCGTCGGTGCCGCGATAGGAGCGTCTTTCGGAGGCTCTCTCGGGGTGACCACCACGAGCGGACCAGGGGTGGACCTGAAGTCAGAGTCCATTGGTATGGCCGTGAGCCTCGAGCTTCCCCTTGTGATCGTCGACGTGCAACGTGGTGGCCCATCCACTGGGCTACCGACGAAGACCGAACAGTCGGATCTGCTCCATGCCATGTACGGACGCCATGGCGAAGCACCCGTGCCGATAGTCGCGGCCAAGACCCCGTCGCACTGCTTTGCCGCGGCGATAGAGGCTGTCCGCCTGGCGGTGCGTTATCGGACGCCGGTGTTCCTGCTGTCCGATGGGTATCTGGCCAACGGCTCCGAACCATGGAGATTGCCGACGGTGGATTCCCTCCCGCGCATAGAAGCAGGATTCGCCACCGAGACCAACCATGTGGATCCCGACGGCCAAGAGGCGTTCTGGCCCTACATGCGAGACCCTGAGACCCTGGCGCGACCCTGGGCCCCCCCGGGGACACCTGGCCTGGAGCACCGGATCGGTGGTCTCGAGAAGGCCGATGGATCAGGTGCAGTGTCCTACGATCCTGCCAATCATGAGCGCATGGTCAGGCTTCGTGCCGCGAAGATCGCCGGGATCGCGGCCGACATACCACCTGTCGAGGTCGACGACCCCGGCGGTCTTGGCGCCGCAGAGGTGCTGGTGCTCGGATGGGGGTCTACCTATGGCGCTATTGCAGCAGGTGCCAGGAGGGTTCGGGCGAGGGGGCTCCAGGTGGCGCACGCGCACCTTGTTCACCTGAACCCGTTCCCATCGAACCTCGGGGAGGTGCTGAGCGCCTATCGCGAGGTGATCGTGCCGGAAGTCAACCTCGGCCAACTATGGCGCATGGTACGTGCGGAGTTCCTGGTGGACGCTCACTCGTTGACGAAGGTCCAAGGAGTGCCCTTCAGGGCGGCGGAGATAGAGACAGCAGTTCTCGATCTGCTGGACAGCCTCGGCCGCCATGCGGGGGCCATGGAAGGTCCCGAGGCGAGTTGAACCTGATGATTCCAACGCATTCATCACGAGAGGCGAACAGAGCATGACTGATACTGCCGTCGTAACGACAACGCGCAAGGACTGGGTCTCGGACCAGGAGGTGCGCTGGTGCCCGGGATGTGGTGACTACTCGATCCTGGCCGCGGTCCAGATGCTCCTGGCGGAGATAGGGGCGAAACGGGAGCGGACCGTATTTGTCTCTGGCATCGGATGTGCGGCGCGCTTTCCCTATTACATGAACACCTACGGGATGCACTCGATCCATGGCCGGGCACCGGCGGTGGCAACCGGTCTCGCTGCGACCCGTCCGGACTTGGATGTCTGGGTGGTGAGCGGCGATGGCGACGCGCTCTCCATCGGGGGGAATCACCTTATCCATGCTCTTAGACGGAACGTCAACCTGACTATCCTGCTGTTCAACAACGAGATATACGGGTTGACCAAGGGCCAGTACTCGCCTACCTCCGAGCAGGGCAAGGTGACCAAGTCATCCCCATTCGGCTCCATCGAGACGCCGTTCAACCCCGTGAGCCTGGCGCTTGGCTCCGAAGCCACCTTCGTTGCGCGGACTCACGACATGGACCGCAAGCACATGATGGAGACCTTCCGGCGTGCCCATGAGCACAGGGGTTCTGCTCTGGTGGAGATATACCAGAACTGCAATGTCTTCAATGATGGAGCGTTCGAGCGCATCACGTCGAGAGATGTGCGCAGCGAGATGCTGATTCCCCTGGAACACGGTCGACCGATACGTTTCGGCACGGATGGATCTCGCGGTGTGGCACTTGGCCCAGATGGACGTATGAAGGTGGTGGACGTCGCCGAGGTAGGTGAGGAGGCCCTGGTCGTTCACGACGAGAAGGCCGACGATCCGAGCCTTGCGTTCATGCTGTCGCGCCTCGCACGTGGACCATACGAGCCGACGCCGATAGGGGTGTTCCGCGCTGTAGAGAGGACCGAATATGGAGATGCAATGTCGGCACAGCTGATCGCTGCCCAGCAGTCCAAGGGAGCTGGGGACATCGATGCTCTCCTGCGCTCGGCAGGGACGTGGACGGTGTCGGGATGAGGCTGGTAGACGGTCCCGCGTAATACCTGGAGGCTGCCCGGCGGGGCCGGGTGCGTGGCGCGTCCGAGGGAGGCGTTCAGCCTTCCAGGTAGCGGAACACCATTCCGGTACGGGGCTTCGGGTTGAAATAGGTCGACTTCGGGGGCATCCGCCTACGCTGGTGGGCCCATCCGGCGATCTGTTCGACAGTGACGGGGCGAAGCAGCACGGCCGCCTGGACATCTTCGGCGGCAAGGGCAGCTACGGCATCGCTCCAATGATGGTGGTGTGCGGATACCGCTCCGGGAATGTCGTTGACGGCAAGAGCGACGAGGCTCGAGTCGAGGTCGGAACCGGCCGCTTGGTAAGCCTCATCGCGCGGAGTGAGCAGCCATAGGTCACCTCGTGCTATAAGCGCGAGGGCAGGCGTGGACGCAGCTGCGGCAATGCCCTGCTCGTCAGCCTTTCCAGCGTGGACGGTGTCGAACCAGCGGCCGAATGCCTCGACTACGTCTATGTCTTCGGGTATCCCTGAGAGCGTTCGATGGATGGGCCCCACCGTGAGCTCGTCGCCGGTCAGTTCGACTACGAATGCCATGACTTTGTCGTAGCCACCGGGCTGGGTGTGGACCCCGGGTTGCTGGCGGCGTTCCGCCTGGTAGGAAAGCGCTGTCTCGTAGCGGTGATGACCATCGGCTATGACCAGCTGTGCTCCAGCGACGTTGCCCGCTATAGCCTCGATCCTGGCCGGATCCGTGATCACCCAGAGCTCGTGGACGACGCCGCTGTCATCGGTGGCGCTAGCGGTGGGTGGGCCTGAGGGCTCGTAGGTCTTGGCCAGTCCCCGCGCCAGGGATAGCCCCCAGATGGGCGAGAGATTGGCCCGTGTAGCCCTGAGAAGGTCGAGGCGGTCGCTTCTGTCCTTCGGGATGGTCTGTTCGTGGGGAAGGATGTCTCCATCGGGAGGTTCGCAGGCAAGGGCACCTATGACGCCTGTAGTCCTAGTGCTGTTCGCCGGCGAGGTCATGCGGTAGATGTAGAACGCCGGTTCCTGGTCACGCTGGAGGATCCCCTCGCCCATCCATGATTCGAGCAGCCGCGCTGCCTCTCGGTAGCGGTCCGGCTCGGCACCGTCGGAGCCGACCGGTAGCTCGACGTGGATGGCGTTGGCCCGGTGACGAGCAGCCAGTGCCGAGCGCTCTGCCGGGCTTACGACATCGTAGGGTGGGGATATGACATCGTCTAGGGGTACGTCGGCGGCGTAGCGGACTCCGGTGAAGGGTTCGAAGGTAGGCACGCTCCTTGCGTATCACATCTGGCGGACCTGGTGCCCCTCGTGCTCCTGGAGACCTGCTCGGCGACCCAGAGCGACACGGCCGAGACCCCCAGTGCACCACCTAGCGTGCATACGCCCTTCCAGCCCCACGCGCCGAACGCGAGCCCGGTCCCGAGCGATCCGAGCGATCCGCCGGCGAAGTACGCGACCATGTAGACAGTGTTCAGGCGGCTGCGGGACTCCGGATGCAGGCGCAGGATCAGGTGCTGGTTGAATATGTGGGTGGCCTGAGCACCGATGTCGAGCAGCACTATCCCTGCTACGAGCGCCCATAGGTGATGCGCACCCAGGGCGAGGAGGCCGAACGATCCGGCAACGATAGCCAGCGTGATCCCGGTGAGGGGCGGTGCCATCTCCCGGTCGGCCAACCTCCCCGCAAATCCGGCGGCCATGGCCCCCCCTGCGCCGAGCAGGCCGAAGAGGCCGATCACGACGCTCGGATACCTGTAAGGCGCAGCCGACAGCAGGAAAGCCAGGGATGTCCAAAGCACGTTGAAGCAGGCAAAGGTCAGTGCCCCGTACAGCGACCGTCGCCTGAGCAAAGGTTCCGTCCGCGCCAGGGAAACGACCGAGCCGAGCAGGCGGCGGTATGACAACGTCACTGTAGGCTGCTCGGGTGGCAGCATTCGCCGCAGGACTATCGCAAGAACGGCTATCCAGACTGCACTGGCCGCGTAGATCGTCCGCCAGCCTGCAATCTCGGCGATCGCACCGGCGACGACGCGGCCGAGAAGGATCCCTATCAGAAGCCCGCTCATCACCGTCCCTACAACCCGGCCGCGCTGGGCATCGGCGGCCAGGTGCGCAGCGAAAGGGACCAGGACCTGGGCAACGACGGCGGTGACTCCTATGAGGGCTGCTGCCGCCATGAGGAAGTACATATCGGGAGCTACTGCCGCCATAGCGAGTGCCGCGGCAGTTCCGACGAGCACCAGGGCTACCAGCCGCCGCCGCTCCAGCAGGTCCCCGAGGGGAACCAGCAGCGCAAGGCCTACTCCGTAGCCGAGCTGGCTGGCAGTCACGACGAACGCGGCGATGCCAGGGGTGGTATGGAACGTGCGAGCGATTGTCGCTAGCAGTGGCTGCGCGTAGTAGAGGTTTGCCACTGCCAGGCCGCACGATACGGCCAGTAGGGCAACCATCCCGGAGCTGATCGAACGCTCCTCCTGGCTGCTTGGTGGCACGGTATCCATCAGGCCATGGTGGCACACCGGCTGCCCGGCGCATCCAGGACGCCGAGTGGCCCGGCCCCCTCGGCGCATGGCCGTAGACTCGATCCAATGACGGAGGCAACGACTGGAGCGTGTCGGGGGGGGGATGGCCGGCTGCCGGCAACCAGTGAGCAGGCAACCAGTGAGCTCGACCGGGTTCTCACGGTGCCCAACATCGTTACGACGGCACGGCTGGCCTGCGTTCCAGTGTTCGTGTGGTTGCTGTTCGGGGCCCATGAGCAGACCTCCGCGGCTGTGCTGCTTGCGGTACTGGGGACGACCGATTTCGTCGACGGGTTCTTGGCCCGCCGATACCATCAGGTGTCCACCCTGGGCAAGATCCTCGATCCGAGCGCTGACAGGGTGCTCGTGGCTACGGCTGTCATAGCCGTTATGGTCCACGGGGCCGTCCCTCTATGGTTCGGGCTCGCCACCATCGCACGCGAGGCACTGGTGACGGCGGCCGTTGGGATCCTGGCCGTCGCCGGCGCAGAGCGCATAGACGTGCTGTGGGTTGGCAAGGCAGGTACGTTCGCTCTCATGGTTTCCTATCCGGCATTCCTGATCTCCGACGGCACTGCCGGCTGGCAGCTTCCCTTCCACGTGCTCGCATGGGTGTCCGGCCTAGCCGGCCTGGCGCTCGCCTGGGTGGCACTGGGGGCTTACATCCGCCCGGCACATCTCGCGCTCGATCGAGGTCGGGAGTCTCGCTACCGCGCCGCTGCGGCGTCGCGGAGCGCAGACAGGAGTCGGGTGGAGGAGAACCTGGCTGCCGGGGATCGCCCAGGAGATGGACCGAAATGAAAGCGGTGATCATGGCAGGCGGGGAAGGCACGCGCCTCCGCCCGTTGACGTCAAATCAGCCCAAGCCGATGCTGCCTATGGCCAACAGGCCGATGATGGAGCATGTGGTCGACCTCCTGCGCCGCCATGGCTTCGAGGATGTAGTGGTGACGGTGGCGTTCATGGCTAACTCCATCCGCAACTACTTCGGGGACGGCGCCGAGTTCGGCGTGAGGATGGTGTATGCGACCGAGGAGACTCCGCTTGGCACCGCCGGGTCAATACGCAATGCGCGCGACGAGCTCGACGAGCGGTTCCTGGTCATATCAGGCGACGTGCTGACCGATATCGACTTGTCGGAGCTGGTTAAGTACCACGAATCCAAATCTGCCCTCGCCACCCTCGCCCTGAAGGCAGTGGAGGATCCGCTCGAGTTCGGGATAGTCATCACACGTGAGGACGGTTCCATCGACCGTTTCCTGGAGAAGCCGACTTGGGGCCAGGTGTTCAGCGACACGATCAATACGGGTATCTACGTGCTCGAGCCCGAGATCTTCGACTACATACCCGAGGGTCGGGCGGTGGACTTCTCCGGTGAGGTGTTTCCCGAGGCGTTCGAGGCGGGGCGTGCACTTTACGGGTATGTCGCGGATGGATACTGGGAGGATGTGGGTACGCTCGACGCCTACCTTCGCGCGCATCAGGACATACTCGACGGTAAGGTCCATGTCGACCTGTCGGGATTCACACTGAGGCCAGGGGTTCGCTTCGGCAAGAACGCCGATATCCACCCGGGGGCTCGCATCGACGGTCCGGCCCTCATAGGCGACAACTGTCACATCGGTGCAGGGGCATCCATTGGCGAGTACTGCACCATTGGCGCCAACGTCAGGATAGGCGACAATGCGGTGATTGCCCGGAGCGTCGTGCATGACAACTGCTTCATCGGTCCCGGTGTCCGCATCGACGGCTCGGTGCTCGGGCGGTCGAGCGATCTCCGTCAGGGTGCACGATGCGAGGAAGGTGTCGTGCTTGGTGAGGAGTGCTTTGTGGGTGCCCAGGCCGTGCTGAAGGCTGGGGTGAAGGTCTATCCGTTCAAGACGGTTGAGACCGGCGCCACGGTGAATTCGTCGATCGTGTGGGAGTCGCGTGGCGCGCGCAGCCTCTTCGGTCGCAATGGTGTCTCGGGGTTGGCGAATGTGGACATAACACCTGAGCTGGTGGTGAAGCTGTCGATGGCCTGGGCCAGCGCGCTGGACAAGGGCTCCACTATCACGGCTTCCCGTGATACGAGTCGTGCGGGAAGGGTGTTGAAGCGGGCCGTAATGGTCGGATGCAACGCAGTAGGCGTGAATGTCGATGATCTCGAGGTGGCGAGCGTTCCGGTCACGAGGTTCCAAGTGCGTTCGTCGACGAGCCAGGGTGGCGTGACGGTCCGGCTCGCCGAGGGCGACCACCAGTCGGTGGTGCTCCGGTTCTTCGGCAAGGATGGCATCGACATCGACGAAGGCGTCCAGCGGAAGGTAGAGCGTCTGTACTACCGCGAGGAGTACCGAAGGGCGTTGGCATCGGAGATCGGCGATATCGGCTTTCCGCAGCGGGCGCTCGAGTTCTACACGGCGGCGTTGATGGGAACGGTTGACCTGGATGCCGTATCACAGGGAGGGTTGAAGCTCGTCTTGGACTACTCGTACGGCACGACCAGCTTCGTGATGCCAAACGTGCTCTCGAAGCTAGGTGCCGAGGTGCTCGTCGTGAACCCGTATGCGAGCACCGCCCTCGTCATGTCGAGTGATCGGGCTCAGGCATCTGCCCACGTGGCTGACCTGGTCCGTACTTCGGGCGCGAGCCTGGGAGCGGTGCTCGATCCCGGAGGGGAGCGGTTGACCCTCGTGGACGATGAAGGAAGGGTGCTGTCGGACAACGAGGCACTTCTGGTGATACTGGATCTCGTGCTCGCGGCCCAACCTGGTGCCAAGGTTGCCCTCCCGGTGGCCGCGCCGGCCGCAGCCGCATCCATGTGCGATCAATATGGGGCCGAGGTGATCTGGACCAAGCTGTCCGCGTCACATCTCATGGAAGTGGCGTCATCGGGCGGTGTTGCTTTTGCAGCCAGCCAGCTCGGCGCCTTCATATTCCCATCCTTCCTGCCAGCGTTCGACGCAGTGGCCACGCTGCTCAACGTGCTGGTGCTGCTCGTCAAACGGGGTGAGCCATTGTCAGGGCTCGCAAGTCGGCTTCCTCGCTTTTACCTGGCGCACCAGGAGGTCCTCACCCCCTGGGATCAGAAGGGCGCCGTGATGCGGACACTCGTGGAGAGATCTCAAGGACGTGAGCTGGTGCTGGTGGATGGCGTGAAGGTCATCGAGCCAGACGGATGGGCCCTGGTACTGCCCGATCCCGAGGAGCCCAGCACTCATATATGGGCTGAGGGCGCGAGCGAGGCTGGGGCGCGGGCACGCGCTCAGGAGTATGCGGTACGCATCCGTCAGATGCTGCGCTGAGCTGGGCTTTGGCTGGCTGACGGCCGGGGTGGGGGTCGAATAGAGCTGGCGAGGAGGCACGGCGCCGCAGATTCCGGTATCGTCCGGTTTGTGCAGGTACCCGATGAGCTCCGTTACACAGCCGACCATGAATGGGCCCGTTTCGAAGGCGGGCGGATCAGGGTCGGTATCACAGACTATGCCCAGGACGCGCTCGGCGACGTGGTTTTCGTGCAGTTGCCCGAGCTCGGCGACGAGTTGGCCCCCGGGGGTGTTCTGGGGGAGGTTGAATCGACGAAGTCGGTGTCCGAGCTGTACGCGCCCGTGGGCGGAACGGTGGTGGCAGTCAACTCGGATCTCGCTAACTCGCCGGAATGGCTGAACACGGATCCCTACGGCGCGGGCTGGGTGTGCGAGATACAGCCGTCTGGAGAGGCTGGAGAGGCTGGAGCCGACGATCTGCTCGACGCCGCGGCTTATCGTGAGCTGACGGCGGGCTGACGCCGTCGATAGCGGTTCGGGGCGCGAGTAGCGTGGATAGCGTGTTCTGTACCAATTGCGGGCACCGCAACCCACCTGACGCGAACTTCTGCTCGTCGTGCGGAGCCGTGCTCGTTCCCTCGAGCTCCGATACGACCATCACGTTGTACCCAGCGGACACCCAGGGCGAGTCTGGGGAGGAGGAGCTGGTCGTATCGCTGGCGGATAGGCCGACCGGGGTCGGGCTCCTAGTGGTCAAACGCGGGCCGAACGCCGGGAGCAGGTTCCTGCTCGAGTCCGATGTGACTCGCGTCGGACGCCATCCGGAGAGCGACATCTTCCTCGATGACATCACTGTCTCACGCCGTCACGCAGAGTTCTTTCGCTCAGATGGTGGTTACGGTGTTAGAGATGTGGGCTCGCTCAACGGGACCTACGTCAACCGTGAGCGTATAGACGAGGCTAGGCTCTCAAGTGGAGACGAAGTACAGATCGGCAAGTTCAAGCTGGTCTATCTGGCGGCGGCGGACGAGTGAGGGGTTGGCGCAGGCAGGGTCAGCCAAGGGGGAGTCGTCCGATGGGAGGGCATGAAGATGCCAGGTCCTTATCGCGTTTCGCTCGGCTTGAGTCATGAGCGGGCGGTCTTATATGTCCATCGGCGACGTGCTCAGCCTGCTCCGCCAGGAGTTCCCTGACGTTACCATCTCCAAGATCAGATTTCTGGAGAGCCAGGGGTTGGTAGAGCCTGAGCGCACGCCGTCGGGATACCGGAAGTTCTACGATCACGATGTAGAGCGCTTGAGATGGGTGCTGCGCCAGCAGCGCGAGCATTTCCTCCCGTTGAAGGTGATCCGGGGAAGGCTGGACCAGGATGCGGATGGGCTCATAGGTGGCGGTGACTCCGTGGAGGCCGGCCGATTCGAAGACCTGGACCACCCCGATGGCCTCGGTATAGGTGGATACTCAGGCGAGGGCCTGGCTACGCCGGCGCTTGTCGGGGGTGCCGAGGTCATGGCCGACGTGTCAGTGGATAGCTCGCGGGCCTCCGGTGGGCAGTCAAGTCAGCAACTCCCAGGTTTTGACGTGGAGCGTTCTCGCGGGGAGCGCCCGTCTGGAACACCGCGGGCCCGAGTTGGCGAGGAGCGGCCATTGGCGGCGCGAGTAACCATGGGAGTCCAGCCCCCGAGACACGCCCAGCCCACAGGGCAGGTCCAGCCCCCCAGCGAGCCCCAGCCCCCCAGCGAGCCCCAGCCCCCCAGACACGCCCAGCCCACAGGGCAGGTCCAGCCCCCCAGCGAGCCCCAGCCCCCCAGACACGCCCAGCCCACAGGGCAAGTCCAGCCCACAGGGCAAGTCCAGCCCACAGGGGCGCCTCAGGCAACAGGTAGATCGGCTGTCGGCGGCATGGCTGTCGCAGGCGTGTCGGGCGTGAGCATGACAACAGAAGAGTTGATGGGGGCATGTGGCATCGACTACTCAGAGGTCGAGCAGTTGGTGTCGTTCGGGCTGCTGTCCGGGCGAGTGGTGGGTGGTGTCATGTGCTACGACGAGGATGCGTTGACGGTCGCGCGGCTTGCCGCCGGCTTTGCGCGCTACGGGGTGGAACCGAGGCATCTGAGGATCTACAAACATTCAGCGGAGCGGGAGGCCGGTTTTATCGAGCAGGTGGTGCTGCCGCTACTGAAGCAGCGCAATCCCGAGGCGCGCCAGCGCGCGTATGCCGCAGTCGAGGATTTGAGCCATCTGGGCCAGGAGCTACGGGGGGCCCTTCTCCGGGCGGCCATGCGCCAGCAGATAGGTGGCTGAGGAACCACAGTGTAGAGCTGGCTGCTCCAAGGCCGTCCCGGACTGGGGGGCGTGGTTGGCCAGGCAGTCGAGCGGAGTCGGATAACTGTCAAAGCCCAGGTGGGCCGCCCCATCGGCATGTGGCGACAACACCTTGGCCATCCGGATGGTGTGGATCGTGGCCAGTAATGATGCTCGGCATGCCATGACGCGTATGTGAATGATCTCCATGAGCGGTAAGTTTCGATCATGGTGGAAGTTCGGTTGAGTGCTGTGAGGGTCGACCTACAGTCGAACACCCCGGTTCTGCTGCTGGCAGAGACAACGGGCATAGGCCGGACCCTGCCCATATTCGTCGGTGCCCCCGAGGCGACGGCTATCGCCTTTGCCATCCAGGGCATCGTTCCCCCTCGTCCCATGACCCATGACTTGCTGGTGGAGGTGGTGTCCTCCCTGGGCGCCAGGGTAGAACGAATCGTTATAACCGAGTTGCGAGAGAAGACCTACTACGCCGAGCTGCATCTGCGGCAAGCCACTGAGCTTGTCGTAGTGTCCAGCAGACCTTCGGACGCCGTTGCCCTGGCTGTGCGTACTGGCAGCCCGATGTTCGTTGCCGACGACCTGATGGATACCGAGGGGATCGTCCTACCCGAAGAGGAGGAGGAGGAGCAGTCCAATCCTGAGGAGCTGGTCGGGGAGTTCAGGCAGTTCCTCGACTCGATTCGTCCGGAGGACTTCAGCTCCTGAGGAGCCTGCACTCGGGTTGGTCCCTGCACCAGCGGATCGCTGAATGCACCTTAGGCTTCCGGCTCGACAAGGATGCGCCCTCTGATCTTGCCATCCAGGACTGTCTGCAGGGCCGGCCCTACCTCGTCGAGGGAGACCTCACGGTTAACTATCTTGTCCAGATCCTGCGGGTGCATATCGGTAGCCAGCCGGTGCCAGATGGCGCTCCGGTGCTCGTGGTCCATCCATACTGCATCCACTCCGGCCAGTGTCACCGAGCGGACGATGAACGGATAGACGGTAGTAGAGAGATCCGCACCACCAGTCAGGCCGCTTGCTGCCACAGTCGCGCCCCGGCGGAGTGATCTGAGCACCATAGCGAGAGTGCGGCCCCCCACGGAGTCGATGGCACCGGCCCAGCGCTCAGGACCAAGCGCGCGGCCTTGGGACTCCTCCAGGTCGTCACGGCCGATGGTCTTCGTTGCACCCAGGCTGCGAAGCCAGCCGTGCTCACCCGTCTTTCCTGTGCTCGCAACGACTTCGTACCCGCGGGTCGCCAGGATCGCCACGGCGAGCGATCCGACTCCTCCAGAAGCGCCCGTAACGAGCACAGGGCCATCGCCTGGGGACAGACCGCGTCTCTCGAGCTCCTCGACGGATGCTGCAGCGGTGAAGCCGGCAGTGCCCATGATCATCGCCTCGCGTGCGGAGAGCCCTTTCGGTAGCCCTATTGCCCAGCCGGTCGGGAGGCGGGCGTACTCAGCGAATCCCCCATGACGGGTTATGCCGATGTCATAGCCGTTGGCGAGGATTAGCGATCCCGTGGTGATGTCCGGATCACTGCTGGAGATGACTTCACCGGCAAGATCGACACCAGGGACGAGTGGATACGTTCTTGTTACCCGGTTGCCTGGAACTGTCACCATGGCATCTTTGTGGTTGACGCACGACCAGCGAACCTTGACGAGCACTTCGCCTGGAGGAAGGGCGTCGAACCCCAGGTGTCGCGGCGCACCGATGATTCGATTGCCCTGGTGTTCGAGAAGGTAGGCACGAAATGATTCGGGATCGCTCATCGAGATCAACGATAGGTCTGTGCCAAGCGCTCGGAGGTCGTCAGTCTTCAAGTCGCGATGCGCGTCGCGCTCTGTTGAGCATCACCAGCGGCATAACATGTGGTCATGCCCACCGGCTTGCTGCGGCGGGGCACTCGAAGGGTCGCCGCGTGGAGCCCCGAGGAACGCGATGCGGTCCTCTACGCGGGGTCCGCCCTGTTCGCAGGGCTTACGATCCTGGTGTCCTCGATACCCCTCTATCGCCAGTGGGGTCAGTTGGCCGTGGGCCCTTATGCACTAGGGGCTCTGCTATCGGCAATTGCAGCTCGCCATTCCGAGCACAGGACGAAACGATCGCAGGCGCTCGAGCTCGACGCGCGAGGGGAATCCTCGGTTCATCCGGCGTTGGCAGAGCGCGCAGCCTGGCATTGGACACCGTCGCGCTTGGGGATCTTCCTGCTCGTATTGTGCGGAGCCACGCTCATGCCTCTCTCCCTGGAGGTTCTCTGGCAGGCAGAGTACGGGGGCAGCACGCATGTGCAGCCTGAGGTGGTCGTGGTCGAGCAGGGAGCAGGGCGCGTGCTGCACGGTCGCAATCTCTACCTCGACGTGCACGGGCGAGGGGCTGCAGCTGCTCGGGTCTCGCCGAACGAGCCTGCCTACGACGCGTACTTCCCATATCTGCCCGGAATGGCGGTGTTCGGGCTACCAAGCGGCACCACGGCTCCGCCCAGGCTGACTGATGCCAGGGTCGTCTTCAGCGTGATCACGATGATCCTCGTTGTCGTGTCCCTCGCACTGTGTCGAGGGCCTTCGGATCGGCGCTCGCTTACCTTGCAGGCGATGACTGTGTTGCCAATGGCGGCCCTGCCTCTTGCTACCGGGGGCGACGACTTGCCTGTGGTGGCCTTCATGCTGCTTGGCATGGTGCTGGCGCTGCGGAGGCGCCCAGTGCTGGCCGGCCTTGCTCTTGGCGCGGCCTCGTCGCTCAAGTTCACGGCATGGCCCCTCGCCCTGTTGGCGCTGTTCGTAGCCCGCAACGCTCACGGCAAGAGGGCTATCGGACGCATGATCGCGGGCATGGCCGTGGTCGTTGTCCCGGCCGTCCTCCCTGTAGCTGTGCGCAACCCGCTGGCATTCATAGACAATGTCGTCCGCTTCCCCCTGGGGCTCACGGGAGTGACGTCTCCTGCAGCGAGTGCCCTGCCTGGCCATTTGCTGGTGATGGCATTTCCAGGGATCCACAGGGCGTTCACGCTCGTAGTGGCAGCGGTGGGCCTGCTCGTCATTCTCCACGTCCTGGTGCGCCACCCACCGCGGGTCCCTTCGAACGCCGTGCTCATCATGGCGTGGGCGTCAGTTATAGCAATCATGCTCGCGCCTGCCACCAGGGTCGGATATCTTCTCTACCCTGCAGATTTGTTCGTATGGGTATGGCTGCTCAGGGGCGAGGAGGCATATCAGGTGGCAGAATCTGCTGGTTCGGGGCAGGGGGGAAACTCTGCCGTTCCGATCCCACTGGTGAGTCGTGCAACACCCACAGATGGTCGCTTCTGAGGATTCGGCGCAGCGATGCGCCTCGGTGTCTCGGGCCAGCTCGATCCAAAGCGCTACTCGCCTGAGACTATGAATAGCCTGAGAGTGAAGCGCGTGATACCGGTTGCGCTATCAGGTGAGGAGCCTGTAGTGGTGCTCGAAAACGATGTTGGGGAGATCAGAGCACCGAGCTCCCAGTAGTTGCCGTCGCTGCCGGGCCGCTGTGCCAGAACCTCATAGCCTGGACTGCCGTGTGGAGGACCTGCCTGAAGGACTTTCCAGCCGAGTGCCGGCAGCTCGATCTTATAGAAGGCAATCAGGTCGGACTCGCTTGCCGTGGAGGTGAAGACCATCGCCTGGGAGTATGACCCCACTCCCTCGCCAGCCTTGACGATTCCCTGGCTTCGGGCTCCTTGTGGTAGGACGATGGCGTCCAGAACGTCGCCGGGTGGAAGTCCGCCCGAGATGATCGGATGGAGGTCTGGGCGCGCTGGGACCGCTCGCAACGGGGACCCCTTGGCGGTGTGAACAACCGGGTTGGCCGGAGCCCTGCCGGAAGATCCCGTCAAAGCCATAGCGACCATGCCGACTACAACGATTGCCAGGAGAATGCTGACGAAAATAAGCGCCGGCTTTACCGTGGGTCCAGCTGGACCGCGCGGTGGCACCCAGGGGGGCTTGGGAACAGGGCTGGCGGTTCCGGCTTGTCCGGGCGGAGAGGTGGTGTACATGGTGAGATGGACCTGCGATCAGTGCAGAACTCGGCCTGGCTTGATTGTACAGGATGGCGGTGCCTCAGCCCTTGCTGGAACCCGGCGCATGGGCATACATCGCTAGCACGATGGCGGCATTCCAATCGCTGTCGACCTCAAGAGCGGTAGCGACAGCAGAACGGATCGTCGGTTCGCTGTTTGGCCTCACCTTATCCGAGCTGGCCACCTTGGTGGCCGCCTGCGACCGCAGTTGGTATCGCTCGGCTGGGCGCCCCGGGCTTGATCCGGCACTGTTGTTTCCAAGCGGGGGGTTTTGACTGCTCCCACGACTGAAGCCCTGGGATTCTGGGGCTCAGGCTGCCAAGGTCCCCGCAGGGACCTTGGGCTTACTGCCGTCGTCGCCCACCGGGACTGCAACACCAGCGGGTTCAGACCCGCCCGCTGGTGTCCCGATGCGGTCCGGA
>JAJZJN010000195.1 GCA_021851165.1 Actinomycetes bacterium
GATTGACGACTACGTGCGCCACGAGGCGCCGCACAACCGGGTGGAGGTGAAAGGACTCCACCGCTGGGCTGTCGCAGCAGCCTAGTAGAAGCTGGGGGCAGCCTGGCCCTGGGAGCGCAGGGCCGGGTGGGAGCAGCCCTGACAACGCCGGGACGGGCTGGCACCGCCAGACGGCTCGGGTTCGGCAAGCGAGACAGGAAGGTGTAACGCAAGTGAACCAGTGCCAAAGCCTCTTAAGCGATCGGACTGACCCCAACCTGGTGGACATGGGTCGGGTGGCAGCGCGCACCCGCACAAAGCGGGTGACTCCGGAACCGGGGGTAGTCGCCGGCTGGGAGGCCACGAGGAAGGACTGCGGCGTACTCGTGGCGATGCTGCAGGGGCAAAGCTGGGCACCTCCCCTGTCGACCGGGTGTGTGGTGAACGTGGGAACCGTCCGGGAGCCGCCCTCCCCACTGGCCAGCCAGGCCGGTGGCGGGCTGGTCCGTTGCCGACTGTTGGCACCCGGACGGGACGGAGCCCTCGTAGTAGTCCGAGGTCGGGAGAGCCGGCCACATGGCGAAGGAGGGCAGCAAGTTCGCAGTTCTGGTACTGGAATGTCCGGAGGTCGCCGGTGAACACCGACGCATCGTGGCCCGACCTCTGGGAGGCCGAGCAACGGGTACGGGAGATCCAGGTCAAGCTGCACCAATGGGCAAGCGACGACCCAAATCGTCGGTTCGATGACCTCTACAACCTGGTCTGTGACCCCGCCTTCCTCGTGGTGGCGTGGGAGCGGGTCAGGGGCAACCGAGGGTCACGTTCTGCTGGGGTCGATGGGGTGAAGCCTCGCTCCATCGTCTTCGGCCGCGACATCTTCCTCGTCGGGTTGCGAGACGACCTCAAAGCCCGACGGTTCGTGCCGCGGCCCGTGCGGGAGAAGCTCATACCGAAGAAATCGGGCAAGCTTCGTGGGTTAGGGATACCCACCGCTCGAGACAGAACCGCGCAAGCAGCCCTCAAACTGGTGCTCGAGCCCATTTTCGAGGCGGATTTTCAACCGTGCAGTTACGGATTTCGCCCCGGACGTCGGGCTCATGACGCGTTGGCCGAGATCCACTACCTGGCGTCCCACTCTTATGAGTGGGTGCTGGAGGGTGACATCAAGGCATGCTTCGATGAAATCTCGCATGTCGGCCTTCAAGACCGCGTGCGGGCTCGAATCGGGGATAAGCGCGTCCTGGGCCTGGTGAAGGCGTTCCTCAAGGCTGGCATCCTCAGTGAGGATGGGGCGGAGAGGGACACGACCACCGGAACCCCCCAGGGTGGCATCCTTTCGCCTCTCTTAGCCAACATCGCCCTCTCGGTCCTCGACGACCATTTCGCCGAGGCCTGGGAGGCCCACATGGGCACCTACACCGATCGCCAACGGCGGCACCGTCACGGGTTGTCCAACTACCGGATTATTAGGTACGCGGACGATTTTGTGGTTATGGTCCGGGGAAACCGGGACCACGCCGAGGCGCTACGGGACGAGGTGGCGGCAGTGCTGGCACCGATGGGGTTGCGCCTATCGGAAGAAAAGACGACGGTGTGCCATGTCGACCAGGGCTTCGATTTCCTCGGTTATCGCGTCCAGCGGCACCGGAAACGAGGTACGGACCAGCATTTCGTATACCTCTATCCCTCGAAGAAGGCCCTGGCCTCGATCGTGGACAAGGTGCGAGAGCTGACCTGTAGGGGCACGAACCCCTCTTTGGAGGCCCTGCTGCACCGGCTCAACCCGGTGCTGCGGGGGTGGACCAGCTATTTCAGACACGGCGTGTCCAAGGCGACCTTCAACTATCTACGTGCTTTCGTGTGGCACCGGGTGGTTGGATGGCTCCGCCGGAAGTACCGTCGGGCCACCTGGAAGGAGCTCCGCCGACGCCACCTGGGAAACGGGTGGTGGCCGGAGGAGAACGGCGTGAAGTTGTTCAACCCTGCTTCGGTGCCGGTCAGTTATTACCGCTACCGAGGCAAGAACATCCCAGCGCCTTGGCCCATCCGGACGGAAGAGATCGGCGCATAGCCGAACGGCCTGAACTTGTGGAGAGCTGGATGCGCGGAGACGTGCATGTCCAGTTCGGAGGACGGGCCGGAGAAACGGGTCAGCTGAAAGGCTGACACCGCGCTCCGGTCCGATCCTACTGCTGCGACTACGCCGACGGCCGCCAGCTCTACGAACTGCTGACCAAGGACCTCATCGGCTACATCGAGAAGGGCCAGAAGCCGCCTGTTCGGCCGGTCTCGCCGTCCGAGAAGCGATAGGGAGACATCGACTCGCTCGCGCCACCGCCGTAGGCTCGGCAGGTGACCGGCTTGCTGGAGCTCCAGGACCTGCGACGGCGCTTCGGCGACCTGGTGGCGCTCGACGGGCTCAGCTTTGATGTGCCCGCAGGTGAGGTGGTCGGCTTCCTCGGCCCCAACGGCGCCGGCAAGACGACCGCGATGCGGGCCGTCTTCGGCCTGACCGACTTGGACGCCGGCGCTGTGCGCTGGAAGGGCGCTCTGGTCGACGCCGCTAGACGTCGGCGCTTCGGCTATATGCCCGAGGAACGTGGGCTTTACCCGAACATGCTCGTGCGCGACCAGGTGGAGTACCTGGGGCGGTTGCACGGCATGGCTTCGGCCGACGCGAAAACAGCAACCAGGCACTGGCTCGAGCGCCTGGAGATCGCCGATCGCGCCGACAGCAAGGTGGAGGCGCTCTCCCACGGCAACCAGCAGCGGGTACAGCTCGCTGCAGCATTGGTGCACGAGCCTGAGGTGCTGGTACTGGACGAGCCACTCGCCGGCCTGGACCCCGCCGGCATCGACTCCATCGCCGGTGTCCTCCAAGACAAGGCGCGTTCGGGGTGCTGCGTTCTGTTCTCGAGCCATCAGCTCGACCTGGTGGAAGACATCTGCCAGTCGGTGGCCATCATCGACCACGGCCGGTTGGTGGCCGCCGGCACCGTGGACGCCTTGGCTACCGGTGGCCACCGGCGGCTTACGGTCCGCGTCGAAGGCGACCGCCAGGGCGGCTGGGCATGCGGAGTCCCCGGGGCCACAGTGTCGGAGGTGGCCGGCGGGGAGGTCCGTTTCGTGCTTGACGACGCAACCGACAGCGACGCCGTGCTCGACGCGGCGCGGGCCGCCGGGCGGGTCACGCAGTTCGCCTTCGCCCGACGTCGCCTTTCC
>JAJZJN010000052.1 GCA_021851165.1 Actinomycetes bacterium
GACCTCTTGGCAGGTGGTGCCCAGTTCGCTGAGGACCTGGTGATCGTGGATATGGATCTAGGCGGGCTGCCCGCCTCGCAACCGGCGGAGCGTGTGCAACCGGCGGAGCGTGTGCAACCGGCGGAGATCGTGTGTGTCAGCGATGCGAGCCGGGTCGCGCCGTCCGAGCCGCTACGCCGCCCGAGACCTCCCGACCTCCTGGGCGAGGAGGCCGAGGTGTACGCAGCGCTGGTGCTCGGCACCCGTGACTACCTGGCCAAGAACGGCTTCAGCGATGCCGTGATAGGGCTCTCCGGCGGAGTTGATTCGGCGCTCGTCGCCGCGATTGCGACAGATGCGCTGGGTGCCGGGCACACCCATGCGGTCTCGATGCCGTCGCGCTACTCGAGCGAGGGGTCACGTAGCGACGCTGCTCTTCTGGCGGGCAATCTCGGCATCGAGCTGTCAACCGTACCCATAGAGGCAGCCCATACCACCTTCGCGAGGCTGCTCGACCCAGTGCTTGGTGGTCCTCCTGCCGGTCTCGCGGACGAGAACCTCCAGTCGCGCATCCGTGGAGTGGTGCTCATGACCATCTCCAACTCCAAGGGGTGGATCGTGCTCACCACCGGAAACAAGAGCGAAGTTGCCACCGGGTACTCGACGCTTTACGGCGACTCGGCGGGCGGCTTCGCCGTGATCCGTGACGTTCCCAAGACCCTGGTCTACCGGCTCTGTCGCTATCGCAACGCGAGGGCTGGGCATGCCGTGATTCCTGAGAGCATCCTGACCAAGGCGCCATCGGCCGAGCTGCGTCCAGACCAGCGCGATGACCAGGCCCTGCCGCCCTACGACGTGTTGGATCCCGTTCTCCAGGCTCTCGTGGAGGAGGACCGGCCGGTCGAAGATCTCGTGCTGGCCGGATTCGATCCGGCGGTAGTGCGACGGGTTGCCGGGCTCGTGGACGCAGCCGAGTACAAGAGGCGCCAGTCGCCGCCCGGCGTCAGGATCACCCACAGGGCATTCGGCAAGGATCGCCGTATGCCGCTCACGAACCGCTATCGTGAGCGGATCAGCGATTCCGGGCAACCTTCAGCGGACGGCGAGCCCACGCAGGTCGTGGGATCTGGCGAGCCGACATAGGCCGCTGAAGTGGACAAGACCTTCAGGGGCGTTCAGCCGCCTGCGGGCGTGTAGGCGGCTGAACGCAGCCGCCAGTGAGCCATGAGCTTCTCGGTGCCGGTATCCTTGGTTCTCTAATGGGCTGGTCAAATGATGATCCGGCGATAGGTGCGACGAACGACTTCGGCCATGGGGGTTCTTCATGGTCGGCGATCCCGGGCGCAGCTTTGGGATTCGAGCTGGCGACGTCGGCACGCCTGCTCGGTGGCTATGGGTGGATGGAGCAGCGGCTGTTCGAGGTGCTCGGCTCCTGGGTGGCGTCCGAACCGGTCGCGGAGGCATGTGTCCTGTTCGACATGATGAGCAGGCAGCACGCCTGGCACGCGGAGCTGTGCTTTGATCGGCTCCCGCTGATTGGCGGTAGGTATGACCCATCGCTGGCGAGGGCGCCTTCGAGCGGGGTGGTAGATCTCCTCGAAGCACTTGGGGGCTTGGATGCCCCAGCGGGCTCGGACCACCCCGACCCTGCCAGCTCACAGGGTGCCAGCTCACAGGGTGGCGGCACGCTGCTGCGCCTCGTCGGTCTTGGCCGGGTGGTGCTGCCCCGCCTCGTGGTCACCTACCGGGCACACCTCGGGCGTGCCTCGGTGGCTGCGGACCTAGCCGTTGCCCGCGCTCTCCGTCTGATCGTCCGCGACGAGATCGAGGAGTGGCAAATGGTGGAGTTGCTCGTCCAGTCCCTCCTGCGCCGGCCTCATGACGTCGCCGTGGTGTCGGCGCACCAGCAGTCCCTGGAGTCAATGATCGTGGGCGCCGGACCGGGTCTGGTGAGCATGCCGGGCGCCGGTGTGCAGGCCCTCTTGACTTACCCGTTAGACTAAAAGTGGCAAGGCGGCAGCATGGGTCCGCATCGCTCGGCAATGGGCCGGTTTGATCAGAATTTAGCGAGCATGGGGCCTGCTGGTGCCGTGTGGGCTCTTGACGAAGGGTGAGTGACGTTGGCGAAAGAGCGCGTCGAACGGGACGAAGAGGATCTCGTACGGCTGTATCTCACCGATATCGGTCAGTATCCATTGCTCACGAAGGACGACGAGGTCCGCCTCGCACAGGCGATAGAGGGTGGCCGTGAGGCTGAGCAGGAGCTCCTTGCAAAGGGTAAGGGCAAGGACCTGACCACAGCGAAGCGTCGCGAGCTCCGGCGAAAGGCGATCGCAGGCGAGCAGGCCCAGCAGACTTTCGTCCAGTCGAATCTTCGCCTGGTGGTGTCCATAGCGAAGAAGTACCAAGCTTCCGGTCTGCCGCTGCTGGATCTGATCCAGGAGGGGAACCTGGGGCTCATGCATGCAGTCGAGAAGTTCGACTGGCGCAAGGGATTCAAGTTCTCCACATATGCCACATGGTGGATCCGCCAGGCGATCACGCGTGGCATTGCGAACACAGGTCGTACCATTCGCCTCCCGGTCCATGCCGGCGACACGCTGGCACGGGTCCAGAAGGCTCAGGCGCGCCTCGAGCTCAAGTTCGGGAGACCGGCCACGCTGGCAGAGCTGGGTGCCGAGGTAGAGATGCCTGAGGACAAGCTGATAGAGGCTCTGCGCTTCCGGGCCGAGCCACTGTCGTTGTCCGAGCCACTGCGTGAGGACGGTGATGCCGAGCTAGGCGACGTGGTCGAGGACCGGGCTGCCGAGTCCCCGTTCGAGGTGGCGGCCACATCGCTGCTTCCCGAGGAGATCAGCCGTCTGCTGTCACCCCTCGACGAGCGCGAGCGCGAGATCCTCCGGCTGCGCTTCGGCCTGGACAGGGGAGAGCCGCGTACGCTCGAAGAGGTTGGTGAGCACTTCAACCTGACGCGGGAACGGATCCGCCAGATAGAGGCGAGAGCTATGTCGAAGCTGCGTCATCCGTCGTCGGACACCGGGGCGCGGGACCTTCTCACGGTCTGAGACTTCCAGGCGGGTTGGTCCTTGCGCTGGGGCCGAGCTACTATCGTCCATCGTGAAGAAGCTCCTAATCCTCGCCGTTCTCGTAGCTCTCGGACTCGTCGCAGCCAAGCGGTTGCGCGAAGCCTGAGCGATCAGGGCACTTGATCCACTGCCATTGAGTGTCTGCCTGCGTCGGTGACGTGTGCAGGCCGCGCGTCGAGCCGTTGCGGTAGCAGGTTGTGCCGCCCGGTCTATCGGGCCAGGTGGGTGCCTCGCCGCCGCGCCAGCATCACAGCACCGGTGGCCACGACTACGGCACCGGTGAGCGCGGCCGTCGCGGGAAGGCCGGGGACGGGTACTCGGTCGCGCAGGCGCACAGGTCGGCTGAACTGCATGATCTCCCAGTCCCTGTCGGCGGCAAGCCGGCTCAGCACCCGGTCGGGGTTAACCGCTACGGGGTGCCCGACCACCTCCAGCATCGGCAGGTCCGTGGCGGAGTCGCTGTAGGCGTACGAGGCCTTCAGGTCTACGTCCTCGGCCTCGGCGAGCTCGGTGATGGCCTCGGCTTTGTAAGGACCATAGGCATAGAAGGCCATCTCACCCGTGTAGCGCCCGTCTGCGTCGAGCACGGCGCGGCTGGCTATGACCCCGTCGACGCCAAGGTACTCTGCCAGGGGGTCCACTATCTCCTCGGGCGACGCCGATACCAGGTACACACGTCGCCCGGCGCGCTGATGCATCTCGATCAGGTCAAGGGCCTCTGCGTAGATGATCGGCTCTACGGTGTCTTCGAGAGCCTCGCGCACTATGCGTGATACCTCGCGCTGGTCCCAGCCCCGCGTGAGATCCAGGACCGACTCGCGTACCTTGGCCAGCTTCTGCTCGCTCGCTCCCAGGTGGAGGTAGACGAGCTGAGAGCCCAGGGCTCGTACGACAGTCTTACGGGAGATCAGCCCGCCCCTGTACAGAGGAAGACCGAAGGCGGCGATGGATGCCTTCGCGATCACCGTCTTGTCGAGGTCGAAGAAGGCGGCTTCCACCGCGAGCGATCCTAGTTGACCGCAGCGCGTTGGGGTGGGAGGTACTCATCCTCCGTATTCCTCGTATGACTGAAGCCGGGGGCTCGAGGAGCGCGTTCTGGTCAGCGTTGCGGAGCCTGCGGGTGGACGGTCCCCACCAGGAGCTGCTGCACCTCGTCCTCGGCGTCGCCCGTTACGAGCACGAGCACCTCGTCGCCAGTCGAGAGCACGGTGTCGCCGCGGGGAACCACCAGGTGGTCACCGCGCACGACGGCTACTACGGTGGCCTCCCTCGGTATCCCGAGCTCGGCCAGCGACACGTCCTTGGCAGGCGACTCCTCGGCGAGAGTGACCTCGACCAGGTGCGCAGCGCCGCCTTCGAAGCGCAGCAGGCGCACGAGCGATCCGACCGACACGGCTTCCTCGACCAAGGCGGTGAGTAGGTGGGGAGTGGACACCGATACGTCGACTCCCCAGCTCGGGTTGAACAGCCACTGGTTCTTCGGATGGTTGACCCGAGCCACCACCCTAGGGACGGCGAACTCCTGCTTCGACAGAAGCGAGATGACGAGGTTGTCCTCGTCATCTCCCGTAGCAGCCACCACCACGTCGGCAGTGTCGAGGCCGGCGGCATCGAGCGAGGAAACCTCGCAGGCGTCTCCCGTGACCCATGTCACGTCCAGCTCCGGCCTTAGGCGACCGACCAGATCAGGGTCCCGCTCTATCAGGAGAACCTCATGGCCATTGGTATGTAGCTCGGCAGCGATGGCCGTGCCGACGCTGCCCGCCCCGCACACGGCCACCTTCACCGGGTCCCTCCGGGTGTCGTCGCAGGGCAAGAGCCCGTGCCTGGCACGCTGCCCGGAGCCACACGCTGGCCTGTGGTGCCTCCAGCCCCCCTTGCCCCCGCAGGGCTTCCGGTGCTCCCAGCCCCCGCAGGGCTTCCGGTGTCTCCAGCTCCCGCAGCGCCAGGCGCTGCACCCAGGACGGCGGTGGCACACTCGGCCGAGCCGAGGCAGCGATTCAGCTCATCGAGGGCATCCTTCATCACGGCTAGATGGAGGACGTCTCCTTCCTGGCCGACCAGCCCGGCCATGTCGAGACGCGGAGCGCCGGCCCTGGTGACGGCGACGAGAGTGGCTCGGCCGGGCATCCCGAGGTCTCTGATCTGCTTGCCGGCCCACTGCTCGGGGAGCAGGCGCTCGACGAGGAGCAGCTTGCCGCTGGCGTCACTCCATTCGCCGGCGGAGCTGTCCGGAAGGAGCCGCTGCATGACCTGGTCGATGGTCCAGGTGACCGTCGCGACTGTCGGGATGCCGAGGCGCTGGTAGATCTCGGCGCGCCTGGGGTCGTAGATCCTGGCCACGACGCTCGGGATCTCATAGGTCTCCCGGGCGATCCGGGCCGTGAGGATGTTCGAGTTGTCGCCGCTCGTGACTGCTGCCAAGGCCCCCGCACCGAGTGCGCCTGCAGCCTCGAGATCGTGGCGGTCGAAGCCGGAGCCCACGATGCAGGTACCGGGCCAGTTCTCTGGTAGGCGCCGGAAAGAGCGCGCGAGCTTGTCGAGTATCGCCACGCTCTGGCCCTGCTCGGCCAGGCGCACGGCGAGGCCTGCTCCCACCCGGCCGCATCCGACTACGACTACATGCATCCGCTACATACAACACGGCCTGCGTGGCCTTTACAACTCCTGCCCAGCTCCTCGGGCCGGGACGTCGCAGCGCGCGATGTCCCGCGCATTGGCCTGCGTGTGGTTACCTGTTGGGATGCCCACCATCGGATCTCCGACCAGCGCCGGTGGTCCGACAGGCCCATCAGGCCCATCAGGCCCATCCGGCCCCTCCGGCCCGGTGGTCCCGGCTGCGCCCGCGGACGCTACGCCCGCGGGCGCTGCGGGCGCTGCGGGCGCTGCAGGCGCTGCGGGCGCTGCGGGCGCTGCAGGTGCTGCAGGCGCTGTGCCCGCGCCCGATCAGCGGGTGGCACCGAAGGCACTGCCGTCACCGGACCTGATCGACCTGCCCGAGACGCTGCGGTATCGGCTGAAGAACTGGCTTCTCGGGCCTCCACTCGTGACCGAGAAGCTGGCGTCGGAGCGCCTGGGGCGGATCACAGCACTCGGCGTGCTGTCCCCCGACTGCATCTCGTCGTCGGCCTATGGCACCCAGGAGATGCTCACGATCCTGGTCCCAGCGGTGGGCATAGCGGCATTCAGCCTCGTGATACCAGTGACGGTGGCGGTGCTGATCGTGCTGTTCTTCGTGACGCTGTCGTATCGCGAGGTGATCCAGGCCTACACGAAGGCGGGAGGCTCGTATGTGGTGGCGCGCGACAACTTCGGCCACAACGTGGCCCAGGTTGCCGCAGTCGCCCTCCTGATCGACTACACCGTGACCGTTGCCGTCCAGACCGCAGCAGGCACCGATGCCCTCACGTCGGCGTTCCCGGCGCTCGTCCCCTACACGGTGCCGATAACCGTGGGTGTGGTGCTTCTCATGCTCTATGGCAACCTGAGGGGAATTCGCGAAGCGGGCAGGTGGTTTGCCATACCCACCTATTTCTTCATCCTGAGCTTGGGAGCGCTGGTCGTAACAGGACTCGTGCGGGGGCTGCTAGGCGAGCTTCACACCCCGGCTCTGCACCATGCGGCTGGGATGGTCAGCTTCGGGCATCCAGGCGAGGGGCTACTGCTCGGGGCTTCGTTGTTCGTGATGCTCCAGTCGTTCGCCAACGGGGGCTCCTCGCTCACAGGTCTGGAGGCGATATCCAACGGGGTCAGCGCCTTCCGTCGTCCCGAGGCGCGCAATGCCCGCCAGGTTCTGGTTGCGATGAGCCTGATCCTCGGATTCCTCGTGCTCGGGGTGTCCCTGCTCGCACGCTGGTCGCACGCTGTTCCGTACCTGTCGGGCTCGCCGATGGTGGTCGCCCAGGAGGCGCATTTCGTCTTCGGCCACGGGCCGATCGGGAACCTGCTGTTCTACGTCGTCGAGGCCGCCACCATGCTGGTGCTGTACACAGGCGGCAACACCAGCTTCAACGGGTTCCCGTTCCTCGCGAGCTTCGTGGCGGGCGACTCGTTCCTTCCTCGCCAGCTCACCAGGCGGGGGCACCGCCTCACCTTCTCCAACGGCATCATTGTTCTCGGCATCCTGGGGACCCTTCTGGTCATAGCGACCGGGGCCAATCTCGACGCGCTGATCGGCCTATATGCCATCGGGGTGTTCACAGGTTTCACGATGGCCGGCGCCGGGATGGTGCGGCACCACCTTCGCGAACGCGAGCCTGCCTGGCAGAGGCGCCTCGTGGTCAACGGCTTTGCCGCGGTTCTGTCGGGAGCGGTGGTGATCATCTTCGCCGTGACGAAGTTCCGGCAGGGCGCATGGGTCGTGCTGGTGCTGTTCCCCGTACTCGTCTGGCTGCTGATCAGGATGCACCGGCAGTACGCGAGTGAGGCTGCGGAGCTCGAGCAGGGCGCATCGATGGCGTTCGAGGCACCGATACTGCGCCATCACGTCGTGGTGGTGCTGGTCGATCGGCTCGACTTGGCAACGGCCAGGGCAGTGCAGTACGCACGGACCTTGATGCCCGACGAGCTCCGGGCGGTGCACTTCGCGATTGATCCGCGCGACGCGTCTCTGCTCGAGGAGGAGTGGGGGCGCCTGGGGCTGTCGCGGCTGCCCCTGGACATCATCGACTGTCCCGACAGGCGACTTGCCCGGGCAGCGCTCGAGCTGGCTGCCGGGGTCGTCGAGGACGGTCAGACCGAGCTCACGGTGCTGCTGCCGAGAAGGGGCTACGCCGCCGGTTGGAGGCGGCTGCTTCACGACCGAAGCGCTGACCGGATAGCGATCGCGGTGGGCGAGCTCCCCCACGTGAACGCGACCATCGTACCGTTCAAGCTCGGCCCGGATCGTCTGGAGGAGGAGCTGGCCCGTGCTCTAGCCGCCGAGACCACCGGTGCAGCGTCACAGGGGCAGCGGGCCCATCCAGGGGAGGACCTGGGCCCGAAGGCGTCCGGTACGTCGCCCATAGGACAGGCCACATGGAGGAGTCGGGTGCGCGTAGCAGGGCGCGTGCGCGCGATACGCGTGCCGACGCGTGCGTCGACGGCGAACCTGGAGTGCACGCTCGTGGATGGGACGGGAGCGATCCTGCTCGTGTTCCAGGGGCGCAGGCGGATTCCCGGGATACAGCAGGGAGCGAGGCTGGTGGCAGAGGGAATGGTGGGCTCCTGGGAAGGGCGTCTGGCGATCCTGAACCCGGATTACGAGCTCATAGCCGGGCCTGATACCGAGCAGGTGGAGACCGACGCGTAGGCCGCTCGTGTGGCGGATGCCACGCCGGGGTTGCGTGTTGGGCTAACGTCCTTGCCCGTCGTGTCAAACATCGCGAGGGGCCGCCGGACCAATAGCGTGCGGTCAGGCCCGATCGAAGGGAGCAACAGGCAATGACCCACCTCCTAGCAGCCGGAGAGGGGTACCAGGCGTTCACCCTGTCAGGGGCGGAGAAGGCATGGCTCGTCTTCGCCCTAGGCGCAGCGCTGGTCGGCATCCTCACCGGAGTGTTCCTCATGCGAGGAGTGCTTGGCGCCGATCAGGGAACATCGACGATGAAGACGATCGCAAAGGCGATCCAGGAAGGCGCCGAGGCGTTCCTCAGGCGTCAGTTCCGCACGATCCTCATCATCATCGTCCCTCTGGCCATCCTGATCTTCTTCACGGCGACGAAGGTCGAGCGTCCGAACGGCTCCATAGCCCTCAGCTTCGGCATGGCCGGGCTCTACAGAGTGCTCTGCTTCCTTGCAGGCGCAGCATGCTCCGGACTGACGGGGTTCGTCGGCATGAGCCTGGCCGTGCGTGGGAATGTCCGTACGGCGGCGGCAGCGCGCGAGGGCAAGCTGCGCGGGGCGCTCAGGGTGGCGTTTCGCACCGGAGCGATAACGGGGATGTTCTGCGTTGGCCTCGGCCTGCTCGGTGCGACCACGATCGTGTTCATCTTCCAGAACACGGCGACGGCGGTGCTCGTCGGCTTCGGCTTCGGCGCATCCCTGCTGGCGCTTTTCATGCGAGTCGGAGGCGGGATCTTCACGAAGGCAGCCGACGTGGGGGCCGACCTCGTGGGCAAGGTGGAGGCCGGCATACCCGAGGACGACCCCCGCAACGCGGCCACGATCGCCGACAACGTGGGGGACAACGTGGGCGACTGTGCAGGTATGGCAGCCGACCTGTTCGAGTCCTACGAGATCACGATCATCGCGGCGCTCATCCTCGGGTTCTCCGCGTTCAGGTCCATAGGCCGCAACCCCGCCCCGGCGTTCGTCTTTCCCCTGATCATCCCGGCGTTCGGAATCCTGGCGTCGGTGATAGGGGTGTTCGTGGTCCGTGCGCGCGACAAGGACCGCAGTGCCATGGCGTCGATCAACCGGGGGGTGTGGACTGCCGCGACGCTGACCATCGTTGCCGCAGCGCTGGTGGCCGGGCTCTACCTCCACTACATGACGGCCTTCTGGGCCGTGCTGGCCGGCGTGGTCCTCACGGTGGTGGCCAGCCAGATAACCGAGTACTTCACCTCCACGGAGCGCCGCCCGGTGAGAGAGGTGGCCGAGTCGGCCCGGACGGGTCCTGCCACGATCACGCTGGCGGGGATCTCCCTCGGTCTGGAGTCGACCGTGTGGGCCATCATCGCGATAGCGCTTGCGATAGCCGTAGCGGTCGGCCTCGGCCACGGCAATATCGAGCTGTCGCTCTACCTGGTGTCGCTCACCGGCATCGGCATGCTCTCGACGGCAGGAATGGTCGTCTCGGAGGACAGCTTCGGGCCGGTGTCCGACAATGCGGCAGGCATTGCCGAGATGTCGGGCGAGTTCACCGGTGACGCCGAGCGGATCATGGTGAGCCTCGACGCAGTTGGCAACACCACCAAGGCGATCACGAAGGGCGTCGCCATCGGCTCGGCGGTGATCGCAGCGGTCTCGCTGTTCGCTGCGTTCATCGAGACCACCGGCTCCGAGCTTGGCCTGAAGGCGGTTGGCACTGCTCTGTTCAGCCAGGCTGCGACCCAGATCAACGTGGCCAACCCGACCATATTCATCGGCCTGCTCATCGGTGGGTCGGTGGCATTCCTCTTCTCGTCGTTGGCGATCCGTGCCGTGGGGCGCTCGGCTGGGACCGTGGTGCAGGAGGTGCGCAGGCAGTTCAGGGAGCACCCGGGCATCATGGACTACTCCGAGACCCCGGAGTACGGAAGGGTCATATCCATCTGCACCACAGCGGCCCAGCGCGAGCTGGCCACTCCGGCGCTGCTCGCGATACTCACTCCGGTCATAGTCGGCTTCGGGATCAACTACCTGGCGCTGGGGGCATTCCTCGCAGGTGTGATACTCACCGGGCAGCTGATGGCGAACTTCCTGTCGAACTCCGGTGGAGCGTGGGACAACGCGAAGAAGTTCATCGAGGACGGCCATGAGGGCGGCAAGGGCTCCGATTCCCACAAGGCCGCAGTCATCGGCGACACCGTGGGCGACCCTTTCAAGGACACCGCCGGCCCTGCGCTGAACCCTCTGGTGAAGGTGATGAACCTGGTCTCGCTGCTGATACTCCCGGCTGTCATCACCCTGCGCACCCATACCGGTGTGAGACTGGCCATAGCAGGCGTAGCCCTGGTGATCCTGCTCGGTGCCATAGCCTTCTCCAAGCGAAGCTCCGCAGGATTCGGCGGGGAGGGCCTTCCCGCTGCCGGGGCAGTGGAGGCCGGCTCGCTGCCGCCGGAGGCACCGGCCAACGTCTGAGGGACCTCCGGTTATGAAGCAGGCTGGGCGACACCCAGCCTGCTTGACACCGGCTGCCCACTTGGCGCACGCTCAGCACTGCCATGCCGACACGTCCCGAAGCCACATCAACGAGGGTTTCACATTCCGGGGGCAAGCCACTGGTCATCGTGGAATCCCCCGCGAAGGCTCGCACGATAGCGGGCCTGCTCGGCAGCGACTTCGTGGTGGAGTCCTCGGTGGGTCATATCAGGGACCTTCCCCGCCGGGCGGACGAGATACCGGCTGCCTATAAGTCAGCGGGTTGGGCTCGCCTGGGCGTGGACGTGGACAACGGGTTCAAGCCTCTCTACGTGGTGGCCCCGGAGAAGAAGGCGGTCGTGACGAAGCTGCGCCAGCTCGTGAAGCAGGCGAGCGAGGTGTATCTCGCAACTGACGAGGACCGGGAGGGCGAGTCGATCGCATGGCATCTGATGGAGGTTCTGTCGCCTCAGGTGCCGGTGAAGCGGATGGTGTTTCACGAGATCACCCCGGCCGCCATACAGAGTGCGGTGCAGAACTGGAGGGAGCTCGACCGGCACCTGGTCGATGCGCAGGAAGCCAGGCGCATCCTGGATCGCCTGTACGGCTATGAGGTGTCGCCGGTGCTGTGGAAGAAGGTGATGCCGCGCTTGTCGGCAGGGCGCGTCCAGAGTGTGGCCACGCGGATGCTCGTCGAGCGCGAGCGCGCCCGCATGCGCTTCAAAGCCGCCGGCTGGTGGGACCTCGAAGGCACCTTCCGGACTTCTGACGACGCTCAGGCCTTCGATGCCGCTCTCGTGTCGCTTGGCGGGACCCCGCTCGCTACCGGACGCGACTTCGACGAGTCGGGGGAGCTGAAGGCCAAGGGGCCTGTAAGGCTCCTCGGAGAGCCCGAGGCACTCGGGCTCGCAAGCGCTCTGGCGGGGCAGGTGTTCACGGTCCGTTCGGTCACCCGGAAGCCATTCCGCCGGTCGCCGGCTCCCCCGTTTCTGACCTCCACGCTTCAGCAGGAAGCCGGTCGCAAGCTCCGCTTCTCGGCCCAGCGCACGATGCAGGTCGCCCAGCGCCTCTACGAGCAGGGCTGGATCACCTACATGCGCACTGATTCGACGACCCTGTCCGACGAGGCGCTGGCTGCAGCCCGGCGCCAGGCGGCCGAGCTCTACGGCGCGGACCATGTTCCCGAGCGTCCACGCCGCTACGAGCGGAAAGTGAAGAACGCCCAGGAGGCGCATGAGGCGATCCGTCCTGCAGGAGAGGTGTTCCGCACACCCGACATGGCAGCCAAGTCGCTCGGCGGCGACGAGCTGCGTCTCTACGAGCTGATCTGGAAGCGCACGGTGGCTTCTCAGATGTCCGACGCAACGGGCACCACCGATCAGGTAAGGCTGGTCGGCCAGCCGGCCGGCGCAGGCAGCTCCGGCGGCGAGGGCGGTCTGGTCACACCGGCTGCCACTGGCATTGCCGGCGGCGATGAGGCCGAGTTCGCGGCGAGCGGCACCGTGATCTCCTTCCCGGGCTTCCTGAGGGCATACGTGGAGGGCTCGGATGACCCCGAGGCGGAGCTCGCCGATCGTGAGGTTCACCTGCCTGCTCTGGCTGAGGGCGATCGCCTGGAGGCTGCGAGCGTAGAGGCGCGCTCGCATTCGACCCAGCCCCCGGCGCGCTATACCGAAGCCTCTCTGGTGAAGGCACTCGAGGAGCTGGGGGTAGGCCGCCCGTCGACTTACGCGAGCATCATCTCGACCATCCAGGATCGCGGCTACGTGTGGAAGAAGGGGCCGGCCCTGGTGCCCTCCTACGTCGCCTTTGCCGTGGTCGGGCTGCTCGAGCGGTATTTCGGGGAGCTGGTCGACTACGGCTTCACGGCCAGCATGGAGGATGACCTCGACGAGATCGCCCAAGGGCGCGGGGAGGCATTGCCGTGGCTCACGGCGTTCTACTTCGGTGAGGTGGCGGGTGGCGGCAACGGGTCATCTGCCGACGGCGCTGCGGGGGGCGGCGCTGCGGACCACGGCGCTGCGGACCACGGCGCTGCGGGGGGCGGTCATGGGCTGAAGCAGGAGGTGGCGACCAGGCTCGGGGAGATAGATGCCCGCGAGATCAATTCCATCCCCGTGGGGGTGGACACAGAGGGCCGGGAGATCGTGGTGCGGGTTGGCCGCTACGGGCCGTACCTGCAGCGTGGCGAGGAGCGAGCCTCGGTGCCCGAGGACCTTCCACCCGACGAGTTGACCGTGGAGCGTGCAGAGGAGCTGCTGGCGACGCCGTCGTCGGATCGGGTGCTCGGGCAGGATCCCGCAACCGGCCTGCCTGTGCTTGTCCGCAATGGCCGCTTCGGGCCCTATGTCCAGCTCGGTGAGGCAGTCGAGGGCGGGGAGAAGCCGAGGACGTCGTCGCTGCTGAAGTCGATGTCCCCCGAGAGCCTCTCCATCGACGATGCCCTGCTCCTTCTCACGTTGCCGAGGGTCCTTGGCACTGACCCCGAGACCGGCGAGGAGATCCAGGCGTTGAATGGCCGCTTCGGCCCCTATGTGAAGAAGGGGAGCGATACCAGGAGCCTTGTTGGCGATGAGCAGCTGCTCACAGTCACGCTGGAAGAGGCGCTTGCTCTGTTCGCACAGCCGAAGTCCCGCCGCGGGCGGATCGCTGCAGCCCCGCTCAAGGAGCTGGGTGCCGACCCGGCTACGGGCCAACCCATGGTGCTGCGCGACGGCAGGTTCGGCCCGTACGTCACCGACGGCACCACCAATGCCTCCCTGCGCCGTGGGGACGACCCCGAGACCATCACCATCGAACGTGCAGCCGAGCTGCTCGCCGATCGTCGGGCAGCAGCTCCCGCTCCACGGCGGGCAGCCGCCAAGAAGAAGCCAGCAGCGAAGAAGCCAGCCGCGAAGAAGCCAGCCGCCGGCGCCACGCGGGCAGCCGCCAAGAAGAAGCCAGCAGCGAAGAAGCCAGCAGCGAAGAAGCCAGGCGGTACGAGTTAGCAAGATGCCGGGCTAAGGCGCATGCGCCTCTAGGCGGGACCGCGTCTACGGATCAACGGTAACCTGTGGCGATGCGTGGCCGTCTCGTGGCACTCGAGGGACTGGACGGCTGTGGGAAGACTACCCAGGCGGTGCTGCTCGCGGAGCGCCTGGGTGCCGAGCTGACCTTCGAGCCCGGAGCGACCGCACTAGGGGTGTCCCTGCGGGGGATCCTGCTCCACACTGGCACGGCTGGGGTCATGGGTGTAGAGGTGTCGCCGATGGCAGAGGCCCTCCTCATGGCGGCCGATCGTGCGCAACACGTGGCCGAGGTGGTGGAACCGATCCTGGAAAGGGGACGTTGGGTGGTGACGGACCGCTTTTCGGGCTCGACCCTTGCTTACCAGGGATACGGGCGGGGTATCGCACTCGACCAATTGAGATGCCTTGTCGAGATGGCATCAGGAGGCCTGTGGCCGGACCTGACCGTGCTCGTGGACGTCTCGCCGGATGTGGCCCGCCAGCGCATGGGCCGCTCCAGGCTGATCGAGGGCAGCGTTCCGGATCGCCTGGAGCGCGCGGGGCATGGCTTTGCCGATCGGGTGCGGGAAGGCTACCTGGCTCTGGCGGAGGCCGATCCTCTTGGATGGGCTGTGGTGGACGGCGGTCTCGATCGGGAGTCGGTCGCGGCCGGGATATGGAAGGCAGTGTGCGACCGCCTGGGGGAGCCGGTGGTGGATGCCTGAGGGCCTGGAGATGTCGGCTGCGCCGAACGGCGCTGCCTGCCAACCTGCCTTCGCCACAGGCGCCGAGGAGCTTCCGGCCGGGGAGCTTCCAGCTGTGGAGCTGTTCGCAGGGGTTGTGGGCCAACGTGATGCAGTTGCCCGGCTGAGAAGAGCGGCGGTTGGACCAGTGCACGCATACCTGCTGGTCGGTCCGCCCGGGTCGGGGAAGCGCGCTCTGGCGCGCGGCTTCGGTGCTGCCCTGCTGTGTCCAACGGGTGGGTGCGGCGCATGCGAGGTGTGCAGGCGCGCGTTGGCCGGCCTGCATCCGGATCTGCTCGAGGTGGAGCGTGCCGGTGCTGCGCTTGGTGTGGACCAGGTTCGTGAGGTGGTGCGGCTTGCGGGACGCCGCCCGGTCGAGGGCCACAGGCAGGTGATGGTGATAGGCGACGTGCATCTGGGCCGGTTGGCCATGCCTGCCCTGCTGAAGACGCTGGAGGAGCCACCGGGCGACACGGTGTTCGTGCTGCTGGCCGATGCAGTGGCCTCGCACATGGCGACGATTGCCAGTAGGTGCGTACGAGTCGAGATCGGTCCGGTGCCTCCAGGCGAGATTGCAGCCTGGCTGGAGAGCGAGGGTATGGAGCGCTCGCACGCGGTCGAGATCGCAGGGGCAGCCGGCGGCAGCATCGAGCGGGCACGGCTGATGAGCGAGGATCCGGGATTCCTCCAGAGGCGAGAGCTGTGGGCCTCTGTGCCCGCTCGCATCGACGGCACCGGTGCGAGCGTGGTGGTGCTCGCTGCAGAGCTGTTGGCTTCTGCGGAGTCGGCCACAGAAGTTCTCCGACGGCGGCATGCCGAAGAGATGAACGAGCTGGTCTCGCGAGCCAAGGAAGCCGGCGAGAGGGCGCTTGCAGGTCGCAAGGAGATAGAGGAACGCCACCATCGCGAGGAGCGCCGCTTCAGGGTCGACGAGCTGCGCGCCGGGATGGGCGTGCTTGCCGGAGTGCTCCGTGATCGGCTTGTCGCTGCCGCGGGCGCGCCGGATCCGGAACAGGCGCCGGATCCGGAACAGGCGCTGGATCCGGAACAGGCGCTGGATCCGGAACAGGCATCGGGCCTGCCGGATTCCTCAGGTTTGCGAAGCATGCCGGATGCGGTGGCACCATCATCGGGAGTTCGCCGCTGGCTGGAGGCGGTCGGCTACGTCGAGCAGAGCATGGTGGACCTAGGGCGCAATCCGAACGAGCCCCTGCTTCTCCAGGTACTGCTGGTCAGGTTGTCGATGGCGCTGGGTGCCTGATCGGCGGTCGTTGCCCGCGTCCTGTCGGTGCGAGGTCTGCCCGATGAGGCGCCTTCCGTCGGCTAGCCTGGGTCACCGCCCAGCCTGGGTAGCTCAGCTGGTAGAGCAGCGCATTCGTAATGCGCAGGTCAGGGGTTCGAGTCCCCTCCCAGGCTCCGAAGAACGTCCTGGTCAGTCTCCCTTTTCCTCCCCAGCTGTGAAAGTGTTGGGTGCTGGCGTGCCCTTACCGTGCCCTCTCGCATTAGCTAGGGCCTCATCCATGCGACATGTCAGCTCGTCGTCGACGACAGGCATTAGATGCCCATAGGTGTTGAGGGTGACCGTGATCGAGCTGTGCCCGAGTCGCTCCATGATCGCCCGTGGATGCCCGCCAGCTGCGATGAGCAGGCTGGCGTAGGTGGGGCGCAGGTCGTGCCACCGGGTCGTCGTGGGCAGGCCCGCGCGGACAAGTGCGGGCTGGAAATGGCGTCGATACACCTGCCCGTGGCGGATCGGTGTGCCCGTAGATGACGTGAACACCAGGCCGTTGGGGGGGCCTGGGTGGTCGGCGAGGTGTGCCCGCAACGGCTCTACCAAAGCCGCCGGTAAGGGCACGCGACGATCCCGGCCACCTTTTGTCGGTCCCGTGGTCAGCCGACCACCAGTCCCCGCCGTAACGCTCTGTTCGACGACGAGGGCCGGGTGTGGACCGAGATGCACGTCCCGGCGGCGCAGGCCCCACAGCTCACCGGCTCGCAAGCCGCAATACGCTGCAAGCCTGACCGCCAAGGCCAGGTCGGGGCGGGTGGCACGGCCTGTTGGTTTGGCACCGTTGCCGGCAGGCCGTAGCTCCGGGTGCTCGATTGCGACGGCCAGGGCATCGACCTGCTCGATGGTGAGGGGGTGAATGTCAGCGGGGTGTGGTGTGGGGAGTCGCACTCCTGTCGCCGGATTCGTGACGAGCACGCCAGCCTCGACGGCCAGGGCCAGGATGCGGCGCAGGGTGCCGACCGCGTATTGCACCGTGGCTGGAGCCGACCCACCCACCAACATCTCGGTTGCCCATCCCCGCACGTCGTCCCTTGCGACGGCCGTTACAGCCCTCGATCTCCAGGTGCGGCGCAGGGCCGTAACGATGCCGGTGTACCGCCGCGTCGTGCTGGCTCGCACATGTGCCCCCGCCAGCCACCTGTCGGCCCATTCCCCGACCGTGCCGGGATCGTCGGGGGTCGGTGCCCATTCCCCGCGCAGCTGATCGGCCTCGGCCTGGACGAGTGCCTGGTCGGCCTCGGTTCTTGTGCGATAGGTGCCCAGCGATTCCCGTGTCCCATCTGGCCGCACCAGCCGGGCTTGCCAGCGACCAGACGGCAGTCGCCGGACCGTCCCGGAGCCTCGCCGTCGCACGGAGGCGAGGGTAGCAGTGGCCATCCCCCCGCCCGTCGGTGGCGCTGTTGATCCCGATTTGCCGGAGGAAGGCCCGCATGGATCCGCCCAGGTCCAAGGCGAGCCCGTCGTCTTCGACCGCCGGGCCACCCTGCTTGACTTCGGTGGTCATCCACGCCAGCAGGTAGCAGGGCATGACCCCGAAGGGGCTGCCAACTGCTCGCCGTTAGATCACTTATTCTCAGCGAACATCTGTTACGTGTGTCCACGTGAAGCTTTCCGAGTGGGCAGAGCAAGAAGGCATCCGCTACCAGACCGCATGGCGCTGGTTCCAAGACGGAAAGATGCCCGTGCCTGCCTATAAGGCACCTTCTGGGGCAATCCTGGTGAGCGCGCCCCGAGTGGATGATGCCACAAAGTCCCGAGCGGTCCTCTATGCCCGAGTCTCGTCGCACGACCAGCGGGCAGACTTGGACCGCCAGGTGGCAAGGCTCACCGAGTGGGCAACCAGTCAGGGCATGGTTGTAACTGAGGTCGTGACCGAGGTGGGATCGGGCATGAATGGTCGGCGCAAGAAACTGGCGAGGATTCTTGCTGATCCAATGGCGACCACCATCGTGGTGGAACATCGGGACCGTCTGGCCCGTTTCGGTGTGGAGCACCTGGAATCTGCTTTGTCAGCTCAGGGCAGGCGGATCGTGGTGGCCGACCCTTCTGAGATGGACGACGACCTGGTGCGAGACATGACAGAGGTGCTCACCAGCTTCTGCGCGCGCCTCTATGGGCGCAGAGGTGCCCGCAACCGAGCAGAGAAGGCCCTGCGGTGTGCGAAGGAAGACATAGGCCCGATGGCACTGTCACACCCTCGCGCGAGGATGTCGTCGTGAAAAAGGCTGCGCCACCAGCCGGCTCTACCCATCAGGCATACCGCTTCGAGGTGGACAGGCCAGCCAGGTATTCGGCCATCCCGTCGCACCTGGGAGTGAAACGTCGTGCCTGGAACCTGATGCTCGGGATCGTCGAGGAGCAGTTGCACGCAAGGGAGACCTTCCGCATCCTAGCCCTGCGTCAGGGAGCGAGCATGGGAGATGCCCAGGCTTGGGCCGAGAAGGTGTGCGCTGTTCCCTACCTCGTAGAGCTGAACGAGAAGCGAAGGAAGGCCCACGAGGCGAAGATCGCT
Organism: Actinomycetes bacterium; assembly: GCA_021851165.1. Taxonomy (GTDB): domain Bacteria; phylum Actinomycetota; class Acidimicrobiia; order Acidimicrobiales; family JAJZJN01; genus JAJZJN01. The sequence continues at coordinate 18,360 of JAJZJN010000052.1, forward strand.
ACCGG
>JAJZJN010000196.1 GCA_021851165.1 Actinomycetes bacterium
GCCCCCGCCCCCTGCTCCTGGCCCCGCGGTGGCTGCTCCGCCAGCGCCGGCCCCGGCCCCGGCTGCTCCCCCTGCTCCGGCGGTACCTGCTCCTGCAGCGCCCCCGCCCCCTGCTCCTGCAGCGCCGGCGCCCACGCCGGCGGCTCCTGACGCCGGGCCGACATCGTCTCCGTCTTCACCGGCCACCGGGTTCGGGGCCCAGGTCCTTTCCCCTGTGGTGCGGCGGCTTCTGGCAGAGAACGCGATAGACCCGAGCACCGTCACCGGCACGGGCGTAGGTGGCCGGATAACGCGCGCAGACGTTCTCGATGCGATAGACGCGAGTCGAGCCGGCGGAGGCCCGGCGCCCGCAGGTATGTCGCCCGGCTCCACGTCGCCCGGTGTGACGACAGCCTCAGGCGTGGCGCCTGCTTCGACAGCGCCTGCTTCGCCAGCTCCTGCTTCGACGTTCACTCCGGCGGCTCCTGGTGCCGCTCCGGGTGCGGCTCCCCCGGCGCCGGCAGCACAGTACGCCTCCGGAGACGTGTCCACCGTGAAGTCGGGCGCTGGTCCTGGTGCTGCGACCGGCATGCAGCTCCCCAGCGCGGGTACCGACGAGGTCATCCCATTTACGAACATCCGCCGCCGGACAGCGGAGCACATGGTGCGCTCGAAGGCGACCTCTGCCCATACCCTGGTCATCCACGAGGCAGATTACGAGCGAGTGGACCAGGTCCGTCGCGCTCACAAGGAGTCGTTCAGGGCAGAGGAAGGGTTCGCGCTCACGTACCTGCCGTTCGTGGCCCGAGCCGTGGCCGAGGCTCTACAGCGTTGGGATCATCTGAACTCCTCTGTCGGTGAGGATTCGCTCATCGTCCATCACCAGGTGAACCTGGGCATAGCGGTCGATCTTGACCACGAAGGGTTGATTGTTCCTGTCGTCGTCCGAGCCGAGGAGCTGACCCTCAGGGGCATAGCCAGGAGGATCAACGATCTCGCTACTCGGGCCCGAAGCAAGAGGCTCACGGCCGACGACATAGGAGGCGGTACGTTCTCCATCACCAACGCGGGCTCCTATGGAACGTTCATCACAGCCCCCATAATCAACCAGCCTCAGGTTGCCATCCTCTCGACCGACGGGATCAAGCGCAGGCCGGTGGTTGTCCAGGCTGCAGACGGCACGGAGGCCATTGCAGTGCACTCGGTGGGTCTGCTTTGCCTGGCGTGGGACCACCGCGCAGTGGACGGATCGTATGCGGCGGGGTTCGTGGCCGACGTGGCTGACATGATTGCCACGCACGACTGGTCTGCCGAGCTCTAGGCCGGATAGCGCAGGTAAGGCTCGCCATGCTCCGGGTACGCTGGTTGGGCAGGGTGCCCTACCGGGAGGCCCATGTGCTCCAGCGGGCACTGTTCGAGCGTGCTGGTGCCGACTACCTGCTCATGATGGAGCACCCCCATGTGTTCACCCTCGGGGCGAGGGGCGACGATGCTCACGTCCTGGTGGACCCTGTCGAGGTCGGGGCAGACCTGGTGCGTGTCGATCGTGGTGGGGATGTGACCTATCACGGTCCTGGTCAGCTGGTGGCCTACCCGATACTTTCGGTTGCGATGGGTCCAGGCGCGGTTCCGGCCTATGTCCATGGCATAGAGCAGGTGGTAATCGATGCACTGGGGGATCTTGGCCTCGAAGGAGCGGGCCGGCTCGACGGGTATCCGGGTGTGTGGGTGGATCCAGGCGGTCCCGCCCCGCGCAAGATATGCGCGATCGGGGTCAGGGTGTCAAAGGGCCGTTCCATGCACGGGCTTGCGCTGAACGTGGATCCCGATCTGTCGTGGTTCGAGCGGATCGTCCCCTGCGGGATCACGGACAAGGCGGTGACCTCCCTGGCCCGCGAAGGCCTGCCTGCCTCGATGGGCCAGGTCGTAGAGGCAGTGGTGGCACGGGCAGCCAGGCGTTGGGCTGGCGGTGAGGTTGATCGCCAGGAGGTCGTCTCGGGAGCGGGCGCTGTCGCCTCGCAGAGGCCCACCACGCTCGAGCGGGGTATCGCCCGGCTGAAGGACGCTGGAGTCGAAGTGTCCGCAGCAGTTCCACTGGCCAGGCGCAAGCCCCCGTGGATGCGTGTAGAGGCCCACATGGGACATGATTTTCTCGATCTTCGGCGGACTATGCGCAGCCTGGGCCTGGTAACGGTGTGTGAAGAGGCGGGATGCCCGAACATCTTCGAATGCTGGGATGCCGGCACGGCGACTTTCATGATCAACGGCGAGCGTTGTACGAGGTCCTGTGGCTTCTGTCTCGTGGACACCCGGCGTCCGCTTCCACTCGACCCGGGTGAGCCCGATCGTGTGGCCGAGGCGGTGGAGCGGATGAGGCTTCGCCATGCCGTTGTCACCACCGTCGCGCGCGACGACCTGCCTGACGGAGGAGCAGCAGCGTTCGCGGCCACGGTGGCTGCTATCAGGCGCCGCAGCCCAGCTACCACCGTCGAGATCCTGATCTCGGACTTGAAGGGGGATGCTTCGGCATTGGGGGTGGTTTTCGCCTCTCGCCCCGATGTGCTCAACCACAACGTGGAAACCGTAGCCAGGCTCCAGCGTGCCGTTCGTCCTCAAGCAGGGTACGCCCGCAGCCTGGCCGTCCTGGCTGCCGCCAAGGATCAGGGCCTGGTGACCAAGTCGGGGCTCATGGTCGGGCTAGGAGAGGAGCGGCAAGAGGTTCTAAGTGCCCTGGAGGATATGAGATCAGTGGGTGTCGATATCGTCACCATCGGCCAGTACCTGAGGCCGAGCGAATCACACCTGCCCGTGGCCAGGTGGTGGCCACCTGACGAGCTGGCCGGCTTGGGCGAGGCTGCAATGGCCATGGGTTTCTCGCACGTCGAGTCCTCGCCTCTCAGTCGATCGAGCTACCACGCCGGCGAAGCTGTAACGGCTGTTGGGAGACAGGCCGCACATCCGTCCGGGGACACAGCAGGGCAGGCAGCGGCATCACAGGCCAAGGTGGCCGTGCGCCTCAGAGCTTGAGAACCCCCGCGCTGGCGAGCAGCAGCACTGCCACCGCGCCGGCTACGACTATGGCGAGCAGCCCGACGAGCACGGGGGACACCCTCCGCTGGCTTGCGACTGGCTCGCCCCGGTCGCTTCAGAG
>JAJZJN010000197.1 GCA_021851165.1 Actinomycetes bacterium
TGGGCAAGCGCGGTGGTCCGGTGGGGGGCGGGCGACCGGTCGCCTGGCCTTGGCATGATCGGTGGACGGGGTGGTCCGCGTGAAGGTGGAGGCCAGAGCAGTGCCCTCTACAGCTACAGCAATACCGACGACAACGGCCGAGACAACGGCCAAGACAACGGAGTGCCCGGTGCCCCAAGATCCAAGTGAGGTAAGCGGTCGTATGCCAGGAGCAGAGGCAGATCGATCCATGCGACGCGTCGTCCTCGTAACCGGTGGCTCCCGCGGCATCGGGCTCGGCTGTGCGAGGAGGTTTCAAGCGATGGGGGACCTCGTTGCCATTACCTATAAGACGGCACCTCCCGAGCAGCTTGAAGGTCCCGGTGGTAGCGACTCGCCCCTGCTGGCCGTGCGTTGCGACGTGAGAGTGCCTGAGGAAGTACAGAGGGCATTCACCCAGGTAGAGGAGGCGTTAGGGCCGGTAGGCGTGCTGGTTGCAAATGCTGGCGTGGTGCATGATTCCCTGCTTCTCCGGATGGACGAGGGAGCATGGGCTGAGGTCATCGATACCGACCTGTCGGGCGTGTACAGGGTGGTGCGCAGGGCGATTGGGCCGATGGTGCGTGCGCGCAGGGGCCGGATCGTGCTGATCTCGTCTGTGGTCGCGTTCCTCGGTTCTCCTGGACAGGTCAACTACGGCGCCGCGAAGGCAGGGATGGTGGGGATGGCCAGGTCGCTTGCGCGTGAGGTCGGCAGCCGGAACATCACGGTCAACGTGGTGGCACCCGGAGTCGTGAGGACGGATATGATCTCTGGACTGACAGACAAGCGCGTCGAGCAGATGATCTCGGCTGTGCCATTGGGGCGAAGTGCGAACGTCGAGGAGATAGCAGGCGCGGTCGCGTTCCTCGCTTCCGACGACGCCACGTACATCACCGGTGCCGTGCTTCCAGTTGACGGTGGAATGGCAATGGGTTTCTAGGTCTACACATGAAGGAGGAGGAGTCAGATGGGTGACGACACGACGTTCGATAAGTTCAGGGCCTGTGCAGTGGAGGTTCTGCAGGTACCGGCAGAGAAGGTGGTGCCTGATGCACGTTTCGGTGACGATCTGGATGCAGACAGCCTTGACTTGGTAGAGCTGGTGATGGCCCTCGAGGAGGCATTCGACATCACCGTCGACGAGGCCGAGCTCGAAGGCATAGAGACCATAGGCCAGGCCTATGATCTGGTGAGCGCAAAGCTCTGATGCTTCTCGGAGTCACGCCCGAGGGTCCTGTGCAGGGTCGGCGGGTGGCCATCACCGGTCTGGGCGTGCTCGCGTGCTGCGGGATAGGCCCGGCTGACTTCTGGGACGGTCTGTGCGCTCCAGCTCCGCAGGGCGAGCGACGTGTGGAGGGGTTCGACCCGAGCCACTACTTCGGGCCCAAAGAAGCGCGCCGGGTCGACCGCTTCGCGCAGTTCTCTGTGGCGGCTGCCGAGATGGCGCTTGACGACGCGGGGGGTCTGGGAGCGGATCCCGACAAGGTCGGCGTGGTGTTCGGGACAGGCGTCGGGGGATTCGAGACCCTGCAGGAGCAGGTGACGGTGTACAACGAGCGCGGCGCCAGGAGGGTATCGCCATTCCTCGTGCCGATGATGATGGCCAATGCCGGGGCTGCCACGATATCGATGCGTTCGGGTTTCAAGGGTCCCTGCGAGACCATAGTGACGGCCTGCGCGGCGGGCACGCATGCACTCGGGGCTGCAGCACGGCTCGTCGCGAGCGGTAGGTGTGATGTGGCCGTGGGGGGAGGATCCGAGGCGGCCATGACGCCCGTGGGGATCGCCGCGTTCACGAACATGACAGCTCTTTCCACCACAGGGATGTCACGCCCGTTCGACGCCAGGCGCGACGGCTTCATGATGGCCGAAGGTGCCGGTGCAGTGGTGCTGGAAGATCTAGACCATGCGCTCCGTCGGGGCGCACGCATCTATGCAGAATTGCTCGGTGCAGGTTCTAATGCCGACGCTCATCACATAACCGCCCCTGCCCCCGGTGGTTCCGGTGCTGCGGCCTGTATGGAGCTTGCCTTGGGCGACGCCGGTGTTTCCCCTGGCGAAATAGGCCATATCAACGCTCACGGCACCTCCACACCGTTGAACGACTTGGCCGAAGCCGAGGCGATAAGGAAGGTCTTCGGATCGCCGGGCCCCCCGGTCACGTCGGTGAAGGGAGTGACAGGCCACGCTCTTGGTGGTGCGGGGGCAATCGAGGCGGTGGCGGCCGTGCTCAGCATCGAGCGTCGCCTCATCCCCCCCACGGCCGGCTACGAGCAGCCCGACCCAGCCATCGATCTCGACATAGTCCACGGCGAACCCCGAGTATGGGCCCCGGCTCCTGTGCTTTCGAACTCGTTCGGCTTCGGTGGGCACAACGGCTGCCTCGTCATCGGCCCCTTTACGAGCTGAGGCAGTGCTCAATCGGTGATCGACCCACCCGACAGGGCTGTTGGAGCCTTCTCCGAGAATGGGCCCTGGCTGGTCAATCCAGCTGACATCGCCTGGCTTCCGGGAGTCGATTCCCTGCGCGGAGCGACGCGTGACGAGGTCCCTCGATTACTGCAGCATCGCGCATCGCCGCCGGGCGCGAGAGTCGTGCAGGTGGCAGGCGCGCTTGGTGCAGCCATGGTCGGGTGGTGGGTGTTCGACAGGCCGAAGGGCGCGGCTGCGGGGCGTGCTGGGCTGTCCCGCCGTATGCGCCGAGCGTTCGAGCGCCTTGGTCCCACTTACATCAAGCTCGGACAGATCCTCTCGTCAGGTGAGGGTCTGTTCCCCGAGGAGCTTGTGGCGGAGTTCCGCCTCTGTCGAGACCAGGTGCCACCTGAGGATTTCCGGACCGTCAGGCGTATAGTGCAAGAGGAGCTCGGCAGTCCGCTTCACGACCTCTTCCCGTCCTTCGATCCCGTGCCATTGGCAGCTGCTTCGATTGCCCAGGTTCATGCGGCACGCCTCGCGACCGGAGAGCAGGTGGTGGTCAAGGTCCAACGCCCACGGGTGTCGAGGCTGGTGCACCGCGATCTCGCCGTAATGAGCTGGATGGCACCGGCGCTGGTGGGTCGGATTCCCGTTACTGCACTGCCT
>JAJZJN010000053.1 GCA_021851165.1 Actinomycetes bacterium
GAAGGCGTCCAGATCGGCTCGGGACCTTTTGCCGGCTACTCGTACCCCATCAAGGGCTTCTTCGTAAGAGGCGGCAATCCGGCATCCAGCGCTTCCACTGTGCAGCGCTGGGCCGAGGTGCTTACCGCCAAGGACACCTCGGGAAACTACAAGGTGGAGCTCACGGTCTACGTCGACAACGCGTATCTCGAGACCGGAATGTACGCGGACGTGATCCTTCCAGAAGCGAGCTTCTTGGAGAGGATGGGCCTGTCGGACATCTACCCGTCTGAGCCGGTCATGTATCTCCGCCAACCAGTGGTGCAGCCGCTGTTCGAGGCGAAGAACCAGGTGGGCATCATGAACACCCTCGCCCAGGCGTTGCACGCAGCGGGTGACCCTGACATCCAAGGAGCAGACTTCTGGGAGCAGTACCGGACCGAAGAGGACTTCTGGAACGAGGAGCTGCTCGAGGCCCCCGGGCGCAACAACGTCGGTACGCCGCTTCCTTATCCGCAGTACCCCGTCGGCTACAAACTGCTCGGCACGCCGGACTCCCTGGAGGCCGGGAAGGTGACGATCGACCACGCCACAAAGACGGTGCAGGGCGCGCCGGTCACGGTCGCTTGGCTTCGGGCGAACCACGGCGTCGCGGTCTGGCGCATGGCGTGGGAGCGCTATAAGACGCCAACAGGAAGCATTATCGACACCAAGAGCTGTAAGTTCGAGGTCCACTTCGGCTGCCTCGATGAGGTGAACAAGCATATCGCCGGAGGGCCTGTTCCTTACATGCTCGAAAAGGTCGGTTGGACAAAGTACCCGACCACCTTCTTCTGGTACGAGATTAGATATGGACGGAACAGTGGTCGGAAGCCTCTCTGGTGGATGCGTCGAGGGCGCGGTTTACGCTGTGTGCGCTGAGGCCATCGAGACCGGAGTGCCAGTCGTGGAGACCTACGGCATCAGTGACGATGATGCTTTTGCCGTCGGCCTCACCTGCGGCGGTGTGCTGGAGGTGCTCGTGCGGCGTGTCGATGGCTCGAGCATGGTGATGCTAGGCAGTCTTCTCGATTCACTCGAGCGTGAGGAGCCGGTGGCTCTCGCGACGCTGGTGAGAGGTCCTGGCCGTCTCGGGAGCATGCTCGTCGTTCACGAGTCTCGGATGGCAGGTGCTCTCGGCGACGCCGGGCTCGACCGTGCCGTGAGTGAGGATGCCAGGGAGATGCTCGCTCACGGCCAGATCGCAACACGCCGATATGGCACCCATGGGGAGCGGTGGTCCGACGAGATCGCAGTATTCGTCCAGGCGTTCTCGCCGCCACCGCGGATGCTCGTGTTCGGGGCGGTCGACTTTGCCGCAGCCGTGGTGAGGCTTGGCGCCTTCCTCGGCTTCCGGGTGACGGTATGCGATGCAAGGGCTCCCTTTGCCACGGAGGCCCGCTTCCCCGAGGCGGACGAAGTGGTGTGTGCCTGGCCGCACGACTACCTGGAGCAAGCCCGGGTCGACCAGCGTACGGTCATCTGCGTGCTGACCCATGATCCCAAGTTCGATATCCCGTTGCTCGAGGTCGCACTTCGTTCCCCGGCTGGTTACATAGGAGCCATGGGCTCGAGGCGGACGCACGAGCAGCGTGTCGCTTCTTTGCGCGAGCGCGGCCTTACGGATGAGGAGCTTGTTCGGTTGCGCGCTCCTATCGGGTTGGATATCGGGGCTCGCACCCCCGAGGAGACGGCTGTGTCCATCTCGGCTGAGATCATCCAAGCGAGGTGGGGTGGAAGTGGGTTGCCCCTATCGACGCTCACGGGGCCTATCCACGCCTACAGCACCGGTGCCGGGTGCGATGCAGACCTCTCCAGCACTATGCCGGCACGCCAGAGGCCGTAGATGGCCAGCGACGATCATCTCGGAGGAGACCGATGAAACTCGAGAACCGCTTCACGGTGCCTGTCGATATCGACAGGGCATGGCAGGCGCTGCTCGACATAGAGCGGATAGCTCCGTGCATGCCCGGCGCAACGCTCACGGGTCGTGACGGTGAGATATTCACCGGAACGGTGAAGGTAAAGGTGGGGCCGGTAAACCTCACCTATGGAGGGACCGCTCAGTTCTCCTCCCTGGACGAGGCGGCGCGGGTGGCTGTTGTCGAAGCGACTGGCAAGGAGACTAGGGGCACCGGAACCGCCAGGGCCACCATTACGTACCGTCTGCACGAGGCCGGCCCTTCGACGGACGTGGAGGTGGAGACCGACCTGGCCATAACCGGCAAACCTGCCCAGTTCGGCCGGGGTGTGCTCGCAGAGGTGAGCGCGAAGCTTGTTACGCAATTTGCAGCATGCCTTGCGCAGGAGATGTCCTCCCCGCTTCCGGCTGCGAATGGTGCAGCCAGGGGCGGTGGTGGTATCAGTGGTGGTGGTATCAGTGGTGGTGGGGCTGAGCACGCGCGCGAGACCGCCGGGCATGGAGGCATGCCTGGCTCGCGGCCCTCGGTGGAGGTCGTCGATCTCCTCGGCACGGCCGGAATGCCAGTGCTCAAGCGCGTCGTCCCGGTGCTGGCAGGTCTCGCTGTTGCCGTAGTTGCCGTGGTGATATGGCGACGGCGCCTGCTAGCGTGCGCCAGGTGCCGCGCGTGACCTTCTGCGGAGACGATAGGAACCCGCTCATCTCGCTCCTTGACGAGGTCTGGTCGTCGATCATTGGCCTTCTCGAGGGCCTTCCCGTAGATGCCTGGTCCCTGCCGGCCCTGCCCGGATGGGATGTGCATGACGTAGTGGCCCATCTGGTTGGCACGGAACGCATGCTCCTGGGCGTCGATCGGCCCGATATGGCCCTGCCGGGCCAACCTATGGAGCATGTGAAGAACGAGATCGGCAGGTTGAACGAAGCCTGGGTTGTCGCTCTACGAGGTAAGACCAGCGGTGATCTGCTCGATCTGCTGCGAGCGGTGACAGCCGAGCGGCTGGGCGCGCTCGACGCGATGGACCAGGCCGACTTCGATGCCCCGTCGTGGACCCCCGTCGGGGAAGCCACCTACGGGAGGTTCATGGAGGTACGGGTATTCGACTCGTGGATGCACGAGCAGGACATCAGGGAGGCGGTAGGTCAGCCTGGTCACGACAGTGGAGCGGTCGTGGAGCAATCCCTGGTAGAGGTGATGCGGGCACTTGGCTACGTCGTCGGCAAGCGCGCCGGGGCTCCGGATGGATGGTCGATGACGATCCGGCTTACGGGGCCGGTAGAACGTGACATCAGCATCGAGGTCGATGGCAGGGCTCGGGTAGTCGATGAGCTCGACGGCCCCCCGGCGGCCACGATGACCTTGCCGTCGACACTGTTCTTCAGGCTGGCTGGGGGACGTCTCGCCGCGGACTTGGTGGTCGATCGGATCGAGCTGGACGGGGATATGGAGATGGCGCAGCGCGTGGTAGATCATCTCGGGTTCACGATTTGAGCGTCAGCGTGCCCGATGAGCGGCCGGAGGGCCCAGCTGTGTCCCTGCAGGCGAGCGCCGTGCTCAGGGCGAGCGCTTTGCTTGCAATGTTCGCAATTGTGCTGGCTTCCTGCTCGGGCGCTACGGCGAGCACTCCGAGAGGCAATGCCCGGGATCACACTGGCTTGGCAGCCGGGCATCAGAGCGGTGTCGTGTACGGCATCGTCCCGCCGCAGCTTCCGCCGGCTGCTCAGATGCCTAGGATCATGCGACTGGTGTCGCAGCTTGCACAAGGAAAGCCGTTAATCGTCCACCTCTATACCGACTGGTCTCAGTATCCCAGTGCCCTACCGGCGCTGGACTCGGAGATCGCGTCGTACGTCACGCGCGGGTTCCTGGTCGATCTGGCGCTCCGGTACGTCCCCCCCTCCGGGCACGACGGGGATGTCGCGGGCTTCGCAAGGTACGTGTCAGCGATGGTTGCCCACTTCGCCAGCCAGCCATCCGTGGCCTACCTGCAGGTGACGAACGAGGCGAACTCGCCGTTCAACGCGGCAGCCTCTGACGGTGCCTATGACAACGCTGTCGGTGCCCTGGTGGCCGGCATAGAGGCAGGAGCAGCGGAGAAGGCAAGGACCGGTTCGCGTGTGCGGCTCGGGTTCAACTGGTTCTCCTCGCTCGGGGCTCCGGCAGACCAGAGGTTCTTCAAGAGCATCGGACGCCTTGGTGGAAGGCTATTTGCCTCGGAGGTGAGTTGGGTCGGCATCGACCTCTATCCGGGGACGTATGTGCCCGGCTCCCTGCCTCCTCCGGGATCCGGCCATCTGGCTGCTTCGGCTGCTTCAGACGTGTCGCAGGCCATAGGCGTCCTGCGCAGCGATCTCATGCCGCTGGCCGGGCTCGGCTCCCATGTCGCGATAGGCGTCTCGGAGATCGGATGGGCTACGAGCCCCCCAGAGCGCACCTTTGCCGAGCAGGCCGAGCTTGTCAAGGCGTTCATGACCGGCGTCTGCTCGGTAGCGGTGCCAGACAATGTCCGCTTCGTCCAGTGGTACAAACTCGCCAATACGGTGCTACCTACCAAGTCGAGCCCGCTTTCCATGGGGCTGGCCAGCTCGGCCATGGTCCTCTACGCAGGCTTTGCTGCCTACCAGGCGGTGATTGCCCATGGTTGCACGCTGGGGTGAGGCACCCCCGCCGGTGCTCCAGGGTGACCGTGTGCTAGCAGCTGGTTGGGATGGGCCGCCGCCCACTCCGGCCGCAATGCCGCCAGGCACCTGGAACCTGACCCCCGGCACCTGGAAACTGCCGCCAGGCACCTGGAACCTGGAACCTGACCCCCGGCACCCGGAACCTGCCCCCCGGTCTACGCTATCCGGCGTGCCAGCCTCCCAATCGCTGCGCCCAGTAACGAGCCCGCGACTACGTCGCTCGTGTGGTGGAGCCGCAGGTGGACGCGGCTCCACGCGACTACGAGTGCTGCAGCGTAGTACAGAGGCCAGCCCGGATCGTCGTCGGCCAGTAAGGTCGCCGCGCACCAGGCCGCTAGGGCGTGTCCCGACGGGAAGCTGGACGTCCGAGGGACTCTTACGAGTGAGGGGCTTGTCGCAATGCGAGGTGGCCTATGGCGGTTGACAGCTACCTTCAGTGACATGTTCACGGTAGGGGCGATGATCCCTGTTATCGCCACCGCTCGTGCTGCGATGGCTCGTCGCCGTGGATTGCGCCCTCGTACGATCGCTATCAGGAGCCACAGAAGGCCATGGTCGCCAAGTGCCGAGGCAGCGGTTGCCAGGCCATCGGCGAGGGGATTACCCCTCATGTGGCCTAGCGCGGCATCTGCACGGGCATCGAAGCGGACGATCCAACCGGTGAGCACGGAAGAACGCTAGCGGCCATGTGGGTGGCTCCGGTTCTCTGCCCGTCTAGCGATCGTTGACGGCGAGCCGGGCCTGGTAGGCGGCAGCGCCGGGTGTGCCGGCAAGCTCATCGATGGCCGCGGCATCGCCGGGATCTTCGGACTCTGCCATCTCGTCCATGCCTATGGGGCCGCGAGCTCTGCCAGCGAGGAACTGCGAGACTATCGGGTTCGCGCTGGACGTCATCTCGGTTTTGCTGCCGAACGCCACCAGGCGGGATCTGAACAGCAGGCCCATGTAGTCCGCTGTGCGCTCAACCGAGGGAATGTTGTGCGTGATGATGAAGAAGGTCGCCCCCGTCTCGCGCTGGGCGGTCACAACCAGGCCGTCGAGGTAGGCCACACGCACGGGGTCGAGGCCGGAGTCAGGCTCGTCGAACAGTATTATCTCCGGGTCGAGCACCAGAGCACGAGCCAGCCCGGCCCGCTTGCGCATTCCCCCGGATACCTCGCCGGGGAGCTTGGCAAGGTGATCGACGAGGCCGACCAGCTCCGATTTCGAGTGGACTATGGCGCGGATCTCCCGCTCGGTCTTGGCGGTGTGCTCGCGCAGCGGGAAGGCGATGTTGTCGTACAGACTCATCGACCCGAACAGGGCACCGTCTTGGAATAGCACGCCGAACTTCCTGCGTATGCGGTACAAGTCGCGTTCGCGTACGCCCACTACGGGCTCGCCGTCCACGTAGATCTGCCCCGCGTCAGGAGAGAGGAGGCCGATGATGTTCTTCAGCAGGACCGACTTGCCCGTGCCAGAAGGCCCCATGATGGCCGTAGTCTTGCCACGCGGGACGTCGAAGGTGATGTCCTGGAGGACGGTGTGGCGACCGAAGGACTTGGTAACACCTTGCACCGAGATGATGGCGCTCGGTGTCTCGAGATGCTCCTGGGAGATTGACGATGCTGATGGCGAGGCCGGCGTGGCGGGTACAGCGGGTACCGGTGCCGTGGTGCCGAGGAAGGTCATGAAACGATAACGGTGGGGAAGCGGTCACCTTGCGCGGCTGAGCTGGAATGCCTCAAAGGCCTCCGAGCAGGCTCTGGACTGCGTCGCCCGTCTGGGTGAGCAGGCCACCACCAGCCGCGCTGGAGGTGGTGGAAGTGCTGCTCGTGCTGTTGCTCGTAGCGCCGCTCGTGGTTGTGGTGCCACCACTGCCGAGCGTGGAGCCGAGCCCGGAGAGGGTGTTGCCGAGCGTGGAGCCGAGCCCGGAGACAGCTCCCGATGCTGCGCTGCCGAGCGGCTGGGCCACCTTGCCAAGTGAGTCGAGAGGTGCCGGTAGGCTTCCCGTCGCTGTGCCGAGGGTACCTGTCACGCCTTTGACGGTCCCACCCAGAGCCCCTGTCACGCCTTTCACTGTGTTACCAAGGACGCCGGTCGTTCCCTGCACGGTGTTGCCGAGGGTACCTGTCACGCCTTTGACGGTCCCACCCAGAGCCCCTGTCACGCCTTTGACGGTCCCACCCAGAGCCCCCCCGGCAATGGTGCTCGATACCGAGCTGCCAACCAGTCCGGCACCACCATGGCCCGTGCCGGTGATGACGCTGCCGGATCGATCAGCTGGTGGCGTCGACTTTGCCCCCGTGGCCCCGGATGGCCGTGTCGACCCGGCTACCGACCCGCTTGTCGATGCAGGATTGCCGCTGTACCTGCCTGCCGGCGCCGACGATGCAGGCCGGCTCGACGATACGCGCGCGTCTGAGCCCCGAGTGCCGCTCCCGCCGAGCGTGGCGGCCACGACCGCGGCTGTAGCCACTGCGGCAATGCCGGTCGCGGCCACACTGGTATGGGACAGCGCCGTGCCGAGCATGTCGGCTACCTTTGCGGCCATCCTGCGATGGAGCCTGGCCAAGCGGGCCAGTAGCCCGGCTGAAAGCAGCGTCCCCAGAAGAGCGGCTATACGCCCATCGGATCCGGCCAGCACGGCGAACTCACGCTTCAGCGCCTGCCTGGCCCTCCAGAGCAGTGTCTCGACTGCCGTTATCCCGAGGCCCTCGTGGTCGGCTATGCGCTGGTAGGACCAGCCCGATCCTTCACGCAGGTGCAGGATCCGCTGGTGGCGCTCCGAGAGGTGCGTGAACGCCTCAGCCACGAGCTGGGAGTCGACGGCGGCTATGGCAGCATCCTCACCCTCATCGGCAGTGCTGGCCAGGTTGGAAGGGTGGAACTCAGCCACCGGGGTAGTACGATTGCGCCGTCTGAGCACATCCGTGCAGAGGTGGGCTGCAATCACGCTCAACCACGGGTAGAAGCGCCGGTCACCGCCGAATGTCTCCAGGGCGCGCCATGCGCGCGTGAAGGCCTCCTGGGACACGTCCTCAGCCTCGTGGGTATCATGCAGCCTGCGAAGGCAGAACCTGTACAGTCGCCTGTAGTACCGCTGGTAGAGCTCGTCGAAGGCGGCTGCATCACCACCCTGGGCTCGTTCCACCAGGACCCTGTCACGCAGCAGGTCGACATCGTCGCTCAGTGGCTCGTTGCCTACCCCGCTGGTGTCAACCTCGCTGCCGCTCAGCGCTACGACCAACGCCCATACCCCCCTTCGACCCTGACGTCGCCCCTGCCTCCCGTGGCACGGGGCTCCAGCACTCACCGCAGGCCCGCCGCGAACCTCCTGTGTCCCGGGCGGGAATCCAGATGGAACCCTTTCTGTCACTTAGCGTACTGATGCCAAGCCTCATTGTCTACCGGTAACAACAATTTTCAAAACACTACGTAGGGTATGTTGCAGACCACTAATCGTGTTTAACTGCAAATCCCCAGGTAGCGATGCTGCATGGGACGATAATGCAGGTAGTGCCATGTTCAGGTCAGTGGAAAGAGACATGGTTACCGAGAAGTAATTTTTTTTGTCGAATACCGCAAGGTTTCGCGCTCTTCGCGGTTCTCCCCACCGATCGGGGCGCAAACGAGGTCAGAGCAATGATCATACTGTCCGGCCGAGCTGTCCCGGTGGCCAATTCAGGGGAGTAACCACGGGAGGTAAGGCAATGATGGGGAGAATCACCACGGCACGACCGCTTGTCCGGTTACGCCGCGACAAAGACCGGGACGAAAGCCGCGCCTCGCTAGCCGGGCGGCATTGGCGCTCGAGGGGAGCGCGGGGTGTTGCCATGAAAGCGGGGATCGTGTCGCTCGCTGGGCTCACAGGGCTGTTCCTGGCGGCAGGACCCGCGTCGGCGCAGGCGCTCGCGTTCACCGGGAACGCATCGGGCCAGGCGTTGCAGATAACGATCGCAGGGACCCAGCTGACCGGGGGCACATCGTCTGCTACATGGGACGGCACTACGGCTACGGCCACCGGCGCCGGCGAGGTGCTGCCGGTGCTCGTGAGCAACGCGACCACCTCTGCAACGTCTACGAGCGGTCCGGAGTCGGCACCCGAGACCTGCACCGTTCCCCCGGCACCCGGGATCCCGGCGCCGCTGAACGAGCTGCTCAACCTCGGTGTTGCATGCGGGTCCGCGAGCTCCGACGTGGCCAGCGGGCTTCCTAGTGCCACGGCTACGGGCACGGCAGCGAACGTGAGCGTTGGGCTGGAGCCGATCCTGAAGCAGGTCGTTAGTCCCTCCAATCCTCTTGTCGGGGTGCTCCAGCAGGTTCTGGGCAAGTTGCCGGCCCTGCCGGCAGGCGGCAGCTCCCTCGGGAGCATCATCCAGCAGATCCTCGGGTCCACCCTGTCGAACCCGCTCGTGAGCGTGGTGGCAGGAGGATCTACATCCTCCTTGAGCCCGGTGTCGGGGGCGGAGGTGGCTACTTCGACGACCAAGGGAGCATCGGTAGATCTCCTTCCGGGGGCCGGCAACGCCGGGGCACCGCTCATCGGGATAGATGTAGGTGAGGCTACGGCAACGGCCAGCGACACCGCCGGCACTTTCACCTCGAGCGACACGCCGGCGACGGTGGCCATACATCTGAACATCCCTGGCAACCCACAGACCATCAACCTCGCACCTGGCCAGAGCATCACGCTGCTTGCCGGTACGCCGCTTCAGACGACGATCGTGGCCGGCGACGGGAGCAATTCCTCGACAGCGAGCTCTGCCACGGCTGAAGCACAGGCGCTGTCCGTCGACTTGGCTCAGGGTCTAGGGGCCAGCTCGCTCACGGCCGAGAACGGGGGGATACTCGTCCATCTGGCCAATGCATCCGCGACGCTTGCAGCGGGGCCGTCCACGGTGCCGGCAAGCACCACCTCGCAGTCGTCCACTCCCGCTTCGGCGCCCGTGTCGACCCAGAGCGCCTCCTCGCCTGCTCCCGCAGCGGAGGTTGCAGCTACGCCGACAGCGGTTCACACAGGCGAATGGTGGGCCGGCTCACTCCCGGCCGTCGGAGCGCTCATGGCTGTCGGATCGGGCTTGCTTGGTTGGCCCCGGCTACGTCGCAGCGCGCTTGCAGGATTGGGCCATATCCGCCACGGGCGCGGCTGAGCTGGCACCGAGCGGGCCGTGGGGGCACCGATGCTCAAGATCATGCGCATAGCCATAGGAGTTCTCCTGCTGTGGGGCGCCCTCGGGGTGCTCGGCTACCGGCTGGGGTGGGACGCCCATGCTCACCAGGGACAGCGCGCCCTGGTGAGCTCGGTGAAGAGCCACCTGGTCACGAGCCGGGCCTGCACCCCGGGTTCGGCCAGCTCCGGTGAGCTCGCCGGGCTGCTCGAGATACCGGCACTCGGCGTCACGGCCCCCGTGGAGCAGGGCACCTCCAACGCCGTGCTGGATGTGGCGGTGGGGCACTTTGCCTCCACACCGTGGCCCGGCTACGGAGGAACCTCTGCTCTCCTGGCGCACGACGTGAGCTACTTCGCCCGCATAGATCAGCTCCGGCAAGGTGACCAGATCCGCTTCGAGTGGCCGTGCGCAACGGATGTCTTCACTGTCACGGCGCACGCAGTGGTGAAGGCCGGGTCCGCCCTGCCCCAGGTGCCGGGCGAGAGCATGGTGCTCGATACGTGCTGGCCCACCAACGCGCTGTGGTTCACCCCCGACCGCTACCTGGTGGAGGCGGTAGAGAGCAGCGTAGTTGCCACGGCGAAGGGACCCGCGGCTGCCGCTGGCGCCGGCCACGGGGTACCAACCCGTAGTGGGCCGGGAGCAACCGGGCTGCCGGACTGGCCCACTAGCTTCACGACGACGGCACCACCAGCCCTGGTGGCCCAGGGTCTGACCCTGGTCGACAACGAGGCCCCAATGGGCACGATGAGGGTGGCTGGCTCGCCGGATCCTGCGTGGGTCCAGTCGCCGGCTCCTCTTGGGCTAGAGGCTGCAGCCCTCACTGCGTATTTCGGCGGGCTGCACGCAGCGGCCCAGTCAGAGCAAGCATGGTGGTCGGCGATTGCGCCTGGTGTCGCGATGCCGCCGGCGCTCGCGGGCGCCTGGGTCTCTGCTCACGACTCCCCGCTGGATGTGACCATCACGGCTAACGGCGACATGCCGGTCTCGGTCCAGCTCGACACAACCGTGACCCTGGCGGGCGGCAGCGCTCCAGGGCGTTATTCGGAGCAGGTCACCGAGATTGTCCACGGGACCACGCTCACTATTACTCGATGGGAGGTAGGAAATGGTTGAAGCTGTGATAAGGAATGCATCCCTACAGGCAGCGGAGGCCAGGATGCACGCTGGCCCGGTGGCCGGCGATGACGGCCCTTCCAACAGGCGGGCACGGCGTGAGGCCGCCCGGCGAACCAAGCGCTGGCTCGGGCGTGGGGGAGTGGTGGCGGGAGGTGCGGCCAGCCTGGCAGTAGGGGCGCTGCTCGGCGGGATGCTCGATGGCATCCCCATAGCATTCCCCTCGCCCGCTGCGGTGTCCCCTACATCCGCGCCGGTCTCGACGATGCCGAGCATCGCATCGTTGGCCCTGGCCGCGGATAGGTGGACCGGCTTCAGGCTGCCCGTTGCTGGGGTGCCAGCCGCTGTTCGGCACCTCGCCACGAGCAGTGCCGCATCAGGTAGGCCGGCGATCCCGACCGGGTCTGGATCGGCGGGCAAGGTTCCCGCCTCGACGTCAGTTCTGGTGCCGGTCAGCGTCCCGGTGAGCCTACCGACCGTGAGCACCGGTGTGCCGGCGTCCGGTGGGACGACCGGTGAAGTCGCTCGGGCGGGGCAGGGCAGCTCAGCTCCGACGGCGCCGGCAGGAACGGGCCATAGTGGCGTCACGTGCACTATCGCGGGGCTCGACTGCTCGATACCGCTGCCAACTCTGCCTCAGGTCCCGGTGTTGCCGTCGCTCCCGCCGGTGACGGTATCCATTCCGGCACCGTCGCTGCCCCTACCGGGAGGCACCTCCTCGTCCTCCTCGCCTCCGCTCGTGAGCATCAGCACCGGAGGCTCCTCGTCTTCGGCCACGGGGTCCGCTGGCTCCTCGGGCACTGGCTCCTCGTCTTCGGCCACGGGGTCCGCTGGCTCCTCGGGCACTGGCTCCTCGGGAGGTATCGGAGTGACTGTCAACGTCCCATCCGGGGTACCCGTCCTAGGGGGTCAGAGCATTCATCTAGGAGTTCCTCAGTTGTAACGAATCGGCTGCTGGTTGAATCCATCCCGGGCAGTCTGCGCACCCCGCACGGAGGCTGCCCCACCTCGTGGCTGGGCATGTCTCTAGCGAGTCATCCCATGCCCGAGGTGCCAGGGATGGGCGCAACCAGCACCGTAAGCAGCCCGCGGGGGAGAGCCCGGGGAGGTCCACCTGCCCCCCGAGACCGAACCAGGGTCTCTCCCCCAGGGCTGCATCTGCCCCGTCACGCCGGCCGCGCCCAGGCGCTATTAGCCCGGCCGCGCCCAGGCCCTGTCACCCCAGGCTATCCCGCACGCGCAGGTGGTGAGATTTTCCGACGCTCACCGCAAGGTGACGACCACAGCCACGTTGTACATGGCGGACACCGACGGTGGGACATCCCACCGGGCGGTCGCCGGGGGGCGCTCGTCCGGCCGGGAGCCGTGCTGCACGGGGCCGTGGGTGCTTTTCCAGGGAAGTGGGCCCGGATCCGAGGGACCAGCGAGACGAGAAGGGGGTGGCGACGTGGAGATGGTGGCAAGGCCGGTAAGCCAGAGGCCTTCGAACGCGCTCCGCCAGGTCGGATCCATGTTCGCGATGGCCTTCGAAGCGTTGCGCCAGGTCTTTTCCAAGGGTCTTCCCGCCGGGGAGTTCGTGGATCAGTGCTGGTTCATCGTGAAGGTGACCACGATCCCCCTGATCCTCGCATCTGTGCCCTTCGGGATGGTCATAGCCCTCGAGGTGGGGTCATTTCTGCGTCAGATCGGTGCGCAGGCAGAGGTCGGCGGTGCGATGGTGCTCGCTGTCGTGCGTGAGCAGGCACCTCTTGTCACAGCGCTGATCGTTGCCGGCGCAGGCGGGTCGGCTATGACCGCGGACCTCGGGTCGCGGCGCATCAGAGACGAGATATCAGCGATGGAGGTGATGGGAATCAACCCAGTCCATCGCCTGGTGCTCCCGAGATTGCTCGCCGCGACTTTCGTTGCCGTCCTCCTCGACGGTGTAGTGAGCGTGGCCGGGATATTCGGGGGCTGGTACTTCTCCACGCATTCGATCCACGTTCCGTCGTCGAGCTTCTTCGCGACGTTCAGCGAGCTGAGCCAGCTGGCGGACCTCCTGTTCGCGTTGCTGAAGGCTGCCATATTCGGGTTCATGGCAGCAATGGTCGCCTGCTACAAGGGCCTCTATGCAAAGGGAGGATCTAAGGGGGTGGGCGACGCGGTCAACCAGGCAGTGGTCATCACCTTCGTACTCGCGTTCTTTGTCGACTTCGTGCTTACGGTCGTGTACTTCAACTTCGTCCCACAGAAGGTGATCTGATCGTGGCCGCCATCACGAGCACACCGCCGGCGATGCCCACCCCGGACATTCGTGGCGTCGCGCCGCTGCCACGCGCCTCCCGCACGAGGAGGGCAGCCGACGCTCTGATGGACTTCTTCGATGCCGTCTACGACCAGATGGCGTTCTACGTGAGGGCGCTGGTCCAGCTCCCGAAGGGATTGCGCTACTGGCGGGAGATCGCGTCCCAGGTGTCGGACATCACCATCGGTGCCGGAGCGCTCATAGTCGGCGGAGGGACGTTCCTCGTCGTAGCCGGGATCACCTTCTTCACAGGAACCCTGGTCGGTCTCGAGGGATATGCCGGACTCCACGCCGTCGGCGCCCAGGCGTTCACCGGCCTCATATCCTCGCTTGCCAACACGCGCGAGATCACCCCCATAGTTGCTGGCCAGGTTCTTGCCGCGCAGGTTGGCGCCGGGTTCACAGCCCAGATCGGGGCGATGCGCATCACCGAGGAGATCGATGCTCTCGAGGTGATGGGAGTGGACAGCTTCGTCTACCTCGTCACCACCCGCGTATGGGCTCTGCTCATAGCGATAGTGCCACTGTACCTAGCGGCTCTGTTCACGAGCTTCTACGCGACCCAGGTCATCGCGACGAAGTTCTTCCATCTCTCATCGGGGGTCTACCAGCACTATTTCCAGCTCTTCCTGCCTCCTATAGACGTCCTCGACTCGCTCGTGAAGGCGATGGTGTTCGCCGTGTTCGTAGCCCTCGTGCACTGCTACTACGGGTACCGTGCCCGCGGGGGTCCCGCCGGCGTGGGTGTGGCGGCCGGCAGGGGGCTCAGGGTCTCCATAACCGGTATCGTTCTCATCAACCTGCTGCTCTCGATGGTGATGTTCGGTGGCCCGAGCGCAACGGCGAGGTTGGTCGGATGACCAGGCGCCGCAGGGGGATGCACTCGCTCGTGGCCGTCGTCGTGCTGGCGCTGGTCACAGCCGGCGTCGTCACCCTCGTCAGGGCAGTTGATGGTGCCTATGCCGGCAACTACGCCCTGAGTGGGTATTTCAGCCGCGCCGGCGAGGGGATCCATCCCGGCTCGGAGGTGTCTTACCGGGGAGTGACGGTTGGCAGGGTCACGACCATCACGCTGGTGGGCCACGCGGCACGCCTGGGGATGAGCATAGAGCCAAGCTTCAAGGTCCCGAGCGACGCTGTCGCGACCGTGCGGCCGAAGAACCTCTTCGGGGCAGAGGAGGTCGACCTCACGTTTCCCGACCCTGGGTCGGGAGCTGCACCGACTGGGTCGCATTGGCTGGCTCCTGGTGCGACCCTGCGGCACACGGCGGTATCGGACCAGTTGGGCCAGCTCTTCGCAGCCGCAGACCCGTTGCTGTCCAGGGTGAACGCCACCAACCTCGCCAGCACGGTTGCCGAGCTTGCGAATGCCGCTGCCGGCCAGGGGCCTCAGATAGCAGCCTCCATCTCCGAGTCGAGCAAGCTGGCGACGCTGCTTGCCGACACCTCAGCTGCTCAGATCGCGGCGCTTCGCTCCTTCAGCGCCTTCAACGAGGCGCTCGCCCCGGCAGCGGCGTCGATCAACGCTATATCGGCCTATTCCAATCAGACGCTCCCCCTGTTCAACCAGGCCGCCTCCTCCTACCAGCACTTCCTCGACACCCTCACCCCGCTGTCGGACAACGTCGCGCAATTGCTCGCGAGTTACCACCCCGACATCGTGAGGCTGCTTCAAAGCGGGGCGAACGTCTCCAGGGTGCTGCTGGCGGACACCCCTGACATAGCAGCGATGATCGATCACCTGTGGAGGTGGGAGTACGCAGAGGCCGTCGGGATCGGAGCAAAGCCGCTACCGAATGGATCCAATACGGCGTATTTCAAGACCTTCATCCAATTCAGCCAGGTGAACGCCCTGATCTGCAGTGTCGTGGCCCCGCCGATTCCATCGATGTCGTTCCTGAAGCCCCTTCAGCAGGCCCTGGCCAGCATCGGTGGGCCGATCAACTGCTCGGGGCAGATGGCCGCCTTCGATGCCGCCCAGACGTCCGGAGGTGTCACGGGCGCCACCGCTGAGGGCTCTCGTCTGACACCAGCCTCGCAGTTGCCAGCCGCGGCAGCCTCGTCAACAGGCGCTGCGGCGCAGCAGATCTACCGGGCAATCGGCCATCCGAGCACGGCCAAGCCCACTTCTGTGAGGTCCTACCTGAAGATGCTTCTCGGAGGGCTTTGAAGATGAGACGGCCTCACTTGCGAGTTCGCTGGAGTGCGAACCTCACCAAGACGACGATCAAGCTCGCGATCTTCAGCCTGGTTGCGGTCGTCCTCCTTGCTGGGCTGGCCGCCAAGGTAGGCAACATCAGCTTCTTCTCGCATCGCTACGCTCTAGCCGCCGAGCTCACCGACGCGAGCGGGCTCACGCCTACAGACTCGGTGAAGATTGCCGGCGTAACGGTTGGCCAGGTCACGGGGATCTCGACCGAGCACGGGAATGCACTGGTCAGGTTCTCGCTCAATAACGGGGTGCGCCTTCGCTCCTCCACGGACGTGGGTATGCAGTGGAGAAACGTGCTCGGGATCAAGTACCTCTATCTCTACCCTGGGCACAGCGGGCACTGGCTGAAGTCCGGCGCCGTGATCCCCGCCAGCCACGACGTCTCGAGCCCGAGCGTCGGCAAGCTCCTCGACGCCCTGGGACCGTTCCTGTCGGCTATCAACCCGCAGGAGGCGAATGCCTTCGTTACGAGCGTCTCGGGCGCCCTCGCCGGGAACTCGGCAAAGGTCAGCCAGCTGATCGACAACGCTGCAGCGGTTGCCCAGACCGTGGGCTCGCTCGACAACCAGGTCGGATCGGGTGTGGCAAACCTGGACCAGGTGGTCTCCGCCCTGGCATCGCGCAATACAGCGCTTGCCCAGGTGATCAGCAACCTCCAGTCCCTCGCGAGCACCCTGGCCCAGCGCAACAGCCTTCTCGATGGGACGGTGGGCAACCTGTCGCAGGCGGCCGGCCAGTTCGCCCAACTGGAGCGAACCAATACCGGCAATCTCACCAACGCGATCTCAAGCCTCGAGATCATCGCGAAGGAGATCCAGAAGCACCAGAGCTCGTTTGCCAAGGGCCTCTCCACGCTGGCTACGGGGGTTGCTCCCTATGTCTATTCCTCGTCGTGGGGCCAGTGGTTCCAGGTCCAGTCGGTGTTCACCTGCCTGGCGGAGCTGCCGTGCGCTTATCAGCAGCCGACCAATCCGCCTGGTGGCCTAACCGGTTCGACCGCTACCCCAGCGAACGCGGGATCGCCCAACGGGTTCTCCTCCTGGCTCGACAAGATCTCGGGCGGAGCGTCGGGCGGGTCTCAGCCGACCTCTGCTAGGAGCACAACTTCCGGAGGTGGCTCGTGAAGTCCTTCACCGAGCGTGACCCGAGGATCATCGGAGCTGTCGTGGTGGTCGTCCTGGCAGTGCTGGTCACCGGCTCGATAGTTCTGAACCGGTCCTTCTTCACGTCGAGCTACACCTTGAACGCGCGCTTCTCGAACGCTGCCGGGATCAAGCCCGGTGCGGAGGTCCTACTGGCCGGGGTTGACGTGGGGAGGGTTGGCTCCGTTCGCCAGCACGGCAATTCGGTGATCATGGGGCTCGATATCGATCATGGCGTCACCCTGCCGAGCGACACCGGGGCGGCGGTGGCCGTGCAGACCCTCCTCGGAGTGGTGGCAGTGGACCTCGAGCCATACCACGGTTGGTCCCACCCGCTGCGCTCCGGGGCGACTATCACCGACACCTCGGTGCCCGTCGAGTATTTCAACCTCCAGAACACAGCGGGCCACCTGCTCGAGAAGAGCAATCCGGCAGCGTTGAACGCGCTCATCACATCGCTCGGCAAGATAACGGCCGGCAAGCAGGCCCAGGTCGCGCAGATCATCGAAGGTCTGAATCGGATAACGGCCGTGGTGGACCAGCGCCAGGCCCAGGTCAGTCAGCTCATAGATGCAGCTAACGTTCTGTCGTCTACCCTCCAGGGTCGCGATACCCAGCTCGTCTCGCTGATCGACAACCTGGGGACCGTCATGCAGGGCCTGGCTGCCCGCCAGGGGGCGCTGGCGGCGCTGATAGACAACACGGATCAGGTTGCCACGCGCACGGCGAACCTGGTCTCCACCAACCGCCCGCAGCTCGATGCGCTGATCTCCTCCCTGCACACCGACCTAGGCATCGTTGCTAGTCACCAGGTGGATCTTGCCCAGGCAGTCGCTTATCTCGGATCCGCGTTCAAGGGGTATGCCTCAATCACCTATTCGGGGACGAACGATACGCCAAATGGCCCATGGGTGAACATATACACGAACCTTGCCGGTGGGGGAACCGATTCGGTGCTGGGAAGCTGTGGCGCCTTCAGCCAGGTGATGCACCTCGTGCTCGGCCCCGACCCGCTCCCGTGCAGCGAGCGGACGGGACCGCTTCCGACGCCGGGCTCGAGCACCTCGGCACCTGCGGTTTCCTCCAACCAGCGAGACGGTGCCTCTGGAGCATCGACAGGCGGCGGCGGTTCGCTGGCAGGTGGTCTTACCTCTCCCGTCACCGGTGGTCTTGCCTCGGGTAGCGGTTATCCGTCCTCGACAGACCCGCTGCAGTCGCTGTTCGCCCCGTTCTTGGGAGGTGGGCTGTGAGAATGGCACGTATTCGTCCCGGCCGCCTGGCCCGGTACATTTCTCGGGCAGCGACTATCCGGCAGGTCGCCGCTCGTGGCCGTGCAGGCCGCTTGGTCGCTCTGGTGGCCACTATGGCGATGACCGGTGCTGCGCTCAGCGCGTGCTCGATAGGAGGTTCCCCGACCTACGCCGT
>JAJZJN010000054.1 GCA_021851165.1 Actinomycetes bacterium
ACACGCGTCTTCGGGCCTACGGTCAGGTCAACGGTCTTTCCTTTCGCTGTCGTGAGTACCAACGAGCTCGACGAGACCGAGCTGACCGTGCCACGCACAACGCGGGGGCGGGCGGCTGGTACCGCCAGGCGTAAGTGCCTGGCTGGGCGGGCGAGTGGCACGATACTCCTCGGGCAACTCCTGGGTGCCACGACGGTCGAGCGTTATCCTGAACGGGCACCCTGTCGCGAGCATTGGACTTTGTGCCCTAACCACGGGAATCCCGTACAGGGCAAAATGGCCTCATGGGGAGGAACTGATGGCAGGAACGCGTCCCGCTTACTTAGAACTGTCGAGTGCTATCAAACCTGAGCACGAGCAGGTACGCGACCTCGCACATCAGATGGCAGCCGACCTGCTCCGGCCGGCAAGCCTCCAGCTCGACAAGCTGTCCCCCGCTGAGGTCGTGGCAACGGGGTCACCACTGTGGGACGTGGTGCGTGCCTGGTATGGCCTTGGCCAGCATGCGGCTGTGCTATCCGAGGAGGTGGGCGGTGCAGGACTCGACCCGTTGGCGCAGTCACTCGTGTTCGAAGAACTCGGTTGGGGTGCTGCAGACCTGGCCGTGAGCCTAGGAGTGGCCTCGTTTCCCTTCGTATTTGCCGAGCGCGCGGCCATGTTGAGTGGGAGCCGCGCACTTATAGACGACATAGTGGCTCCATACGTTGCCGACAGGGAAGGTCGATTCATAGGATGCTGGGCGCTCACGGAGCCGGGGCACGGCTCCGACCAGCTCGGGATCGGCATGGAGTCGTTCAACCGGGAGGGTGCTGGCGGTGGCTGCCGGGCTAGGCGTGACGGAGACGAATGGGTACTCTCCGGTCAGAAGTCGGCATGGGTCTCCAATGGCACGATAGCCACCCATGCCCTGCTGTTCTGCACCATAGATCCCAGGCTAGGTATGGCCGGCGGGGGCGTAGCCGTCGTACCGCTAGACGTCCCAGGCGTAAAGCGAGGGGTGCCCTTGGACAAGATCGGTCAACGAGCGCTCAACCAGGGCGAGATTTTCTTCGACGATGCAAGGGTGCCAGCTGAGTACATGATCGCAGGTCCGGAGCTGTACACGGCAGCACTCGACATGACCCTGGCCACGGCCAACGCCGCCATGGGCTCCATGTTCACCGGGCTTGCTCGAGCGGCCTTCGAGGAAGCCCTCACCTACGCACGGGAGCGCCGCCAAGGAGGGAAGGTCATTGCGGAGCATCAGCTCGTGCAGTCGAAGCTCTTCGGGATGTTCAGCCGTGTCGAGCAGGCGCGGGCGTTATCGCGCTCGGTGTTCGTCTACAACTCCATCGCCCTGCCCCCAGTGCTCCAGTACTCGATCGCCTCCAAAGTAAGCTGCACGAGGGCAGCCTTCGAGACGGCAAGCGACGCAATACAGATATTCGGAGGAACCGGCTTGGTCCGCGGCATGCTCGTGGAGAAGCTCTTCAGGGATGCCCGCTCGTCGCTCATAGAAGACGGCGTGAACGAGTTCCTGGAGCTTGTCGGGGCCTGCAAGGTGATTGCCTCATACGGTACTTAGCCCTGCCGGCAAGCCGGCACAGGTAAGTCGACTCGCTTAATCCATTATATTCCAATGATTTTCACGGCGCGCGGACTGGCGAGAGCCTCCCCGCCCTACGATTGGCGATTATGCTCCACTCCCAGCTTCATGACGGTGGAATCGCCGGAGATCGCGAGAACCTGGCTCCCCTGTTCGCGCGGAGAGCCATGACGCACCCCGTACCGCGCTATGAGCTCCCCTCCACAGGCATGGACCCGGAGGCCGCCTACCAGCTAGTCCACGACGAGCTTCAGCTGGACGGCAACCCGCTCCTGAACTTGGCGAGCTTCGTCACTACCTGGATGGAGCCTCAGGCAGACCGGCTTCTCGCCGAAACCCTCGCGAAGAACGCCGTCGATGCCGACGAATACCCTCAGACCGTAGAGATCCAGCAGAGATGCGTCAATGTGCTGGCCCACCTATTCAACGCCCCCGGTAGTGGAGAAGCAGTCGGAACCGCCACCGTCGGGTCGTCGGAGGCTATCCACCTGGCCGGGCTCGCCATGAAATGGCGATGGCGCGCGCTGCGTAAGTCGGCCGGCAAGCCGGCAGACCAGCCGAATATCGTTATGGGCTCACACGTGCAGGTGGTCTGGGAGAAATTCGCCCGCTACTTCGACGTCGAACCTCGCTACGTCCCGTGCTCCGGGCATGACTGGGGCTTGCGAGTACCTGAGGCGATGCGCAAGGTGGACGAGAATACGATCGGTGTCGTCGGGATCCTAGGAAGCACCTACACGGGGGGCTTCGACCCCATAGCCGAGCTGGACGCAGCTCTCACAGCTCTGAACACCCGGAGCGGCCTTGACGTGCCCATACATGTGGACGCCGCCAGCGGAGGATTCGTAGCCCCGTTCACCAAACCCGGCCTTGAGTGGGATTTCCGTCTTTCCCTGGTCCGCTCGATCAATACTTCGGGTCACAAGTATGGCCTCGTCTACCCGGGCATCGGGTGGGTCCTCTGGCGTGACAAGGCAGACCTACCCGAGGACCTCATCTTCCACGTGAGCTACCTCGGAGGGGACCAGGCAACGTTCAACCTCAATTTCTCGCGCGGCGCGTCACAGATCATCGGGCAGTACTACAACTTCCTCAGGCTCGGGCGCTCCGGCTACACCGAGATAATGCAAGCCCTCACCAGGCTGGCGGCGCGTCTAGCCGGCAAGCTCGAAGCCACCGGCCATGTAGAGCTCCTCTCCCGGGGACAGGATCTTCCCTTGGTGTGCTTCAAGCTCACCGGCGAACGCCCCTACGATGCCCATGAGGTTTCCGAGCAGCTCCGTTGCCGGGGCTGGATAGTACCCGCTTATCCGATGCCGCCTGACATCGAGGATACGACGGTCCTGCGTGTCGTGGTGCGCGAAGGCATGTCGCGCGACCTCGTAGACGCGTTCGCCACGGATTTCAACCAGGCGATAGACATCCTCGACCGCTCCCACTCCACCCTGCCGCCGGGAGGGCACGCCACCAACCAGGCTGCCTCTGTGCGTCCCGTCGAACATAGAGCCGGCAAGAAGGGCATAGACGACAGTCGAGAGAGGGCGCACAAGGCCGGTCATCGCGGGGTGTGCTGAGCTGGTGCGCTGGCCCACTCCACTGCTGAGACACGATCCGGAGCGGATATTTCTCAGCTAGCTCTCAGCGGGCGCCCATTGTTCTCCGATATCCCACCCCTAAGGTAATTACGAAAACAGCGGAGAACCACACAGGCATTTAGGAGCGGACCCGATGACACAGGACCCGATCGCACCAGACCCCGGGCAGGACCAAGGGCAGCCCGCAGACATTCCGACAGCGCCTCAGGCACCCCTAGGCGGGTGGGGCGTTCCGACCGCACCTGTACCGCCAACACCCCCCTTGCCGCCGACACCGGGCGAGATGTCTGTACCGCCGACCGCACCTGTACCGCCAACACCCCCCTTGCCGCCGACACCGGGCGGCATCGACCTCGAGCAGCCCCCGGAGGCCGGTATCCCCCCAGGCTCCCCCCCCGGCCTGACCGAACCTCCGGGGGCACGCTCGACAAGTCTACGGCGAGGGCGCGGCCGGTACGTTGGCATAGCTGCCGTCCTACTTGTGACAGCCCTTGTAGGCGGGGTGGCCGGTGGCTTCATCTCGCGCACAGGGAACCAGGGCTCCCCTGTCGTCCAACACGTGGTCTATACCCCCAGCAATTTCGCGCAACCCGCCAACATCCCCGCGGTCGTCCAGAAGCTCCTCCCCAGCGTAGTAACCATCAAGTCAACAGCCACACAGTCCGCGAGCAGCATCGGTGGAGGCAGCAGCCAAGTCTTCCCCGGCTTCGGTGGGGGTAGCCTCGGTGGAGGTAGCCAGCTCTTCCCCGGCCTTGGGGGCGGAAGCTTCGGCAACAGCAGCCTGGGTGGAAGCACTGTCGTGGACGAAGGAACGGGCATGGTGCTCACCTCCAATGGCGAAGTCCTGACAAACAATCATGTGATCGCCGGCGCGACATCGATCCGGGTGACCCTCTACGGCCAGACGACGAGTCACCCGGCCACTGTCATCGGGGCCGATCCATCAGATGACATGGCTCTGCTCCAGGTCCAGGGCGTCAGCCACCTGCCTACAGTGACGTTCGGCAGCTCAGCTTCGCTGGTGGTAGGCGATGAGGTGGTAGCCATCGGAAATGCTCTCGGGTTGGTGGGTGGCCCGACTGTCACGCAAGGGATCATCTCCGCGGAAGGTCGCTCCTTCAGCGCAACCGACCCGACCACAGGCAAGACCGAGCACCTGACCGGAATGCTACAGACCGACGCCGCCATCAACTCGGGCAACTCGGGTGGTCCCCTAATCGACTCGGCAGGTCAGGTCATAGGGATGAACACCGCTGTTGCCTCCAGTACCGGGCCGAATGCCCCCGCCCAGAACATCGGATTCGCCATCCCATCCGACAAGATCGAGTCCCTGCTGCCCCTCCTGCGCCGAGGCGGCACCGTATCGCCGGGAAACGCTTATATGGGAGTGGAGATCTTCGACGACAATGCAACCGTGGCACGGGCATATGACCTGAGCACTTCCAGTGGTGCCGTGATCGGTGGCGTCGTCAACGGCTCCCCTGCCTACCGAGCGGGTCTACAGGCAGGTGATGTCATAGTCTCCCTCGACGGCGCGCCGATAACTTCCGCATCTGGCCTCCAAGCGGCAGTACGTTCCCACCGACCTGGCCAGCGCGTCACCATCGGCTATTACAGCGGGGGAAGGCGTGAGAGCGTGAGCCTCGTGCTTGGCACCACTCCGGCCGGATGAAGCCGGGACACCGTTACAGCATCTCGCGTGGGGATGAGAGGATCAGGCGGTGGAAGCTGAGTCGGCATCACAACGAATCCTGGTAGTAGACGACGAGCGCTCCATCGTCGACGCAGTGGCAACCGCCTTGCGTTACGAGGGATTCGACGTGGCCGAAGCTACCAACGGACGCTCTGCGCTGGCAGCGGCGCAAGAGAACCCGCCTGACCTGATGGTGCTCGATATCATGCTTCCCGACCTCGATGGACTGGAAGTAACTCGTAGGCTCCGGTCGAGTGGGGTACGGGTTCCTGTGCTGTTCCTGACCGCACGCGATGCCGTCGAGGACAAGGTAGCCGGATTGACTGTAGGTGGCGACGACTATGTGACAAAGCCCTTCTCTCTGGCTGAGGTCGTTGCCAGAACCCGCGCCATACTGAGACGCACGTCGGGTGGGGCCATGTCAGAAGACTCGCGCTTGGAACTGGCCGACGTGGTGCTCGACGAGGACTCGCATCAGGTCTGGAGAGCGGGAGAACCCGTGACGCTCACGGCAACTGAGTTCAGCCTTCTTCGCTTCTTCATGCTCAACCCTCGCCGCGTGCTGTCCAAGTCACAGATCCTGGACCACGTATGGCACTATGACTTCGGGGGGGACTCCAATATCGTGGAGACCTATATCAGCTACCTTCGCAAGAAGCTGGACCGTCTCGGTCCCCCGCTCATACACACCATCCGGCTGGTCGGCTATGTGATGCGCGACCCTGACGCGGGAAGCTGAGTGTCGCTCCGCAGCCGCCTGCTTCTGGCTGTCGGAGCAGTAGCCCTGGTTGCCCTCGTAGCAGCTGATTTCGCAACCTACTCATCTCTCAGGTCGTTCCTGTATGACCGAATAGACACTTCACTCGACACTGCTCATCCGGCCCTGGAGACGGCCCTCGACAGCGGCCAGCCGCTCAGCCTCCTCACGGTTGCCAGGCTTGCCCCGGGCATGTTCGTGGAGGTGCGCGACCCTGCAGGCAACGTCCTGTTCGCTATCGCCGCCTACCAGCGAGGCGGGCAACCGATTACCCCAGCCCTTCCGGCCCACATAGGCGGGCTCAAGGTTCCACCGAACGGATTGGGAGAGCCGGTGACCTACTTCACGGCCAAGCCGGCCCAAAGCGGAGGGCCCGATTTCAGGGTGCGTGTCTCGCTCCTCGCGGGAGGCGGCCAGCTCATCCTGGCCCTGCCGCTGGACCAGACGGCGAGCACTCTCCATCGCCTCGTGCTCGTGGAACTGGTCGTAACCGCCGTAGCAATGCTTGCTGCGGCAATTCTTGGCTGGTGGCTAGTGCGTATAGGACTCCGACCCCTGCGAGACGTGGAAAAGACTGCCGAGGCCATCTCTGCCGGCCAACTCGACCGTAGAGTTCCTGGCGCGTCTGCCAACACTGAGGTCGGTCGTGTCGCAGGCGCTCTAAACACCATGCTCGGCAATATCGAGGAGGCCTTCGCCGAGCGCGACGCCACCGAGGCTCAGATGCACGAATCCCAAGAGAGGCTCCGCCGGTTCGTGGCAGACGCATCCCACGAACTGCGCACGCCACTTGCTGCAGTGGGTGCCTATGCGGAGCTGTTCGACAGAGGCGCCGGGGAGCGGCCCGAGGACCTGTCCAGGGTCATGCACGGGATAATGGCTGAGACCAGCAGGATGGGTCGCTTGGTCGAGGATCTGCTGCTTCTCGCCCGCCTAGACGAGGGCCGCCCCCTCGAACGCGAGAAGGTCGACCTGGTCGAGCTAGCGGCGGAATCCATCTCCGCTGCAGGAGCAGTAGGTCCTGACTGGCCTGTCCACCTTAGGGCAGAGGGCCCGGTGGAGGTTACCGGCGATGCCTCGCGCCTGCGCCAGGTGCTGGACAACCTTCTTGCCAACGTCCGTGCACACACACCGCCGGGAACATCGGCATGGGTCACGGTTGCAATCGATTCCGGCACATGTCAACCGAGCATTGTGCCCGCTCCCCTCGATACGACCGGCTCCCAGTCAGGCACCGGCTCCCAGTCAGGCAGTGGGGAACCAGGCCCCGTGGACGCATTCGATGCCCACCACGGCGACTTGGCGGCCGACACCTCAGGGAATGGTGATCTCCAGGCGAGGGTGGAAGTGACCGACGACGGGCCTGGGATGACTCCCGACCAGGCCGCCAGGGTATTCGAGCGGTTCTACAGGGCTGACCCGTCCCGTTCGCGCGCACTCGGCGGTAGTGGCCTCGGCCTCGCCATCGTCGCAGCAATCGTAGCCGCGCACGGCGGCACGGCCCATGTCACCAGCTCGCCGGGAAAAGGCACAACGTTCACGGTGCGCCTGCCGGTTGCCGGCCCCCATAGAGCTGAGCCGTGCACAGGCGCTGCCACGAGCACCCACGATCCGACAGACCAGATGGCGACGGACAAGATGGTGACGGACAAGATGGTGACGGACAAGATGGCGACAGGCCATGATCCGGCGGGTCAGAGTCACGTGGCAGGCTGAAGCGCCTCGCGCATCGACGCTATCTGCGCGTCGGTTCCGATCAGTATCAATATCTGGCCCGGTTGGATACGGGCCTCTGGACTGGGATTGGTCCTGAAGGCTCCCTCGTGATCGCGCATGGCCAGGACCAGAGCTCCTGTCCGCTCGTGCAGGCGTGCACTGCGCAGAGTCTCGCCGCACACTCTGGATCCCTGCGGAACAGGGACCTCCTCGAGACGGAACTCGAAGCTGCCATCATGCATGACGACATCGACGAACTCCGCCACATGCGGCTGCACCGCAAAGGCTGCCATACGAGCGCCCCCTATGTTCTGAGGGTTGACCACACGGTTTGCCCCAGCCTGTAGGAGCTTCGGGATGGCTGTGTCGGCCGATGCCCGGGCCACGATGAATATCTCAGGGCATAGTGACCTACCAGTCAGAGTGACGTAAAGATTCTGAGCATCGGCATTCAGTGCCGTCACAAGAACACGGGCCCTGGTTATCCCTGCAGCGATGAGCGAGGAGTCCTCGGTGGCATCCGTGAGCAAGCAGGGATGGGGAACAGTCGCTATCCGGTCGGGATCAGAGTCGAGGACGACCACCTGCTGGCCTGCTGCAACGACATATCGGGCAATAGCCTGGCCGACACGTCCCCATCCGCAGAGAACCACATGGTCGGTTAGTGAAGCGATCCTCTGTTCCATCCTTCGCCTCCCGACGAAATCGCTCAGCTGACCCTCTACGAACGTCTCGATGAGCACGCTGAACGTGTACGCTGCCGTGCCGACCCCTGCCAGGATCAGCAAGATCGTGAAGATTTTCTCGCCGCTCGTGAAAGGGTGGACCTCACCGAATCCTACGGTGGTGACGGTCACCACCGTCTGGAAAACGGCATCGAGGATCCCGTAGCCGAAGCCGACATAGCCTGCCGTCCCGCAACCCAGCACGAGCGCGAAGCCGACCAGACCGATCCGCAGCCGGCGCGCCGCCTCCAGATCAGGCTTGCCGACTCCCCGCGGCTTTCCCACGTTTCCCACGTTTCCCACGTTTCCCACGTTTCCCACGTTTCCCACGTTGACATTGTTACCCCTGCTGGCCGACAGGGTACGGGGCACACCATCCGGGGCCACCCCGCCTACATGGTGATGCAAGCCGATCGCGCAAAGATCACCCCAGAGTCACCGAGCTGTCGCGACCGGTTCAACTCCCCTGGCGAGAATTTCAACGAACCAGCAACACGAAAGGGAACGACCGTGGACGTTGACAAGTTATCGCCGGGTTCGGGGCCATCCGGGCCATCAGGGCCATCAGGGCCATCGGGGCCATCGGGGCCATTCGACCGGCGCCGCTTCCTCGGACTCGGCATTGGTGCAGTCGGCGCGCTCGGACTGGCAGCATGCTCTACCGGAGCGAGCACAACCAGCAGGAACCCCCCTGGGACCCACGCGGCGCGAAACGCCCCACAAAGCACCGTCGAACTCCTGGGAGAGGCCCGCAAGGAAGGCGGCCTGAACGTGATAGCCCTACCTGCCGACTGGGCCAATTATGGCAAGATCATCACGACTTTCGAGTCCAAATACGGCATCAAGGTTAACTCTGCCGCTCCCGACGACTCCTCGGCGCAGGAGATCACGGCCATAAGGACCCTGTCCGGCCAGAGTCGGGCACCCGACGCTATCGACGTGGCCCCTCAGTTCGCCGCCGAGGCCGCTTCCGCAGGTCTGCTCATGCCCTATAAGACTCCATATTTCGACAGTGTCCCCACAGACATGAAAGATCCGAACGGGATGTGGGTCGGGGACTATTACGGCGTCGTCAGCTTTGCGGTCAACACCAGCGTCGTCCGCCAGGTCCCGACCAGCTTCACAGATCTAACCAACCCCGCATATCATGGGCAGGTCGCTCTGGACGGTGACCCTCGCTCAGCCGGAGCCGCCTTCGCCGCCGTATGGGCTGCTGCGCTTGCGAACGGTGGATCACTGGATGACATCACCCCAGGCATCGACTTCTTCGCGAAGCTCCATAGGATCGGCAACTTCATCCCTGTCTCCGTCACACCCGCAACGGTGCTGAGCGGGCAGACACCCATCTCGCTCAACTGGGACTACCTGAACTTCGATGCCGAGGCGCAGTACGCCGGGCGCATCGGGTTCAAGATCGTGGTCCCTGCCGACGGGGTCTTCGGCAACTACTACTGCCAGGGCATCAATGCCCAGGCACCCAATCCCGCTTCGGCCAAGCTCTGGGAGGACTTCCTCTACTCCGACACAGGTCAACTCCTATGGCTGGCGGGGGGTGCGCACCCTGCCCGATTCAACCAGCTGGTGGCAGAAGGCAAAGTACCCACCAGCCTGGCCGCGAAGCTTCCACCTGCCCCGTTCTACAAGCATGTCCAGTTCCCCAGTGTCGCTCAGTCGAACGCCGCCGCCGCGATCGTGGCCGCGCAATGGGGGCCGAAGGTCACCGGTTAGATCGTGACAACCGCCAACGCAAGCACCCCCGATACAAAGACCCTTTCAGGCCGCAGCGGCCCGCGCGGATCCCTGAACGGCTGGAGTAGACGGCACCTCGCGTGGCTGGGCCTGCTTCCCTTCCTCGCCTACAGTACGGTCTTCCTGGTCGTGCCCGGCATATCGGTGGCCGTGAGCGCCTTCCATACCCAAAGCGGGCGGTTCACAACGACCTATGTGGTCGCCCTATGGCACGGCCAGTTCCTCGCGGCCAACGAGAACAGCATCGAGCTGGCTGTCGTAACCGCGCTATCAGGGGGAATCGTGGGCCTGCTCGCGGCTTACTGCATGATAACCCTGGATCGACCTCGCTGGCTCAGGTCGTTCGTGACCACCTTTTCGGGAGTGGCGGCTAACTTCGCAGGCGTCCCGCTCGCATTCGCCTTCGTCGCGACCCTCGGCACAACCGGCGCTGTGACGAAGCTCCTTGCCAACGATCTCGGGATCAATCTCGACAAGCTTGGGTTCAGCCTCGCATCCGTAACAGGCCTGAGTGTGGTTTACACGTATTTCCAGGTGCCGCTCATGGTGCTGCTGGTAGCTCCCGCCATAGACGGTCTGCGTTCAGAATGGAGGGAGGCCGCGTCGAACCTCGGTGCAAGCGGCATGCGGTTCTGGCGGCACGTCGGTCTGCCCATCCTCGCACCGTCGATCCTGGGTGCCATGGTCCTCCTGTTTGCCAGTGCGTTCGCCGCCTATGCCACGGCAGTAGCTCTCACGTCCGGACTGGTAACACTCGTTCCCACGCTGATCGGCTCATATCTCTCGGGCAATGTGATCGTCGATCCCCAGATGGGACAGGCTCTCGGACTCGACATGATCGTCATACTCCTGATAGCCGTGAGCGCTTACCTGCCTCTCCAGCGCCGGGCATCGAGATGGTCGCGTTGAGCAAAGACCGCCCGCGCCACACCTCGCAGGCCCCCCAGGCCCCGCAAACTCTGAAGGTCCTATGGCTCGTGCTGGTCGCGTCGTACTTCGTGATCCCACTCCTGGCCACAGCGGTATTCAGCCTGCAGGGACCTCACGGGCAATACAGCCTCGCCGCCTTCACCGAGGAGCTGTCCAAGGCAGCATTCCTGAGGTCGTTCCTGCTGTCGCTCCGTCTGGCAGGAGAGACCATCGTGGTGTCGATCGTGCTCATGGTACCTACGGCGTACTGGGTGCACCTTCGTCTCCGGCGGGCTCGACCACTGGTGGAGATGATCTCGTTCCTACCGTTCGTCGTATCGCCGGTTGTCCTGGCCGTCGGGGTGGAGAACGTTTTTCGGAAGGGCCCCTCGTGGTTCGTGGGATCCCCGAACGTGCTTGTTGCCGTCTATGTAGTGCTCTCGTTCCCGTTCCTCTACCGCGCCCTGGATGCTGGACTCAGATCCGTGGACATCCGCACCCTCACCGAGGCATCGCAAAGTCTCGGGGTATCGGGGCCGGGAACGCTCGGGCGGGTGATCCTGCCCAACCTAGCGAGCGCTATTCTCGCAGGCTCGCTACTGACGTTCGCCATAGTGATGGGTGAGTTCACAATCTCGAGTCTTCTGCTGTTCAACACCTTCGGTGTCTATATCGACTACGTGGGCACGAACCAGGCGACAGGAGCTGCAGCGCTGTCGTTGATCAGCTTCGTCTTGACCTGGATCGCCATGGGTGGCATAGCCCTGGCCCTGCAGCGCCGCGGTGCGGGACGTCAGTTCATGATAGGAGGAAGATGACTCGGATGACTTCGCTCGTTCTGGACGGCTTGCACAAGAGCTTCGGGAGTGTGGCCGCCCTCGATGGTCTCCAGCTGGACCTCGCCCCGGGTGAGCTAATAACCTTGCTCGGCCCCTCGGGCTGCGGCAAGACGACGGCCCTGCGAATCGTCGCTGGTTTCCAGGGCCCCGATGCCGGAAGCGTCATACTCGACGGGCGTGACATCACTAGCACACCGCCGAACCGGCGGGATATGGGGATGGTGTTCCAGTCCTACAGCCTCTTCCCCAATATGACAGCGCTGCAAAACGTCGAGTTCGGGCTGCGAGTCAGGCGCAGGAAAGCCCCGGAGCGACGGACCAGAGCTACCAACTTGCTCGAGATGGTCGGCCTGCCACATATCGCCTCTCGTTATGCCCACCAGCTCTCCGGCGGTCAGCAGCAGCGCGTAGCCCTGGCAAGGGCTCTTGCCATCGAGCCACGCGTCCTGCTGCTCGATGAGCCGCTGTCAGCTCTGGACGCGAAGGTACGGCTCACCCTGCGCGAGGAGATCCGGCGTATTCAACTGGAGCTTGGCATCACAACTCTGTACGTGACCCACGACCAAGAAGAGGCTCTCTCGATATCCGATCGGGTTGCCGTTATGGCAGAGGGTCGTCTACAGCAGGTCGGGACTCCAAGGGAGATCTACTCTGCCCCTGCAAACGACTTCGTAGCAGGATTTGTCGGTTTGGTGAACCGAATCCCTTGCAAGGTTACCCACCCTGGCTCAGGGCTTGTCGAGCACGGCAAGGCCCGGCTCAGGGTTCCCGGTACAACAGACCTGCCGGTGGGCGCGAACACGGAGATCCTCGTGCGCCCCGAGGCGCTGGTACCGATAGACCACGGCGGCTCGCCTGACAGCCAAACCGACGAGAGCACCCTGGGAGGCATGGTGGTGGCAAGCTCGTTCCTCGGTGCGACGACGCGACTGTGGATACATACAGCGGGTGGATCAGTGGTGGCCGCCGACGTCCCGAGCAGCAAAGGTGCACAGTGGATGGCCGGCACGGCCGTCACGCTGCGGGTGACCCCCGGGGCGGCCCGCATCGTCAACACCTCGAAGCCGGGGGAACCGCCAGACTCCCAGGAGCAGGCACCTCCATCGCCGGGGTCTGCCAAGTCCCGACCGGATCAACGCAGGGAGCACCTGACGACCGCTCGAGGGTGATATAGAGAGATGATGCGAACACGAGACACTTCCGAGCAGACCATAGTGAGGGGCGATGACATCCAGCCAGGACGTCTCGGGAGCTATCACCGCCTGACCACAGGCCCAGGTGAACCGCATCAGCGCAGGTTGGACCTGCTCCACGGGTCCGAGGCTCCCCACAGCCGTCCACCGTCGATGACGAATGTCCGACCATCGCACACCATTGCCCACCTGGTGCAACTCACGGACTTCCAAATAGCGGACGTCGCCTCCCCCACACGCTTCGAGTTCGCCGAGCGGCACGCGACCGATCCGAACTTCTCGGAGTTCATACCGGCGCAACGCCCTCAGGAGACGCTGGTACGCCCAGCGCTGGCAACGTTGGCCGCGACGATCCGGACACTTGGCCCGAGCCCGCGGACCGGAACCGCTCCGCAACTCGCAATCGCCACCGGCGACGTGATCGACAATGCTCAGGCAAACGAGCTCGAGTGGTATCTTGCCCTCCTCGACGGTGGCGAGGTTGGACCGCTGTGGCCTGGCGATCCAGAAGGGCTGTATTCGAAGGACTGGCCTGGAGCGGACTGGTTCTGGAGCCCGGAAGATCGTCCGGATCGGGTAAAGACAGACTGGGGGTTCCCAACCCTGCCCGGCTTGCTCGCCCACACCGGGTTGTCATCCGAGGGCATGGGGATTCCTTGGCTGGCGTGCCACGGCAACCATGAGGCGCTGGTTCAAGGAGTCCTGCCGCCGCTCGTTCCTCCTGTCGGAGCCCTGAATGCCATCACCACAGGATCATCCAAGCCGTGGGACATCCCCGATGGATTGCCACACGAAGATCTCCTGGCTGCCACCCTGGCAGATCCGTCACTGATATTCTCCGGTCCCGCAGTCGCAGTTCGTCCTGATCCCGCCAGACGCCTGCTCGCTCCGGGCGACTTCGCAGCGGCCCACCTCGCCGCCAAGGGAGCACAGCCACCCGGGCACGGCTTGAGCGAGGACAATGCCCGGCGCGGGGATGCCTACTACCACTGGGACGGCATCGACGGGCTCAGGATCATCGTGCTCGATACCGCCCATCCGGGGGGCGCGGCGGCAGGAAGTATCGGAGCAGGCCAGCTGGAATGGCTGGAGGACCGGCTGAAGGAAGTGAGCAGCCACTTCATCGATCCCTCCGGTAGGCCTGCCCGCCACAGCGGCTCCACCGATGCCGTCGTGCTCATAGCATCGCACCATGGGCCCGACACGCTCACCAACCTCCTGCCTTGCCCCACAGGCGAGACCCGGTACGGTGGAGCGGAGATAGTCGCTCTGCTCCACCGGTTCCCGAATGTCATCGGGTGGATATCGGGACACGTCCACATACACTCGGTGGTGCCCTACCCGCATCCCACGACAGGTGGCTTCTGGTCGATCACCACGGCTTCGATCATGGACTGGCCATCCCAGGCGCGCGAGCTCGAGATAGTGGCGAACGAGGACGGCACCATATCGATCTGGTCCACCCTCGTAGACCATGCCGGCCCCGTCGATGCTCTCGACGATCTCGATGCTCATAGCGCCGCGAGCCTGGGGGCACTCCATCGAGAGTTCGCATCCAACCATATGTGGCAGATCGGCATGGATCCATTACGTGGGACCCTTCTCGATCGCAACGTGGAGATGCTCGTCACCATCCCCGAGATGGCCTGACCAGCGCCCAATCGCAGCAGCACGGGCGAGGGAACTTGCCGTCGCCCGGATAACTCATCGTTTCTGCGGTAGACCTACTCCGCGAAAAGCAGGGTGGAAACGACCAAGACCGGTGCGCCGTATCGGGCAGAGATGAGGTCGAAGCGAGCGGACGACGCAGTTCACCTGCAGGACAAGCAGCCCAGCACACCAAAGGCAAGGCTCGTTCATGCGCCAATCTACGAGATGCCTGGTGACCTCAGGACATTCGATACCAGGAACGGCTATAGCGCCCCTGAGCCTACACTGCCCCTGCAGTCCTAGGGAAGGCGCACCGGTACTGAGCTACCGATCCGGGAGAACCTCGCCGACATCGACACTGTCCTGAATTTCGCCGAGTGCACCGACAGAACCACGCTCACCGTGGAGACATAGCCGCCGAGCACGACAACGGTGCCCTTCGCCACACCGGACAGTGCCGCGGTGCTACCGGGCACACCGGCTTCCATGGACTTGATGAAAGAGAACCGCGTACCATCTCTGACAACCCCCCTGGTCACGCTCTGGAGGAGGTAGAGAGAGCTCATGGCCTCCTGGCGCAGCGCTACGAACGCATCAGTGCTGACTGGCTGGTTCAATACCTCGTAGCGTCCACTCGACCGCAGCTCCGCGTACAGACGCGGGCCAATAGCGATGAGACCCGGTGTGGCCGGCGAACCATTGGCGGAGATATCGACGGCAAGTCGATCAGGTGCCTGATAGTCCGCGTGGAGAGACTCGGATATACCGGAGGCACTGCCCGTGACCTGCCCGGAAGCGGTAGAGGATCCGCTGTAGACCTGCACCTCGTCGACCGTGAAGCTGGAGGCTCCCAAGGTGCGCTGGACTGCGCTCTGCAGGCTGGACGCCGCCGCGTAGGACACGGTCAAGTGTGGAGAGGTCGCGAGCGACAGCCCCGTCGCCCCGGCGCCTATGACGCCAAGAGCGCTTAGAACGGTCACCGGTCGCAATATCGAGGCCCAAGTCACCCACAGAGTCTACCGGCCTTCCGCCACCCGGATCAGCCCACCGTCCAATCTCTCTTCTGCTGGCAAATACCGCCAGCCGTGCCATTAGTCGGCATTTTACCAGGATGCCGCATCCGGCTCGCGGTAGGAAGGTGGCTCGCGGTACGAAGGTGGCTCAAGTCCAGGCCGGTCCATCCGATCAGACCCTCGCAGGTATCGACGCGGCCTGTAGCTGTGCCTCGAGCCAGGTGCTCGGATCGTGGGTCACCGCCCTTTGCTTCGCAGCCACCGCCAGCGCCCTGCGTTGCGACTGGGTCATCTCGAGGGCCCTGATGAGAGCCAGCCTCGTTTCGGACACATCGAATGGATCGACACCAAGCGAAACGTCGTGCATCTCGGCCCAGGCTCCCGACTCGCGCGACAGCACGAGGACGCCGTCCCGGCTGTTGACCAGCGGGCCCTCTTTAGCCACCAGGTTTAGGCCGTCCCTCACGGAGTTGACGAGCAGCACGTCAGAGCGCGCCAACGCTGCGATCGAGCTCTCGATGCTGTCGCCTATGCTCAGGACGATCGGTCGCCAGCCCGGACGGCCCCATCGCTGGTTGACAGTGGCCACGGTCGCCTCGACCTGCCTCCGGTAGCCGTAGTACTCGGGGAGTGCCTCGCGCGTAGGGTTGGCAACGGCGAGAAACGTGACGTTGCCTCGCCAGCCCGGATGCTCCGCCAGCAACTCGTCGAACGCGAGAAAACCGCGCAGCAGGTTCTTCGACGGATCGAGACGGTCCACTCTTGCAATGAGCCTGCGAGAGCCAAGCATCTCGTCCAATGCAACCTGGTACCCGCCGCACATATCCGATCCCGCGATGGTCTCGATGGCTTGACGGTGTGGCCCGAGTGGCGCGACGAACGTGCGTGGGGACTCACCCAGAACTTCCTCGTAGCAAGCTCTGAATGACTGGGCCCACCGATCGCAGTGGAATCCGCATGCACGGTAGGCACCCATGGCCGCCAGCAGCTCGCGGGCTACCGCCTCGGGCAGCACGCGCAATTCTGACGGTGACGCGAACGGCGTATGGCTGAAGTGGACCAGCCGCAGATCGGGCCGCCGCCTGGTGAGCGCGGCGCCTACAGAGGCCAGATGGAAGTCCTGGACCAATACCACCGCGCCCTCGGGCGCCGATCGGTCGACTGCTTGGGCGAAAGCCTCGTTGACCGCCCGGAAAACTTGCCAGGAACGATACCAGTCCGCATTGAAGATCGGACGCCGTGAGGTGTCAAAAATACCGTGGTGCAAGAACCACAGCGTCTGGTTCGAGACGTCGCCGTAGAACCTCCTGTAATCCTCTTCGTCGAACGCCAGGAGCTCGAGTCGGATGGGCGCTCCGGCACCGGGCCTCAGCGCAGCCACCCGGTCTCCGGGGGTCACGGCTGCGGCAACCCATGTGGCTCCAGCCTCCGCCACCGCAGGCGCAAGTGCCGACGCGAGCCCACCTGCGGCCGGCCTGCGCACGACCTCGCCATCGTCGGCGCAGTCAAAGGTGTA
This sequence comes from Actinomycetes bacterium, assembly GCA_021851165.1. Taxonomy (GTDB): domain Bacteria; phylum Actinomycetota; class Acidimicrobiia; order Acidimicrobiales; family JAJZJN01; genus JAJZJN01. The sequence goes on from JAJZJN010000054.1 coordinate 16,941, forward strand.
AGGTCCTCGGTTCGAAACCACTACCACGTCACCGTCCATCAGAGCCCCTCTCTGCCGTACGCTCGACGTCGGTTACAGGCCACTGCCCACCAGCCGGGACCACGTGCATCGGCTCCCGTCGGTAGCCACTCCAACCAACCAGCCGGGACCCGGCTCATGGGCCCCACTCGGCCAGCCCACCCCATGGCAGCTTTCCGTAGCCATCGGGACCACCGGTGCCGAGAGCACCCGACAGTCCACCGGCAACCGTCGTCGCCCGACCTCCCGCAGCAGGCACGACCTTCACGCTATGAGCAGTGACGTAGAAGATCGACTTCCCCGAAGCGCCGAACCGAGGCTCCGCCACCCCTTGGCCGGCTCCCGTCACCTCGCGTGCACCTGTGCCGTCAGCCATTGCCACCCACAACCGTCGAGTGGCGTACCACCAGTCGAGTCCAACACCCGGAGTGAGGCTGGCCATTGCCGAGGCCCGGACGAAAGCGATCCGCCTGCCACCCGGCGACCATGCAGGATCGACAGTCACGACATGCCGGGGCTGTGTCAGTACCCGGCAGCTGCCCCGCGACGGCCGGCATACCACTAGGTTGCTCCCCTCCCACGGCGAGGCCTTGCTCATCTGGACCGTGAGCAGCCGGCTACCTCCAGGTGACCAGGCCAACCAAGGCAGGTAGACGAATGTGCGTACGAGGGGCAGCGGCAGCGAGGCAGCCAGTGGGAGGCTGACCAGCTCGAGGCCGGTTGCCTCTGCCGCGATCGAGCGACCGGGGTCCACCCACATGACGAGCCCTCCACCATCGGGCCAGAAACTCCCGAGAAGCACCCCCGTTCCAGGTGGCGGCACATACGGCAGCAGTTGCCTCCCGCCGGTCACGACGTCGTAGAGGAAGAGGCGATCTGACTGGTTCCCTGCTCCTGCTTTGCTATAGGCGATCTCCCGGCCACCAGACGACCATACGAACGACCGCACC
>JAJZJN010000055.1 GCA_021851165.1 Actinomycetes bacterium
TCTCCGGCAAGCATGATCTGCCCGTTGCGACCCATCACGTCGGAAGTGACCGGAGCAACCTGAAGGGTCTTCCACACCTCGTCCAGGTAGGGGGAGAATGCGGCAGGATCAGCGAGCGTGAGGCCGGCCTCGTCGCGCCAGCGCAGCAGCACCGATTCCGGGGTCCTGTAGCACGTTCCGGAGTTGACCACCGTCGTACCGCCCACCGCTCGCCCGATCGGCAGGACGATCGGAGGGCGTCCCACGGCTGCAGTCGCCCCCCCGTCCCGGTAGAGAGACGCGAAGCGGTCCAGGGGATGGTCGCTACGGAACTCCTCGACGCGGTGGCGGCGACCCTCTTCGACTATTACCACCGAGAGGCCTGCGCGTGCGAGGGTCCGAGCAGCCATGGCCCCTCCAGCACCGGAGCCGACGACCACCACGTCGCACTTGGTGATGGCAGGCCAGCCGGCCGCTGGGGTGAGTAGCAGGTCGGCGTCCGGGCGCGCCGGAGGTGTGCTGCGAGCCGACGCGAGGACTTCGGCAGCAGCCCTGTCGGCGCCCGCGACCATGAGCAGCAGCGTCTTGAGCCCGTCCAGTCCGGCCGCACCGGGTTCGGTGCGGGCAAGGCGTCGTAGGACGGCCTCTCGTCCCGCGGGTCCAAGAGAGCCGAGGCGCCGGCCCGATGTCGCCAGGGACAATGCGTCGACCCCTGCAACCGCTGCACGCACGGCGAGGCTGATGAAGCGGGGCTGGCGTGAAAGGAACGCGTCGAACCGGGCTGCAAGCTCGGCAGGTTCGGGCCCCCCGGCCTCCGGCGGGAGCAGTGCGGCGCAAAGGTCCTCTATCGTCCTGGCTCCTGTGACACCTGCATCGGGACTTCCCTCGGGGGCCGGCATAGTGCTCATCGTAGGAGCGGTTACCCACCGGAAAGCCAATCGCGCGACCGCGGAGGGTCCTTGCGCTCGGGGCATGGCCCGCATGCCTCAGCCCCGCCGGCTGCTTGCCTTGGAGTCGTGGAAAGGTGTGCGATAACGTAACGCGGCACACAGCGTAACGGCACCGGGTCTCGCCGTGACTTGTGGCGTCGAAACGGGCACGTTCGTGGAAGGAGACCCTGCTGCGTGCAAGCAGCAGGCTAGGGGCAGAGGGTTAGAGGGGGAAATGGCTGCAGCCGTCGATAACGAAGCTACGGGCCGTGCCAGGCGTGGCCGCAATCCGGTGATGCGCCGCGTCCTGCGCAGGCAGCTGGTGGCAGTGTGCATAGTGGCAGCCATCGTGATCGTCTTGCTGCTGGTCCCCACCATCAAATCCTCCGGGGGCACGTGGGGTGCAATCCCAGCCGACGTGACGGTCCCCGCGGAGCCGGGCACGTCGGGGGTGACGGTGGCGGGGGTGCAGTGCCGACCCGGGGTGCGCCAGATCCCCTGGTCTAAGTATGCGCCGATCTGCCTGCCTGCATGGCATGGCAACAATGGCGGCGCGACGTGGAACGGCGTGACGGCTCACACGATCACCCTGAGCTACCGGATGGCGTCCACCACCGAGCTCGCCTTCCTCTACAGCATCCTGCCCCCGAGCGTGGTGGGCACCAACAACGAGGCCGTGCGCACCATGCAGGCATACGTGAACACCTTCAACCACTACTTCGAGCTCTACGGGCGTCGCGTCGTGCTGGTGCCGTTCAACGGCCAGGGAAACTTCATCAACGAGGACACCGGAACAGGCCAGCAGCAGGCCGAGGCCGACGCAGTGACGGTGGCAACGAAGCTTCACGCGTTCGCGGACATGTCCCTGATCGACTCCTCGACGATGTACGACACTGCTTTGAGCGGGCAGGGCGTGGTCACATTCGGGCTGTATCTCCAGGACTACTCCTGGTACGCGGCTCACGCTCCCTACGAGTACACCCCAGGACCGAACTGCACGAAGGACGCGTCAGCCATCGGGGCCCTCCTCGGTCACCAGCTCGCCGGGCTTCCTGCCATCTATGCCGGCAGTCCCGCCATTCGCGCCAAGATCCGGTCCTACGGGATCCTCTATCCGGCTAACCCCGGCTCGACTCTGTGCGCGCAGGACATCAGCCAGGAGCTTCGCAGGTACGGCGCTCCTGTGAGATTGATGGACGCCTTCACCTTCAACCTGAGCGAGCTCCCCGCCCAGCTCACCAGCGCGCTGGCCCAGATGAAGAACGCGGGCGTGACAACGGTTATCTGCTCATCTTGCGACCCGGTGACGCCGATACTCATGATGTCGGCAGCCCAGAGCCAGGGCTATTACCCGGAGTGGTTCATGCAGTCCTACTTCGCCCAGAGCGATTCGGGCATAGACCCATTCATCCAGCTCGTGCAGAAGGCCGCTCCGGGCGAGGTGGGCGGGATCATCGGAACGGGCGTATCGGCTGTGCCGACGTCCAGCCAGGAGGCGATCCGAGCCTACGAGATGAGTCACGGGGGCAATACCCGGGGGATCATGCCTTCCTACCCGTTCGCCTACGGGTCGCTGATGATGTTCTTCGACGCGCTCCAAGCAGCGGGTCCGTATCTCACTCCGAAGACCTTCGAGCAGGGACTGGCCAATACGAGGGAGCTACCCCCCTCGGTGCCGGGAGGCATGCTCGGGGGATGGTCGTTCGGGCCTGGCACCTTCGATCCGGCGTCCAACTTCCAGGTGGTGCACTGGTACCCGAACGTGACCAGCCCCGAGGACGGCGAGCCGGGCACGTTCCTCACCTGTGACGGCGGCAAGGTGGCCAGCTTCGCCGAGCCCGCAGCCGTCCTTCCTGCGCACAGCCAGCTCGATTGTCCCAAGGCATGAGCGACATGATGACCGTCCGTCAGATCCGCATGTATGGAGGTAACCGGTGTCCCTGAGCAACCGCAAGGCACTGCTGGCCGGCGGCTGGGCTGCCGGCCTCGTGATCGTCTATGTCATATTGAACCGACTGCTCCCCGAGCACCTACCGCTCGGTGTGCTGCTCCAGGGAGTCGTGCTTGGCGGGTTGTCGTCGCTCATAGCGATGGGTCTCGTCCTGATCTATCGCTCTGCCAGGATCTTCAACTTCGCCCAGGCTGCCATAGGCGGGTTGGCAGCTTCGGTTGCGATCATCCTCGTGTCAGGTGAGCACTGGTCGTACTACGTCGCCGTGCCCATCGGGCTCGCCGTGGCGGTGGCCACGGGCTGGACGGTGGACGCAGCGGTGGTCCAACGCTTCAGCCGAGCCCCCCGGCTGATATTCACCGTGGCCACGATCGGGCTCGCCCAGATCCTCGGCGCCATAGAGATAGTCCTGCCTAACCTGACATCACACCTGTCGGCGACCACTTCGTTCACCACGCCGTTCTCCTTCAAGTTCACCGTTGCCCCGCTCGTGTTCACCGGGAACCAGCTGGTAGCCATAATCGTGGTTCCCGTTGCTCTCGGGCTCCTGTTCTGGTTCTTCCAGACCACGGATACCGGCACCGCCATCAGGGCGTCGGCAGACTCCTCCGAGCGGGCGCTGCTGCTGGGCATACCGGTGCGCCGTCTGAGCCGGATCACGTGGATGGTGGCCGGCGGGCTCTCGGGAGTCGGGGCGATCCTGTCGGCTCCGATCCTGGGTGCCAACATAGGCGTGGCGTCGGGTCCCCAGGATCTACTGCTTCCACTGGCGGCAGCCGTGCTCGCGGGCATGGAGTCGCTGCCCGCCACCGTGTTGTGGTCGCTCGTGCTGAACATCGTCTACCAGGGGGTCTACTGGTCATATCACCAGGACACGTACGTGAACGTGGCGGTGTTCTTCGTGGTGCTGATCGGGCTGCTGTTCCAGCGGAGGAAGGTCAGCCGCGTAGAGGGCGGCGAGCTTGGTGACTATGTCGCGGCCCGGGAGGTAGCGCCGATCCCCGCAGCGCTGGCCTCGCTGAAGGAGGTGAAAGCCTTCAGGATCATCGGCCTCCTGGTGGTGGTGGCTGCGCTGTTCCTCGCACCACTGGTGTTCAACGACACCTGGCTCGTCACCCTGGCCGACATCGTGATATTCGGAATCATCGCGATGTCACTGGTCACCTTGACCGGATGGGCAGGCCAGATAAGCCTGGGCCAGTACGCGTTCGTGGGCATCGGCGCCGCGGTAACGGGGTCGCTGATGGTGCATCTGCACGTCGAGTTCTTCCTTGCCATGCTGGCGGCAGCAGCCATCGGTGCTGCCATAGCGTGCGTCATAGGCATACCCGCACTGCGGATACCGGGCCTGTACCTGGCGGTCGTCACCCTTGCATTTGCCGTGATGGTCTCGACATGGGTCCTGTCGTCTACATACTTTCCGTGGCTGGACCCCTCCACGGTGGCTCGCCCCATACTCTTCCGGCGATTCGAGCTGAGCTCCCAGCGGCAGTTCTACGAGCTTTGCGTGGTGATGCTGCTCGTGTCGGCGTACCTGGCGCGTAATTTCCGGCGAAGCCGGGCTGGGCGGACCGTGCTCGCCGTGAGGGACAATCCGAGAGCAGCGTCTGCATACGGCATCAGCCCCTTCAGGGCAAAGCTGGTGGCGTTCGCCTTCAGCGGGGCCTTGGCCGGGGTGGCGGGAGCGCTGACGGTGCTGGCGCAGCAGGGCATCGGCTATGCCGGCTTCGACCCTGGAATGTCGGTGACCGTGTTTGCGATGGTGGTCATCGGCGGTCTGGGCTCGCTTACAGGTGGGGTCCTCGGCGCCATCTATGTGGAAGGCCTGAGCCACCTCTCCGATGCATGGCAGCTACTGGCACAGGGCGGAGGCCTGCTCGTACTGCTCATGGTGCTGCCCGAGGGATTGGGCGGGATCGTCTTCAGGATCCGGGATTGGGCGCTGGCAGGGCTTGCAAGGCGGAAGGGGATCACTGATCTTTCAACCGCGTCCCCGTCGGAGGATGTGGGAGTTGCCGACATGGAGGAGGTGCTCGGTGCCGTCGGAGGGGGGCGGGCCTTGTCAACCCAGGCCATGTCTGTCATCACCAGGGAGGATACGAGCCCTGTTGCCCACGATGCAGCCTTGCGCCTGGGCGCTTTGGAGGATCTGGAGGTCCAGGGCCGGGCGCCTGGCGAGGAGGGGGTGCAGCCGGATGCGGGACCTGCCGGCGGGCGACCGGCGCTGATAGCGGTTGACGACATCCGGGCCGCGTACGGTAGTTCCAAGGTGCTCTACGACGTGAGCTTCGGGGTGGCCCAGGGCGAAGTTGTTGCCCTTCTCGGGACGAACGGCGCGGGCAAGTCGACCACGCTTCGGGTGGTCGCGGGGCTCATGCAGCCGGTGTCGGGCACCGTGAGCTATATAGGCGAGGATGTGACGAGCTGGTCGCCGGCAGCCCGGGTCCAATCGGGTCTCGTGACGGTCCTGGGCGGTCGGGGTATATTCCCGTCGCTCAGCGTGGCGGAGAACCTGCGCATGGGCGGCTGGGTCGCCAAGCGCCATCAGCATGACGAGCAATTCGTCAAGTCTGCCACCGAGAGGGTTCTCCAGCTCTTCCCACGTCTCGGGGAGCGGATGACCCAACGCGCGGGCCTTCTGTCGGGTGGTGAGCAGCAGATGTTGGCGCTGGCTCAAGCCTTGCTGTGCCGCCCGAAGCTGCTCATGATCGATGAGCTGTCGCTCGGATTGGCTCCATCGGTCGTGGGCGATCTCCTCGAGGTGGTGCGTGCCCTGGCCGCGAGCGGCGTGACAGTGGTCGTGGTAGAGCAATCGGTGAACGTCGCAACGGCCATATCGCGCCGGGCGGTGTTCATGGAGCGCGGTCGGGTGCGATTCAGCGGACCGACCCCTGACCTCTCCCAGCAGCCCAAGCTGCTCAGGTCGGTGTTCCTCCACGCAGCCAACAGGGCGAAGCGGCGCCGGGGGGATGCCGGCCGGCAGGACGCTGCTTTCGCAATGGCGGCAGCGTCGTACCCTGCCGGCCCGGGCGCAGGCGCACCACCGCCGGTGCCATCGCCAGAGCAGCTCGCAGCGATCCTTGGCGGTGGTACTGCCACGAACGGGCCCGATAGCCCTGTGGCCACCGGCCCAGCACCGGCCAACCCAGCGCCGGCCAACCCAGCGCCGGCCAACCCAGCGCCGGCCAACCCAGCGCCGGCCAACCCAGCGGGGATGGTGGCGCTGCCGGGGATCTCGTTTCCTCCTGCACCCGTGCTCCAGCCGGCTGCTGACAGTCCCAATGCGACGGCGACCGCTGCCTTTGCCGTGATAGGAGCATCCAAGCAGTACGGTGGGGTCTCCGCTCTGACCGATGTGAGCCTGAGCGTGGCGCCGGGCGAGATACTCGGCATCATCGGCTCCAACGGGGCTGGCAAGACCACCCTGTTCGACGTTTGCTCGGGCTTCGCGATACCCGACACGGGTAGGGTGATGCTTCTGGGTGAGGATGTGACGCATGTCACACCAGCCCAGCGGGCGGCACGTGGGCTCGGCCGGGTGTTCCAAGACGCGCGCCTGTTTCCGTCGATGACGGTGTCAGAGGCTCTGGCAACGGCGCTCGAGCAGCACGTTCCCGTGCGCGATCCCCTTGCATGCGCGCTGGGACTGTCGGCGGTGGTCGTGTCGGAGGCCGCAGTCGAGGCACGGGCCAAGCGGTTGATGTCGGAGATGGGCTTGGAGCGCTTCAGGGACCGCTTCGTCTCGGAGCTGTCGACCGGCACCAGGAGGATCGTCGAGCTCGCCTGTGCGGTGGCTCACGAGCCCCGTGTCCTGCTTCTAGATGAGCCAACGTCGGGCATCGCCCAGCGTGAATCCGAGGCCCTGGGCGAGCTGCTCGTCGGACTCCGTGACCAGACGGGAGCTGCCTTCGTGGTGATCGAGCACGATGTCCCGCTCGTGTCGTCGATAGCCGACCGGATCGCATGCATGCATATCGGCGCAGTGATAGCCGAGGGGGATACGTCGTCGGTCCTGAACGACCCTGCCGTCCTGGCGGCTTATCTCGGCTCGGACGAAGCGGGTATCGAGGCCGCTCCGGGCCCGGTAGCGGTGGGCGCTGCAGCCAGCGGGCCGCTGGGTACTGTAGGTGCCGGCGCGACCGGCGGTTGGGGAGGTTGAGCATGCAATCACAGCGTTCCGGCAGGCCAGGGATCATCGGGATGGTCGTGGAAACCATCAGGCGTTACCTACCGCTCGCGGTCCTGGTGGCAGCGGCTGTGGTGGCACTGAGCTTCGTCCCGTCGCTCGGCTCCAGGGTGGGCAAGGCACCGGTTACCCTGAGCGATGCGACTGGTCTGCCCCCCGGGGTAGGACCGGCACCGAATCCGGGTACGCCGGGATTGACTGTGGGAGGAGTCTCGTGCGGTCCTGGAGTCCGCCAGGTCCCCTGGTCCAAATACGCCCCTATCTGCGTGCCTGCGTGGCATGGCAACAATGGAGGTGCAACCGCGCCAGGGGTTACCGGCACCACCATCACAGTCACATACCGTGAGGTTGCATCGGCCGAGCTGGCGACCCTGTATTCGATAGTGCCGAAGTCGGTGGTTGGCACCGACCAGGGAGCGATCAAGGCCATCCAGGCCTATATCTCGCTGTTCAACCGGACGTTCGAGCTCTACGGCCGCCATGTGGTCCTGAAGCCGTTCGCCAGCCAGAGTGATTTCGTAGCGGAGCTTGACGGCGGGGACCAGGCCCAGGCCCAGGCCGACGCGGAGACGGCGAAGGCGGATCATGCCTTCGCCGATCTGTCCGTGATCGATGCGACTCCGGTGTACGACCAGGCTTTGGCCGAGCAGCACATCATCTCCTTCACGCCCTTCGGGGGTCCGGACAGCGAGTTCGCCCAGTTCTCCCCATACGAGTACTCGACGATCCCTGTCTGCCAGAAGACCAATCTCGGCACAGCGGAGGTGATCGGTCGCAGCCTGGCCCGTACCCCGGTGTCCTTCTCGGGCGACCCGTCCATGAACGGCAAGCACCGGGTGTTCGGCATCGTCTACGACTCCGACCCGACCGACCAGGAGTGCAACAATGCTCTCGAGAAGGATCTCGCCAGCTACGGGGTCAAGGTAGCCACCACGGCGGCAGTATCGCTCAACGGCTCGACCCTGCAGGAGCAGATCGCCAACGTGGTCGCCCAGTTCAAGGCTGCACATGTCACCACGGTGATAGCCACCGGCCTCGACTGGTTCACTCCCATACTACTTACGGCTGCGGCAAATCAGCAGGGCTACTATCCGGAGTGGTTCACCACCGACTTCATCGACGGCTTCAGCCGGCTTGTCCAGCAGAACCAGTGGAGCCATGCTATAGCGCTCGGAATGCAGGCCCAGGCGGAGGACCAGTCGGAGGCATACAAGGCCTACCGCATGAGCGGGGCCACCGGTCCGCTGATTCCGACCTACCCGTTCGTCTACCAGCCCGTGCTCATGCTCTTCGACGCGATCCAGCAGGCCGGCCCGTACCTCACCCCACGGACATTCCAGCAAGGGTTCCGGTCGCTTCCTCCGTCGCTTCCAGGCGGCATGTATGGCCAGTGGGCTCCAGGCCCTGGTTCGTATGACCCGTTCGGTAGCTTCTCGGTGGTCTGGTGGAGCCCGAAGGCGGTGAGCGCCGTGGACGGTCCGGGAGGTGCATGGCTGTCGTGCAACGGGGGTGCCCAGTACTCCTACAGCCCAGGTGGAGCGAAGCTCCCCTACGGCAAGCCCCTCGGCTGCTTCGGGAGGTCCGGCCCCGGTTGACGGCCGAGGGGGTGTCGCTGCGCTCTTCGGCTAGGTGAGGCGGCCAGACCCAGCGCAAGGCCCGGTGTCAGGCCAAGCGGCCAGGCCGCGTCATGCCCGGTGTGACGAGCTCCACGGTTCGCCGTGGCCGACCTCCATGTCGCGGGGCAACCCCAGGATCCGTTCTGCCATCTGGTTGCGGAGGACCTCGGAGGTGCCTCCCTCTATGGTGTTAGCACGTGCTCGGAGGAAGGTCTGCGAGCGCGATTCGGCGTCTGTGTCGCCGGGCAGCCACGCGGTCGAGCCCATGCCGGCCGCGTCCACTGCGAAGTTGGAGCGTCGCTGGTTGTACTCGGCGTTGAAGACCTTGTTCACTGCTCCTTCGGGTCCGGGTTGCCGACCGCGCATGCGGGCGGAGTTGGCCCGGAAGGCCGTGATCTCCTTGACCTCGGCCTCTATGTACAGCTGGGCGAGATGCTGGCGGACAAGCGGGTCGGAGCGGTTCGGTATGCTCTCGACGAATGCCTGCCATGGATCTCGCCTGGTCCCGCCGAAGATCGAGACGGGGTCGAACGAGATGCCCGCGAGGGCCGTTCTCTCGTTCATGAGGGTCGTGCGGGCACACCGCCAGCCGTCGCCGACAGCGCCGACCCGGTTGGCGTCCGGCACGCGCACGTCGGTAAGGAACACCTCGTTGAACTCCGAGGAGCCGGTCATCTGCTTGAGGGGCCGGACCTCGACACCGGGAGATTTCATGTCGAGTATGAAGTAGCTGAGCCCCTCGTGCTTGGGCGCATCGGGATCGCTGCGCGAGAGGAGCATCCCGAAGTGGGCGAACTGAGCCATTGTGGTCCAGACCTTCTGGCCGTTAACCACCCACTCGTCACCGTCGGCGACAGCTCTGGTGGCGAGCGAGGCCAGGTCTGATCCGGCTCCAGGCTCACTGAACAGCTGGCACCAGATCTCCTCGCCCGAGAGGATCTTGGGTAGGTACCTGGCCTTCTGAGCATCCGTGCCGTGCTCGATGATCGTCGGCCCGGCCAGGCCGACTCCGAGCAGGTTGATGCCGAATGTCGGGAGCCGGTACCGGGTCAGCTCGGAGCGAACCACTTGTGGCATCCATGACTCGCCGCCGAGCCCGCCGTAGTCCTTCGGCCACAGGGGAGCTGCGTAGGGACTCCGCCCTATGGTACCCATCCAGGTCATGAAGTCCCATCCCGAAGCTGTCTTGACGGCTTCGAATGCCTTGTCGTCGCCCTCCTCGATCGACTCGGCCCAACCTGGCGGCAGGTTGGCACGCAGCCACTGTCGAACCTCGCCTCGAAACTCCGCCTGCTGCGGCGTGTCCTCCATGTCAGAGCGCATCGTCGGTCGCCTCCTTGGTCGTGTGGCCGTTCCCGCTATGGATGAGAGCTCTCAGCGCAGGGCACGCAGCACGCCCTTGGCCCGTCGCCCGTCGAGCCCGAGGAGACGGGCGCGACGGGTTGCCACCTGGGCCAGGAAGGCCTGTCCTCGAGCGAGGAACCTAAGGGCGTCTCCCTGGCCGCGCGGCCGGGCGAGCATCCAGGAGTGTCCCCCGGGGATCCACATGATGTCGCTGCGTGCCAGGCGGGCGAACTCTTCTGCCGTGGCGAGATTGGCTATTCGGTCGAAGCATCCCCATGCCGGCAATATCGGGATCTCCCCGTCGGCAGCGATTCGGGCAACCTCGTCACTGAGGTCGACTGCGAACAGCATGGCGCCGACCGGCAGGGTGCGGCCCAGGGTACGGATGTTACGCCTGGCATCCGGCCACATGCCGCGCATGGTGGAAGCTATGCGCCTGCCCACGAGCAGGTCGGGAAAGTCCATGACGACTGCTGTGACCAGGTCTGCTATACCGGCGACGTCTGGCACCAGCGGGGCGAGAGCTGCGACGAGAGGGCCGTGGCGCTTCTTCCACGCAGGGGTGGCGGCTCCGTCGCGGTAGATGATACCGAGCGTTCGTGCAGGATCGCGAGCCGCTAGCTTGACCGCGACCGCGCCACCCATGGAGTGGCCGAGCAGGATGGCGCGGCGGATGCCGAGATGGTCGAGAAGTGCAGTTACCTGACCTGCGATCTCGGCCATGCTCACCCGTTCCCAGGGAAGGGGGTCGCTACCGGCGAAGCCCGGAAGGCTCGGGTTCACCACTCGCCAACCCAGCGTCTTGGCAAGGTGGCTGCTTTCTCTCCAGTACATGCCGCCACCGGCGAAGTAGCCGTGTATGTTGACCGCCCATACCGGCTCGCTCCCCGGCCCTTCGGGTCCGCATGCGTCGGTGTTGTCGGAAGTCGCGTAGCGAAGGCGTCGCCCCTCTATCATCATCACGTCGGGGAGCATCTTCACGGTGCCCGCCCTGGATGGCCCCGGCGCTCTCGATGCCTGGTCGGAGTCTGATGCGTGAGGAATAGGGCGGTCGGATGCGGTAAGGGGGCGAGCTGGCATGTCAGTCATGCCACCCTAGCGGAGAGCGCGAGAGCACTCGCGGAGTGCAGCGGATCAATGTCCAATTGTCGCCGGCCGGCCTGCTGCCGTCAGGGCAACCTCCGCTTCGGCCACGAAGCGCAGCACGAGCTCGCCGGCCGGCACCAGGTCGTCGATGCCGCCCACGCCTTGGCCACAGGGATAGCACTCCTTGGCGGGGTCGACCCCCGGGGTCGATTCGTCACCGCCGAGATGGAAGGCGCTGTCCTGTACGGATCGGGTGATCTGGTCGGGGAACCTTCGCAGCTCCCCAGGGTTCTGCTCGAAATAGGTCGTGTAGTCGTTCCGTATCACGCGCATCGTCTTGCCCGAGAAAGCCCTGCTGATCACTGTGCCGTCGCCTTCCGTGCCGAGGAGGGCCTCCTTGTAGCCGGTAACGCTCCTCGCTTCTGGCGTTGCTATGAAGCGGGTCCCCACCCAGACTCCGTCCGCTCCGAGTGCTAGAGCGGCAGCCAGACCCCTGCCGTCGACGATCCCGCCCGCAGCGACGACTGGGACCTGGTCTCCGACAGCGTCCACGACCTGGGGCACGAGGGGCATGGTCGCGACGAGACCGGTATGCCCTCCAGCCTCGGTCCCCTGGGCAACGACGATGTCGCACCCTGCGTCGACGGCCCTTCGGGCATGGTCGACCTTGCCGCACATGTTGATCACGAGCAGGCCATTGCGGTGGCAGAGGTCTACGACGTCCGACGGGACGCCGAGGCCGGCCACGAACACCGAGGCTCCACCGGCGATTATCTTTTCCACCTGGCCAACCATGTCGCCGGGCATGGCCGTGAGCAGGTCGACGCCAAAGGGCTTGGTCGTTTCCTCGCGCACCCGGCGCATCTCGTCGACCATCTGGTCGCTCGGCATCGTCGAAGCTCCGAGGCACCCGAACCCGCCGGCCTCAGAGACCGCAGCGACCAGCTGATGGTATGAGACACCTCCCATGCCGGCGAGCATCACGGGATGCTCGATGCCTAGAACCTGTGTCAGGCGCGTCTGCATGTGCTGCCTCCTTTGGTGCGGGCCTACCCGGTGGACTCGCCAGGTGTGGATCCTGGTACACGCTCACCACATCAATTGACTGACTAGTCAGTCTACGCGTCTGAGACAGGGGCCGCCACCCTGCTTGCAGGCCGGGCTATGGGCCATCCGACCTCCCTGCGGCTGGTCGGCTTCTGGCCGCGTGACTGGCGCCACTTGTCGTAGCCGTCGCTCCATTCCTGATGCCAGAGAGCTTGAGCCTCGGCCAGTGCCGGCAGATCCATGGCAGTGAGCTGCGGATAGGAAAGGCAGATGGCCTGCAGCACCATTACGGCAGCTTCGGCGTCGGCACCTGCGTCGTGCGCATTGCAGGTCTCGACGCCGTAGTAGGTGCAGAGGTCCGGGAGGGTCCGACGTCCCTTGCGGTACCTGTCGAAATGCCGGTCCAGCACCAACACGTCGATGACCGGCCCGTGCCACCCGAGGTCGGAGAGGCCCCTTCCGGTGGTCGCACGGTGCTGGTGGTCGAGGATCGTGAGGTCGAAAGAGATGTTCATCCCGACGACGGGGATGCCCTCGAGGGATTTTCCCACCAGAGTGCTCGCCAGATCCCCCACTACGGTTGCTAGTGGCGCCCCCTCGCTTCTGGCTCGCTCGGTGGTGATCCCGTGAACAGCAGTCGCGCCCGGTGGTATGTCGCGGCCCGGGTCTACCAACCCCGTTTCACGTTCGATGATCACCCCACCGTTGGCAGAGACAAGCCCGAAGGCCACAGGCACGTCGGTAAACACGTCGACTCCTGTGGTCTCGAGGTCGAATCCGAGCATCTCGCCGGCATTCCAGGGATTGCTCACCGCTCTCCTTTCCGCATTCCTCGATGCCGAGTGACGCGCACCTTAGGGCATCTTCTCGTCGTTCGTCACGCTTCTTGGGCACCTATGTCCCATGAGACTCCCGGGACGTCGCGAGGGGAGTGGCGGTTGCAGCCGTCGTAGAAGTCACCGGCGCTAAAGGCCTGGCGTCGAGATGCCGATAGCACATCGTAGAAGTTGAAGGGTGGACCTGCGGCTCTGCCGGCAGGTATACCAGGGTGACACTGATCGATGGACAGAAGTGGCGATCATGGCCAGCCACAGGGGAGCGCAAGGGCACATGAGGCAAGCGGCGATGCGGCGTCGGGTGGGATCGAGCAGGCGGCCGGGCCCTGCCGGACTGTCCTGCCGCGACGTTCGTCTGGAGCCTGACATGCCGGCTTGTGCCACAACGAGTCTCCGGGAATGGCAGTGACATCTCGACCGGAGCAGCCGGAGCCGTTCCTGCGAGGATGTTTGTTCCCGCCGATAGGATCGGTGTTGTACCCGAGGGCCGACCCGGTCGATGCGGACCATCTTCCGGCTGACGTGTGGGCAGCGGCCGAGCTGCCGGTAGGGATGCGCTTGGAGATGGTCGGCGATGCCACGGCGGTGGACATCGCATATCACACTGCCACGGCGAACCTGGGTTACCGAGGCGAAGGGGCGGGGTGCACTTTCGCTGCCTACAGAGCGGCAAGGAAGATATCGGAGGTCGAGGCCGTTCTCGGTGAGGGAGTGGTCCGGCTGGAGCTGCCTGGTGAGGCGAGCCGGCCGGCGATTGTCTATCTGCCGGAGGGCATGGTTCCCACGGTCATGTCGGTGACCCCTGTGGGCGGGAGCATAGAGCCGGCACCGAGACGTCCGCGGTGGCTGGCTTACGGTGATGCCATCACTCAGGGGTGGCTAGCGTCGGCGCCGTCCATGGCTTGGCCTGCAGTCGCCGGCCGTCAGCTCGGCCTCGACGTGTGCAACCTCGGCTATGCCGGCTCTGCTCGTGGCGAGACCTTCTCTGCGGCGATGCTTGCGGATCACCAGGCGGAGGCGATCTCGATCGCCTACGGGGTCAACTGTTGGAGTCGTATACCCCACACCCCAGGTCTGCTGGCAGAGGGGATCCGTGCCTTCCTCGCGATCGTGCGTAGTGGGCAGCCCGCGACCCCGGTGGTCGTTGTCACCCCGATAGTGAGGCCGGACGCGGAGGATACGCCCAACAGGCTCGGAGCTACTCTCGCAGACCTGCGCCTGGCAATGGAGGAGGCTGTCCACGAGTGCATCGCTGCGGGCGATACGAACCTGTACCTCGTCGGTGGCAAGACTGTGATGGATCCCGTGGAGCTGGTCGACGGCGTGCACCCGGGCGACGAAGGGCATAAGCGCCTTGCAGCGGCGGTGAGCAGGCAGTTGAGCCCAATCGTCGAGGCTATGGGCCGGGCTTTCGCCGAACGCTGCTCCACCGAGATGCACAGCCCGCACGGGCCTGGCAGGGAAGGGGCGCCTGCGGGCTCGCTCCCACCGTCCTACGCACCACCGGCAGCGTCCTACGTGCCCCCACTGTATGCACCGGTGCCGCCGCCAGCACCCACCCCGTCCTACGCACCGCCGGCCACCCCCGCATACACACCGCCGGCCACCCCCGCATACACACCGCCGGGGCAGGAAGCCAGCACCGGCTGGGAGGCGGATCTGAGGCGCTGACAGGCGGCGGCCGGCAGCAGCATTGCCATAGACCTTCGAAATAGGCTTGGACGTGGCAACTCCACGGGTAGGTCATGCGTCTGTAATAGTGTGGATGACAATGCCGCGCTCTTGGTAGCCCTGCCCAGCAGGACGCGTGCAGTCGTGCCGGCGCTGCCCGATGGCGTGAGGACAATTGGAGCGGGAACCAGGGGTCTCGTGTCACAGCGCGGCAGTGACGGTCGTGCCGAGATGGTGACCAGCCTGTTCGACCAGCACTGGTCGAGCCTGTGCAGGCTGGCGACGTTCCTGCTGAACGATCCCAACAGGGCTGAGGAAGTAGTGCAGGAGGCTTTCCTCCGGACGTTTGCCGGATGGCGCCGCGTGCGGCACCCCGAACGTGCCCACGCCTACCTGCGTGCGAGCGTGGTCAATCTGTGCCGGTCTCGCCAGCGACGCAGCATGACCGAGGAGCGCAAGAACGAGGCTGTCTGGGTGGAACAGGAGCGAGGGAGGGAGACTTCTGGGCTCGGTGCCACCGACGATGCGATCGTGGTGCTCAAGGCGGTCGGACGGCTGGCAGCTCGCCAGCGCGAGGCGGTGGTGCTGCGCTACTACGCAGACCTGAGCGAAGCCGAAGTGGCAGAGGCGATGGGCTGCTCGATAGGCACTGTGAAGTCCCAGCTTGCCAAAGCCCGATCTGCGCTCGATCACCTGCTGCGAGACGCGGAGGATCCTTCCGGTGGATGACCTCGACACCCGGTTGCGCAGGGCCCTGGGCCCATCTCAGCGTGGGGCAGGCACTACGGACCCCGACTCGCGAAAGATGATCCTTCTGGGTATAGCCCACCGCAATGAACGGCGTCGCCGGGTGGCGGCAGGAGCCATGGTGGCAGCGGTGCTTCTCGCGGCATCTGGTGCCCTTGCCGTCGTTTCCCATGCCGGGATCGGCAGGCCCGTAACGGAGGCTTCTGCGCCGGAGCACCGGCTGCCGGCTGCGGGAGCGGCCACGCAGGAACGCGGGCCGGCCCAGGGTGCCAAGGCTCCCACACGTGGGGTGGCCCTGTGCGTTGCAGTACGCGTGGGAACGGTGTCTCATCCGGGCTGCGCCGGCGAGCTGCAGCCAGCCTATGGCACAGCTCGCAATTTTGCAGCCATGGCGGCGCCGGAGTCGTCGGGATCGCGTGTGCCGGCAGGCAATCAGGTACCGCTAGTCGTAAGGGTCGGCCAAGAGCTCGGGATCAGCTTTCCTCGAACCTCCCTTGCCCCTGGCCGTCAGGGCTACGAGTGGTCGCTTCCGGCGCTCAGTCCACCCGGGTCGGCGCTTCACGAGGTGTCAGCTGAGCCGGAGCGGGCGACTGGACGCTCGGAGATGAAGTTCGTCGCCAGCGGCCAGGGAGTGGCCCGGATTGTCGCAAGCGAGCGGCCCACGTGCGTGGTTGCGCGGGGCCTCGACGTGCCATGTGGTCCCGCGGTGAAGCGGTGGGTCCTGGTGGTGAGGATCGTCAAGGGTTGAACGACGTGGGAAGGGATGGTGACGAGGTGGCCGGAACCGGTGAGGAGAGAAGCGCTGGAGCCCTGCGCCGTGCCGCGTGGCGTTCGGTGTCGGTCGGAGCGGTCGTGCTGGCCCTGGCGGTAGGTGGCGCGGGCTTGGGGCTCGCTTCGTACGATTCGGGAGCTCCTGGAGGAGTCCTGCCTGCATGCGGAGGGTCATCGCCGCGGCTTACGGTCACCGGCACGGGTCAGGCCACTGCTACGCCCGACCTGCTGACCCTGGTAGTCGAGGTGGACGTGACGGATCCCACTGCAGCTCTAGCCATGGCAGGGGACGGGTCGCGGACCTCGGCCGCGGTTTCGGCATTGAAGCGCGGTGGCGTGGCTGCGAAGGATATCCAGACCACCGGCCTGTCGTTGCAGCCGCAGTACTCCTACCCCCACGGTGTGCCCACCCTCACTGGGTATCAGGTGACCAACACCATCACGGCCCGGGTTCACGATCTGTCATCTGCTGGAGTGGTGATAGACGACGTCACGAGCGCAGCGGGCAACGCGATCAGGATCGACTCGCTGGCCTTCTCGGTGGTCAACACGCGATCCATCGAGGATCAAGCACGAGCCGATGCTGTGACGCAAGCAGTCAGCCACGCGAGGGCCATGGCGGTCGCGGCCGGCGAGCGTCTTGGCCCGGTATGCTCGCTCAGCGACCAGACCCAGACATCCCCGCCGATCCATGAGAACGCTCTCGCGTTCGGTGCAGCCGCTGCCGTACGCAGTCCGGTTCCGCTCCAAGCCGGTACCGAGCGCCAGTCGGCAACCGTCACCCTGGTGTACTCGCTGTTGGCCCGGTGATCTGATCAGTCCCCGGGCGGTTCCAGCTCGGCAACGATGTCACAACGTGGCGGGGGCCTGACCCTCTGCTCGTATCCAGCTCGGCAACGATGTCAGCGTGCCATCCGGGGCTGTCACCAGGGTGAAGACGACGCTTACCGCCTCTCCTATCTCGATAGGGCCGGGATTTGCCCTTCTGAGGATCTCGCCGGGACTGCCTGCCAACCTGTCACCAGCCGCCTCGGTGCCAGCCTCGCCGTGCCTGCTTGCATCGACAGTCGCCCGCTGGCGTGGAGATCCGGAGACGAGGTTGCCGACCAGGCGTATTGCCTGGTCCTCGGCCAGACTCACGACCACCACGTTGTATGGGGCCAAGGATTCGTAGGCAGCAAGCAGCGGGGGGTGGGGAACGGCGAACGACCAGATAGACCCTCGGCCTGACATGGCCTTCCATAGGCGCTTGTTGGAATGGCAGGACGGGCACATGGGTCTGGGTGGGAAGCGAAGCCTTCCGCAGGTGGCGCAGGCCTGCACGAGGAGCTCGCCCGCGAGTGTGCCCTCCCAGAATGGCCTGGTCTCGTCGTCGATCACGGGTAGGAGAAAGTCCGAGGGCTGGGGACCCGCTTGCCCAGGTGGACTCGACTCGAAGGCCGGTGGCCCGGGTGACGCCTGGGGGGATGCTGTCGGCATGGACGGTCAGCTCCGCAGCAGCAGGGCGCTCGTGGGAACACCTTCGCCAGAGGTGACCAGGCATGTCCGGGCTCCCTCAACCTGCGCGGTGGAGGTCCCGCGCATCTGCCGTACGCCTTCGTTGATCAGGTTGAACCCGTGGATATAGGCCTCGGACAGCCCGCCTCCCGAAGTGTTGACGGGGAGCTTCCCGCGTCCCCATTCGA
>JAJZJN010000198.1 GCA_021851165.1 Actinomycetes bacterium
GGTGGAGAGCCTCCATCGCTCGCCGTCGGATGCCACCGCGCAGCGGGCCACACACGGAGAGGGTGCAGGGATGTCTTGGGCCTCACGGCACTGCTGGTCGGATGACAGGGCATATGCAGAGGGGAGGCCGCCGGGTTGCCAGGTGATACGGAGCATGTCAGGACCAAGGAACGATACGTTGAGGGTCGCGTAGTCGAACTCGAAGATCGCTTCGCCTGTATCGTAGGTAGCTCCGATCAGCTTTCCAGGGGCATGCCACATTTCGAGTCGAGCGCTACGAAGGTGCAGCAAGCGGTGTCCGGCGCCTTCATGGATGCCCGGTGAGCGCATCCGTGCGGTGTTGAGTAGTACCTGAGCCCCGGTGGGGATGCCGACATCCGACAGGCCATGCCAAGTCAGGCGTGCCTTCGCATATGCCTGGCGTAGAGCGGAGCCCAGGTCAGCCATCGTCTGGCGCTTCTTGGTCCGGCTCAGAGCAGCTCCTCATGACTCATCTCGACAGGGTAGTTCGCTCCATCGGTCGGTCGCCTGCAGTGAGGAGCACGCGCTCCTCCTAGGCTCTTGACAGCAACGCAACCGACGCCGCCGACCAAGGGTGCCAATCGGTGCCCGTGAGATCGGCCAAGGAGACCTGAATCATATGGACAGCGACATTACCGCTTCAGCTGAATGGGCGGCCCTGGTCGGGCATCACAGCGATATCGCCAGTCGCCACCTCAGGGATCTGTTTGCCAACGACCCGGATCGAGCCAAGCGCATGAGTGTGCAGGCGGGTGATCTGTACCTCGACTACTCCAAGCACCGAGCTACGGACGAGACTCTTCGCTTGCTGGTGGCACTGGCCCGTAAGGCAGGTCTCCGTGAGCGGATCGACGCCATGTTCGCGGGCAGGCATGTGAACGTATCGGAGGATCGTCCTGCTCTGCACGTTGCCCTGAGGCTCCCGGCAGGGGCCACGCTCAGGGTTGACGGTGAGGACGTTGTGGGCGAAGTCCACGGCGTCCTCGACACCATGGGCAAGCTGGCCGAGCAGGTCCGCAGCGGAGCATGGCGGGGCCACACCGGCCGGCGCATGCGCAACATAGTTAACATCGGGATCGGCGGTTCCGATCTGGGGCCGGCCATGGCGTACCAGGCCCTGCGTGATGAGTCGGATCCGGGGCTCACCATGCGCTTCGTGTCCAATGTAGACCCGGTCGCTCTCTGGCAGGCAACGGAGGACCTGGACCCAGCCGAGACACTGTTCGTCGTGTGCTCCAAGACGTTCACCACGCTCGAGACCCTCACGAACGCTGCCGCGGCGAGGGAGTGGCTGCTCCGGGGGCTTGGTGCGGATGACGATGCCGTCGCCCACCACTTCCTTGCCGTGTCGACGAACCGCGAGGCGGTGGTCCGCTTCGGGATCGACCCGTCGAACATGGTGGGTTTCTGGGATTGGGTCGGGGGCCGATATTCACTCGACAGCGCGATAGGGCTGAGCCTGATGATAGCCATAGGCAAAGAACGGTTCTCCGAAATGCTCGCCGGCTTCCACGCCATGGACGATCATTTCAGGACTGCCCCCCTCGACTCGAATATGCCCGTCATCCAAGGGTTGCTGAACGTCTGGTACAACAACTTCTTCGGCGCCGAGAGCCACGCTGTTCTCCCTTACTCCCAGCGCCTGGCACGCTTTCCCGCCTACCTCCAGCAGCTCACTATGGAGTCGAACGGAAAGTCGGTTCGCCTCGACGGGTCAGCGGTAGGCTGCCAGACCGGCGAGGTGTTCTGGGGAGAACCCGGAACCAATGGCCAGCATGCCTTCTACCAGCTACTTCATCAGGGGACCAAGCTCATCCCTGTTGACTTCGTCGCTTTCGCCGAGTCCACCCGCCCGATAGGTGATCAGCAGGACCTCTTGGTGGCGGCATGCTTCGCTCAGTCGGCTGCGCTGGCGTTCGGCAGGAACGCCGACGAGGTGGCAGCTGAGGGGGTCCCCCCAGACCTCGTTCCGCACAAGGTGATGCCAGGCAACCGCCCATCATCCACCATCCTTGCCCCACGCCTCTCACCCTCTGTGCTCGGCCAATTGATCGCTCTCTACGAGCACACGGTGATGGTGGAGGGAACGGTGTGGGGGATCGATTCGTTCGACCAGTGGGGAGTGGAGCTGGGCAAGGTCATGGCCGCGGATCTCGTGGCGAGCCTGGTCGGCGCTGATCCGCCGGAATCGGCTCACGATGCTTCGACCAGCATGCTCGTAGGGCGCTATCGTTCTCTCCTGGGACGCAGGGTATGACCCCTGCGACGTCTGCATCCTCGGCAGCCGTAATGGTGCTGCCCTGAAGCGCTCAAGACGAGCCGGCCTGGGCGCCCTGGCCGTGCTGCTCGTGTCCACCGCCATGTTCCGAGCGACCCAGAACATGGCCCAGACGACATTCTCCCTTCTCGGGAGGGAGGACCTTGGTCTGAAGGCCGGGACGCTCGGCCTGCTTGCTGCGTTGGCAGGCCTCGCCATGGTAGTGGTAACCCTCAGGTTCGCTTCTCGCGTGGCTCCCGGCAAGGCCCGCGCCGCGGCCGCTGCAGGATCGTTGGTGCTAGCCGGTGCGCTTGCGGTGTTCGTGTTCGCGTCATCGCTCGGTCCGTTTGCCGCTGCCGTGATCGCCCTCGGGATCGCGGGTGGTGTCGGTTTTCCCGCCCTGACAAGTGCGTTCGGCAGCGCCGAAGGTGCCCAGCGTGAGCAGGCCCTAGCGCTGTTCGCCCTTACCCTCAGTGCGAGCCTGGCTATTGGCCCGCTCATGGAGACCCTGGTGCTCGATTTACATCATCAGGACCTTCGCGCTCCGTTTGCAGTGTTCGTGGTGTTCCCGCTGCTCGGTGCGGCTCTGCTGGCCAGACCTGCGAGGCGATCGAAGCGCATGTCACTGTCGGGCGGCGGTGAAGGCACAGGCACCATCGGCGACGCCGCGCCCGGCGCCATTGTCGGCACAGGGCCAGAGCCAGGTCCATCTGGGGCCGGTTCATCTGGGGCCGGTCCATCTGGGGCCGGTCCATCTGGGGCCGGTCCATCTGGGGCCGGTCCATCTGG
>JAJZJN010000056.1 GCA_021851165.1 Actinomycetes bacterium
CTATCTGTGTGCCCCAGGGCCGGGAGTTCAAGGCAGCCGTTCCAACCGCGGCCTGTCGCGCTGCGGTCCTGTCGACGGCGAAGATAGCCAGTGTGCGGGCAGGGGCCGGAGATGTGGGCTTCCCGGTGGTCATAGCGATTGCGGTAGCCGCTGCTGCAACCAGCACCACGGCGCCCGAGGCCACGGCCCTCCTCCGACGTGCACGGTT
This sequence comes from Actinomycetes bacterium, assembly GCA_021851165.1. Taxonomy (GTDB): domain Bacteria; phylum Actinomycetota; class Acidimicrobiia; order Acidimicrobiales; family JAJZJN01; genus JAJZJN01. The sequence goes on from JAJZJN010000056.1 coordinate 209, forward strand.
CCGGAGGGTATGGGCGAGCGCGGCGGAGAGCACGTCATCGCGTCCATGAGCGGTCCGCTCCTCCACCAACGCGTCGCCCGGAGGGGCCACGCGCAGGAGGGCTGTAGGCAGTGGAGAGAGCATCAGCACCTCGTCACGGCAACGCTGGCAATCTGCCAGGTGGTCATCGGTCTCAGCCCGCTCGGCAGGATCGAGTGCGCCGGTTACGTAGGCGCCGAGACCATGCCGAATCTCGTCATGCGTCGTCATGAGAAATAACCCATCTCTTCCAGGGAGAGTCGTACGGCTCGCAGCGCGTAGTAGGTACGCGACTTCAGCGTGCCCGGAGGGATTCCGATCACCTCGGCAGCATCCTTGACGGAGCGGTCGAGCCATATGGTCTGCACCAGCGCCTCGCGATGCTCTGGCGACAGGCTGTCCAATGCCGCAGATACCATCCAGTCGTCGACCACTCGGTCCAGATGCTGCGGCAATCCGGTATCGGCGCGGGCGAGGTCGGCTTGGTCGTGCTCGATGCTCCGGCGGCGGCTGTCGCGGCGCCAGCCGTCGACTGCGAGACGGCGGGCCACGGTGAACAGCCAGCCCCGGGGTGAGCCGTTCGTCCCGTCCAGTGCCTCGGGATGTCGCCAGGCTCGCATGAGCGTCTCTTGGACTATGTCCTCGGCAAGATGGCGGTCGCCGGTGATGCGGAACGCGAATGACATCAGGGCTTCACCGTGCGCCGCCACCAGGGCGTCGAGCAGGTCGTCCGACCGGTTGCCGTTCTTGTGGCGTGGTCGAGGCACCAGCAGTCGTCTTCCCTGCCCCGGCCGCTCACCCATCAGTACGCCTCGAGGGCATCAGGGGTCCAGCCGTCAGGTAAGTCACCTGAGCGTCCTCCGTCCGTCCAGATGGGTGCCCGCTGCCGACCGGCTGACGCGTCTAGGAGGTGCTGGCCATGCCGACGATTGGCTTGACGAGCGGCTTGCCGCCCATCGAGCCGAAGAACGATGCGTCCCCGAAGCTGAACACGCCGCCATCGGATGCCACGAGCCAGTATCCACCACCGTCAGGGGTGCTGGCCATGCCGACGATTGGCTTGACGAGCGGCTTGCCGCCCATCGAGCCGAAGAACGATGCGTCCCCGAAGCTGAACACGCCGCCATCGGATGCCACCAGGCGGTAGCCGGTTGCCTGAGCCGGCACGCTTAGGGAATGAAGTGAGTTTTGGTTGTTGTTTACATAGTAAATGAGAGGGTTGCCCGCGGCATCGGTGGTGATCGCCAGCCCGAACAGGGCACCCGCAGGCTGGCCCGGCGCGAGATCGCGGGTCGCCACAACCTGGCCGGCGGGACTGATTTCCACCAGGTTGTTGTTACCACCGTTGGCTACCAGTAGGTTGCCGTTTGCCGGGTCAACTACTACGTTCTCGGGGTTGTCGAGCGCTGTGCCGTGATAGACGACACTGGCGGCAACCGGGCCGGTAGCGGTAGCCGCCCCGGCAATGGCGTACAGGGTGTTGGATGCATCGTTGGTCTCATAAAGCACCCCGTTGGCCGGGTCGTAGGCGAGCCCCTGGGGTCCTGCAGCGCTGGCAGCACTTCCGCCTGCTGGTGTCGCGGGCTGGCCAGTGGCTATCTCGGCGTAGGTGGAGTTAACCGGCTGACCGTTCGGGGACGCAGCAGGGCGTGGAGTGAGCCTCCACACGGTCCCACCGCCAGTACCTGTGGTGGCATTGCCCGCATTGCCCCAGTAGAACGACACGACTCCGTTGGCCTTGCTTACCCCTTGGCCCCATACGCCGACGAATGACGCTGCACCAGCGGTGGTGACGTCGTTGAATGTGGCTACGAGCTTCCCGGATGCATTGATCAGAAGGTCGTTTGAACCGATACCGTCAGGCGCCGAGCCGTAGTCACCTATCCAGACACCATCGTTCACCGGGTTGATCGCTATTCCCACCGGGCCCGCCACCGGTGCCCCGCTGTAGAAGACGCTGGTAGCACCTGTCGTAGGATCGACCTGCATAATCGTGGTTCCTCCGGCAGCGGTGCCGGCTGAGTTGCTGAAGTCTGCTACGAGTAGGTTGCCCTTGGTCAGCACGCCGGCGCTGATAGGCACCACCGCCAGGCCATATGGGTTCCTGTCTCCGTTGGGAGCCACCACCGATGCAACGTAGGTATCGTGAAGGCCAGAAAGCTGCGCCTGCGGGCTCTGAGAGGCGGCCGTGGCAGCACCTGCAGGGCTGGTTCCAGCTACAAGCGCGGCAGTGGCTACGAGCGCGGCAACGCAAACGGCAGCAGCGGCCTGCCGCATGGGCCGGAGTTGCGCTTGGAGCGACAAGCTGGTCATCGGAGTCCTTTCGTCGACTGACTGCCTACTACAACGACCGGCGACAGGCTTTGGTTCAATGCCTGTGTGCTCGATTTGCCGCTGGCGCGACGCCGGCGCGATGGGAGATCACCTACCGACCTTGCGCCAGAGAGGCTCTGGGACCAGCCGCGCGACGGCGAAAACTTTCCTGAGCACCGGCGGAGACCACACGATCGGGCTCGATCGCTCTAGCCCTCGCAGGACGTCGGCGGCCACCGCATCAGCAGTGGTGGCGAACGGTGCCGGTGCCATCCCGGCGGTCATGCGTGTTGCAACGAAGCCGGGCCTCACTATCATGACGCTGGCTCCGGTGCCAGCCAGTGCACTGGACAAGCCAGTGGCAAAGGCATCCAACCCCGCCTTGGATGAGCCGTAGACGAAGTTCTCCCGGCGTACCCGTACGCCGGCGACCGATGAGAGCACGACCATACGGCCATGGCCCTGGCTGTGGAGGATGCCGGCGAATTCGAGCATCGTGGCGGCCGGACCGGTGAAGTTGGTGGTGAGGACGTCGGCGGCGGCGATGGGATCGGCTTCGTCACCTGGCTGGTCACCGAGCATGCCTGCAGCGACAAGCACCAGGTCGATCCCCCCGGAGCTGCCTGCCGGGCTGGAGTCGCCCAGAAGAGCCAGAGCCTTGGCGGCAACTGATCGGCAATGCGCGACGTCTGTCACGTCGAACACGAGGGTCTCGACATGGGCAACTCCAAGGGATCGCAGGTCAGTCGCCACCTCGCCGAGATGCGAGCTATCGCGCCCCGTAAGCACGACCGATTGCAAACGGCGTGCTGCCAGGGCACGGAGGATAGCCTGCGCAATCTCGGAAGTACCACCGATAACAACCGCGCTCTGAGGCATTCCTGTGGCGTTGTTCAAGTTTCCTCCATGCCAAGAAGCCCGAGGCGGCGGGCCATGTCGGACACCAGTATCCCCGCCGGGTCCACCTTGCGGCGAACGGCCTGGAACTCATCGAGCCGGGGGTACATAGTGCTGAGCATCTCGGGTCGTAGGCGGCTGTCCTTGGCAAGGTAGACGCGTCCACCCGCCTCGGCGACCATCACGTCGAGATCGTCGAGCATTTCGCCGAGGCCTGCCGGTCCGTTGGCGAGATCGAGGGCAAGCGTCCATCCCTCCATCGGGAACGACAGGGGAGCCGGATCCCCTGGGCCGAACCGCTTGAGGACAGCCAGGAATGATGCGGTGCGCGTCTCGCCGAGCCGCTCGAGCACGCGGCGGAGCACCCCTTCCCCGGCAGAGCCCGTGGGTACGACAAGCTGGTACTGGATGAATCCAAGCCGGCCGTAGAGGCGGTTCCATGCGCCTATCCCGTCGAGTGGGTGGAAGAACGTTGTCATGTGCTCCGGATGGCCTGTCTGGAGCAGGGGAGCTTTGCGGAACCACATCTCGTTGAATGCTGCGACCGTGACCGGGTTCAATAGCCTCCCGGGAGGTATGAAAGGGACCTCGAAGCGACTGGTGGGCTCGAACCGGCTTGCCGAGGTCGCGTGGCGGAGCCTGGGCGGGAGATCGTCGAGGCGGGCGTGGTCTCCCCGGGTGAGCACGGCGCGCCCCATGTGCCTCCCTCTTGCCAGACAGTCGATCCATGCCACCGAGTAGCGGTACCCGCTGTCACCCGACTCCATCTTCGACATGCAGTCATCTAGATCCCGGCAGCGCTCGGTGTCCACGTTCATCCAGGCGGTCTCGACGGGGAGGAGGCGAATGGTGGCTTCCACGACGATTCCCGTGAGGCCCATCCCCCCTGCCGTTGCCCAGAACAGGTCGGCGTTGGCACCGGCACCGTCGTCTGGGCTCGCTCGGGTACTCGGGCTGGCTTCGATGCGTCCCACAGGTGCAGCGATGGACAGTCGTGTGACGTGCTGCATGAACGATCCATCGTGGTGATGGTTCTTGCCGTGTATGTCGGCGGCGATTGCACCACCGATTGTCACGAAGCGGGTTCCTGGGGTCACCGGCACGAACCATCCCCGGGGAACGAGCGCACACATGAGCGAGTGGAGGCTTGCCCCGGCGCCAACGCGTATCGAACCCGACTCGAGGTCAGAGTCAAGCACGTGGTTGAGGCCTGTGGTGTCGACTACGAGGCCCCCGGCGCACTGTGCGGCGTCACCGTAGCTTCGCCCCAGCCCCCTCGGGACCAGTGGTCTGGCTGACCTCGCGGCTTCGGCTATCAGGGCATCGATCTGCTCAGGACGACGCACCGACACGACGTCGGCGGCGCTCGGAGAAGTCCGTCCCCAGCCTGTCAACAGCCTTCTTACACGCGGGATCGTGGTTGACGAGCTCGGCGCGCCTGACAATGTCTGCAAGTCCGCTGGGCCCACCTCTGTCAAAGGTACACACCGGAGGCGAACAGCACGAGCCATATCATCCCCAGGGCCTGAAGGGAGCTGTCGGTGAAAGCGAGCTCCTCCGGCGCTGCACCGTGACCGGTCTCGAAGCGGAGCTCGAGGATTAGCAGGCCCAGCACGAACGGGATGACCGACAGCTCGAACCAGATGGGGTGGTGGCCCGGCCCGTCCTGCACCGCGCGCTCGAAGGCCCATAGGCAGTACGCCGTGGCCGTGACCGAGGATGTGAGGAGCCTGACCGACCTCAGGAACGTGGCCGGGTACGACCCGAGTGTCGGCCGATGTCCGGCGCGCCCCTCGCCGAGGTCTGCATGCTCCGCACTGCGCTTGCCGGCGACCACGAGCAGGGACCCGAACGACGTGACGGTGAGGAACCATACGGACAGTGGTATCCCGGTGGCCACTCCTCCGGCAATGGCTCGCAGGACGAAGCCCGAGGACACGCAGGCCATGTCGAGCACCGGCTCGTGCTTCAATCGTAGGGAGTAGGCAGTTACGATCAGGGCGTAGATCGCGATGACAAGAGCCAGCTTGCCGCCGGCAAGCGTCCAGGCTGCGGCGATTGCGCCCAGCAGTGCCACGGCCCCGATGGTGGCCGCCAGCGAAGGCGGCACGACGCCGGCTGCCACCGGTCGGTGACGCTTGACCGGGTGCAGCCTGTCAGCCGCGGCGTCGAGGCTGTCATTGATGAAGTATGTGCCGGAAGCAGCGAGGCAGAAAATCCCGAATGCCCCCAGTGCGACCAGCAGGTCGTGTGGGCGTGTGAGAAGGCCTGCTGCACCAGGAGCGGCTAGCACCAAGAGGTTCTTCACCCACTGGCGGGGTCGGGCAACTCCGAGGAGCCCTCGCGCCAGGGAACGCTTCGAGCCGCGAGCTGCTCGAGCGCTGCCGTCAGCGCCGGTAGGGGCTTGTACCGAATCGGGCATACCAGAGGTAAGCGAGGAACCTCCGGGCGATGGAACCGCTGAGGGCCTCGTTCGCACGCTGCCTAGGCTACCAGCCGGGCTGGGAGCATCCGTCCTGAGCCAGCCGCTCGGCTCCGGCTCAGGATGTGGTGCAGATGCGCCCGGCCAGCTCAGCCATACCGCGCTCTGGATGCAGATGGTGACTAGCGTTCTCTGCGATCACATTGGCACCCTGGGCAACGAGCGCTTGGCGCATGGTATCGAGCGCGTTGCGCGGGTTGACACCGTACGTGCAGAAGACGGCCACCGGCTTTCCCGTCAGGCTTCCGAGTCGCTTGATGCCGGCAAGGGCGGCCTTGGCCGGTCCGACTTTGAGGACGACGAGACCTTCGACCCACGTGCCGACAGCTATGACGTCGTGTTCCGCGACGTCTTGCGCTGTCGTATCGCTTAGAGGCTTGAGCGTCGCCTCCTGACCGCGTTCGCGGACAGCGGCTGCCAACGCCTCTGCCCCACGCCGGGTCCGCCCACCCCTGCTCTCGTATGTGACCAGCACCTTCATGCCCTGCCTCCTTGTCATGCCGGGTACCCGGTTGCGCTGGGCAGCTCTGCCGTTCTCCTGCTACCAGGCAGCCGATGATGGCGGCCGTCTGGCGCCGGCCCAGGCAGTTGGGCCTACACTCGGTTCCCGATGGAAAGAGCCTACCGGGTTGTCGTAGCCAAGCCTGGCCTGGACGGTCACGACCGTGGTGCGAAGGTGATAGCGCGGGCGCTTCGTGACGCAGGGTTCGAGGTCATCTACACGGGGCTTCATCAGAGCCCCGAGCAGGTAGTCCAAGCGGTTCTGCAGGAGGATGCCGACGCGGTGGGCCTGTCGCTGCTGTCAGGAGCCCATCTCACTCTGGTGCCGCGGGTTCTCGAGGGCCTACGGGCACAGGGACTCGACGACGTGGTGGTGATGGTGGGCGGCATCATCCCCGAGGCGGACATAGCGAGGCTGAAGGAGATGGGGGTGGCGGAGGTGTTCACACCCGGAGCATCGCTGCCGACGATAGCGGCGTGGCTGGGCAAGACCCTCGACGAACGCGAGGAGCGCTCACCTCGGTGACGTCGGCATCAGCGAGGTAAGCAACGTTCAATGGCAATCTAGGCGACACCGATCCAGGCAACACCGATCAAGGGAGAGCAGCGAGTGGATCTGTACGAGTACCAGGGGAAGCAGTATTTCGCGCGTTTTGGGATACCCGTGTCTGCCGGAGGTGTCGCGGACAGCGTCGATGAGGCGGTGGCCCGAGCCGAGGAGGTGGGCTATCCCGTGGTAGTGAAGGCCCAGGTGAAAGTCGGCGGTCGTGGCAAGGCGGGCGGGATCAAGCTCGCTTCGAGCGCTGAAGAGGTGCGTCTGCACGCTTCGGCGATCCTCGGGATGGACATCCGGGGGCATATCGTCCGTCGCCTCTGGATCGAGCGCTCGTCGGACATAGCCAAGGAGTACTACGCCAGCTTCACCCTCGACCGTACGGCAAAATTGCACCTTTGCATGGTCTCGGCCAAGGGAGGCGTGGAGATAGAGGAGGTGGCGGCTACCGAGCCCGAGGCTATTGCGCGCCTTCATGTCGACCCGGTCGACGGCCTGGACCTCGAGTCCGCGGCGAGAGTGGTGGCACAGGCCGCTATAGACGAGCCGGCTCGGGAGCAGGCAGCAGCGTTGCTGGTCGAGCTGTACAGGTGCTATGTCGAAGGCGATTGCGATCTGGCCGAGATCAATCCGCTCATTCTCGCCACTGACGGCCGTGTCCATGCGCTCGATGCAAAGGTGACCCTTGACGACAATGCCGCCTTCCGCCATCCTGAGTGGGACGAGTTCGACGACCCCGATCCTGGGGACGAGCGGGAGAGACTGGCGAGACAGAAGGGCCTCCAGTATGTCGGCCTCGACGGCTTCGTCGGGATCATTGCCAACGGTGCAGGGCTGGCTATGAGCACATGCGACGTGGTGGAGCAGGTGGGCGGGGAACCGGCGAACTTCCTGGACATAGGCGGTGGGGCGAATGCCGACCAGATGGCCAATGCGCTCGAGGTCATCAACAGCGATGACAAGGTGCGCTCGATCTTCATCAATATCTTCGGTGGCATCACGCGGGGCGAAGAGGTCGCCAACGGCATAGTGCAGGCTCTTGGCCGGGTCGAGATCAAGGCTCCGATCGTTATACGCCTCGACGGCACGAATGCCGAGGAGGGTCGGGCGATTCTCGCCGCGTACGGCTCCGAGCGATTGGAGTCGGTGCCGACGATGGTGGAGGCTGCCCGAAGGGCAACCGAGCTGGCAGGAGGAGCAGCCAAGTGAGCGTGTTCGTTGACGAGACGACCAAGGTGGTCGTGCAGGGTGTCGGCCCGAGCAGCCAGGGTCTCTACCATGGCCTGCGCAACAGGGCCTATGGCACGCAGGTGGTAGCAGGTACCAATCCGAGGCGCGGTGGGGAGCAGATCGAGGGTATCCCGATCTTCGCGACTGTGACCGAAGCCGTCAGTGCCACCGGCGCCAACGCATCATTCATCTCGGTCCCACCGCCGCGCGCAGCAGATGCCATCATCGAGGCCGCAGCTGCCGGTATCCCGTTCATTGTCTGCATTACCGAAGGCATCCCGGCTCAAGACGAGGCTCGTGCCTACAATCTGCTCAGGCGGGACTACCCAGGTACACGCCTTCTTGGCCCCAACTGCCCAGGCATCATATCGGCCGGCAAGTGCAACATCGGTATCACCTCTGGCGACATCGCCCTGCCTGGTGGCCCGGTTGGGTTGGTAAGCCGGTCGGGCACCGTGTTCTACCAGGCCATCTACGAGCTGACCCAGAAGGGGATCGGGCAGACAACCGGAGTGGGCATCGGAGGCGACCCGGTACCCGGCACGGGATTCACGGACTGCTTGAGAGCGTTCGAGGCCGATCCGGAGACCAAGGCAGTCCTCATGATAGGCGAGATAGGCGGTTCCGCCGAGGAGCAGGCTGCCGAGTTCATCCAATCGAGCATGACCAAGCCGGTGGTTGCCTACATAGCCGGGGTGACCGCTCCGCCCGGCCGGAAGATGGGCCATGCAGGAGCGATCATCTCGGGTTCCAAGGGAACTGCCAAGGCCAAGATGGAGGTGCTGGCCGAGGCAGGGGTGATTGTCGCCCTTAATCCAACCGAGGCCGGAGAGCGCATGGCGGAGATCGTAGCCCGCATGTCGTGAACAGGCACTGACCCGGTGCGCACCATGTGGCGTCTTCTCTAGAGCTCTAGGGCCGAGGCATCCAGGCCGACATCGGGCATGCTGCTAGCGTGACTCCCGTGTCGTACGGTATGGCGGGGCTAGGGGTGCTGGTGTCCGGAAGCGGCACCATCCTGGAGGCGATCCTGGAGGCAGGCTTGCCTGTGAAGGTGGTCGTTTCCGATCGTCCCTGCCGTGGGCTGGACGTGGCGCGCTCTTCAGGCGTGCCGGCCGAGCTGGTGGACAGGAGGGAGTCAGGCGGGTTCGGTGTGGCGTTCGACCGTGTGGGATATACGGTGCGTGTGGTGGATGCCCTGCGCCGCTACCAGCCGGGACTGCTTGCGATGGCCGGCTTCGGCACTGTGCTGTCGGAGCCGATCCACGAGGAGTTCCCGGGACGTATCCTGAACACCCATCCAGCGCTTCTACCTGCGTTTCCAGGATGGCACGCCGTTGGGGACGCCTTGGCAGCAGGTGTGGAGCAGACCGGCTGCACCGTGCATCTGGCCACTTTGGAGATGGACGCAGGTCCCGTGCTGGCGCGTGAGGCAGTGCCGGTAGTGGCGGGTGATACGGTCGAGAGCCTCCACGAGCGGATCAAGCAGGTGGAGCGACGTCTCTACCCGCAGACCATCAAGGTGGTCCTGGACCGTATGGAGCGCGACGCCAAGCAGGGTGTGGCGCCATCGCCGTCGACGGGTGTGGCGGTTGTCTGTGATGGATCGTCCATTGGCGACAGAGAGGAGGCGAGAGCTTGAGAGCACTGCTCTCCGTCTATGACAAGACGGGCCTGGTCGATCTGGCAGCTGGCCTTTCGGATCTAGGGTTCGAGCTGCTGGCGAGTGGGGGGACTGCCCGTGCCCTTGCTGAAGCGGGAATAGCGCATCGTGAGGTGGCCGAGGTGACCGAGGCACCCGAGATGCTCGGTGGAAGGGTCAAGACTCTCCACCCAGCCATCCACGGCGGCATCCTCGCTGACCGTTCTGAGCCTTCACACATGGCAGATCTGGCTTCTCAGGGTATCGTTCCCATCGATCTCGTGGTGTGCAATCTCTACCCGTTCGTGACCAACCCGTCTATAGAGATGATCGACGTCGGCGGTCCGACCATGCTCAGGGCAGCGGCTAAGAACCATGCCCATGTCGGTGTGATCGTCGATCCGGGCGATTACATGCCAGTCCTCGACGAGCTTCGCTCAAAGGGGGCATTGTCCGACGGGACGCGCCGTCGTCTGGCAAGAGCAGCGTTTGCCCACACGGCTGCTTATGATGCCGCGATTGTCGGGTGGTTCGACTCCGACGGTGGCGAGGTCCTCCCGGCAACGCTTCACCTCACCTTGGAGCGTGCAGAGGTCCTGCGGTATGGCGAGAACCCCCATCAAAGCGGGGCACGCTACAGGGCGCAAGGAGCCATTACCTGGTGGGATGGGGTACGCCAGCATGCCGGTACGGCCCTGTCGTATTTGAACCTGTTCGATACCGACGCTGCGTGGCGGCTTGTCCACGAGCTGGCCGGTGGGCGATCTCCCTTGTCGGGCCAGGATCAGCAGTCGGCAGTGGTTATCGTCAAACACGCCAATCCATCCGGTGCGGCGCTGGGTCGCGGGCTCGCGGAGGCATATCGTCTTGCGCTTGAGTGCGATCCTGTTGCCGCGTTTGGTGGCGTGGTGGCGCTGGGCGGCGCCTGCAGCGAGGAGGTCGCACTGGCTGTGGCGGCAGGACCCCAGGCGGACGTCATTGTCGCTTCGTCCTGGCAACCGGGTGCTGTCGAGATACTCAGATCGAGGCGCAGCGCGACGCGCCTGCTGGAGGCACCTCCGCCTACCGGATCGCCGCTGGAGGTCCGTAGCTTGGGGGGTGGCTTCCTCGTTCAACAGGTGGATTCCTTCATCTCTCGGCGGGCCGACTGGCAGATCGTGACGAAGGTCGCGCCGAGCGAGTCGCAATGGGAAGATGTGGAGCTGGCCTGGCGAGTGTGTGCCAGAACGTCCTCGAATGCCATCGTCGTCGCATCTGGTGGACAGGCCATCGGTGTCGGTGCCGGCCAGCAGAGCCGGGTGGAGGCGGCACAGATCGCCGTGGCGAAGGCGGGGGACCGGGCCAAGGGCTCGGCTGCGGCTAGCGATGCCTTCCTGCCGTTTCGTGACGGGCTCGACGTGCTCGCTGCCGCCGGCGTGGCTGTGGTCGTGCAGCCTGGTGGCTCGGTACGTGATCCCGAGGTTGTCGCCGCAGCCGACGAGCACGGAATGGCGATGGTGATGACCGGCGAGCGCCACTTCCGGCACTGAGGGTCGCTCTGATGAGGCATTAGGCTTGTCATTGCAATGGCTGGGATCTCCGATTTGCGCGCGGGTGCACGTTCGCTGTCGATCGAGCTGTGGCCTCCCAGATCGCCTGAGGCCGAGCAGCGTCTGGACAGGGTCCTCGCGGATCTCGAGCCGCTGCATCCGACTTTTGCCTCTATCACCTACGGTGCAGGTGGATCCACACGTGAGCGGACTCACCACTTGGTCGTGCGCCTTCAGCAGCGGGGTGCCATCACACCGATGGCCCATCTCGCGTGCGCAGGGCATAGCCGGTTAGAGCTTGCTCGCATACTCGAGCGCTACCGCGACGCGGGTGTCGAGAACATACTTGCCATCCGAGGCGACCCGCCTCTGGACGCTGTCGCCCCGGCTGGCTCCTCCGGCGTGATCGAGCAGGGTGAGCTTGTCCATGCGATCGAGCTGGTAGAGCTTGCGAAGGAGGTGGGGCCGTTCCGTGTGGCGGTGGCAGCCCACCCTGAAGGGCATCCCGATTCGCCCGACCTGGTCACGGACCGCCGCTACCTGGCAGAGAAGCTCAAGGTGGCGGACTTTGGGATAACCCAGTTCTTCTTCCGGGTGGAGGAATATCTGCGGTTGGTCGAAGATCTACAGAGGCTTGGCGTTGACAAGCCGCTCTTGCCTGGGATCATGCCCATCACGAAGTTTTCCACGGTCACGAGGATGGCGGAGCTGTCAGGGACCAAGGTGCCCGCTTCAGTCGCTGACAGGGTTGCTGCTGTAGCCGATCGGCCCGAGGAGGTACGCCGCATCGGGGTCGAGGTGGCTATCGAGCTCGGCGCGAAGCTGCTTGCGGAAGGGGTTCCCGGCCTGCACCTGTACACGATGAACCAGTCGGCGGCCACGCTGGAGATCGCAGAGGCTCTCAAACTGGGCAATTCCGGTGAACTGGGCAATTCCGGTGAACTGGGCAATTCCGGTGAACTGGGCAACTCTGGTTCGCGCCGTGGCGGCTAGCCCGGGTGACTCCGGCGACGGCATGTCTGGCGGTCCCGGTCCGGCCATGAAGCTGCCGAGAGTGATGCTCCTATGCACGGGCAATGCTGCGAGGTCGGTCATGGCGGGAGCTCTGGTAAAGGCAAGCAGGGTGCCGGTGGAGGTGACCACTGCCGGAACGCATGCGGTGGAGGGTCAGCCCCCCAGCCTCCGCGTGGTCGAGGCCATGGCTGGGCTGGGTGTGAGCCTGGGTGGGCACCGCAGCCACCAGATAGCCGACACGGATCTGGCCGAGGTGGACCTGGTAGTGGCAATGGAGCGTGATCATGTGGCCTATGTGAGGCGCCGGCACCCGCAGGCGGCGAGCCGGACGGCGACATTGCCGTGGCTGGCGAGCCATCTGCCGGGAGGGCCGGATGGCCTTGCAGGACGAGTGAGCCGGCTGGAGCTGGCCGAGCTGCCTCTGGATGTCCAAGGGGAGGTTACCGACCCAGCTGGAGGGGACGTCTCGCGCTACGAGGCCTGCGCCAAGGAGATCGCTGCGTTGGTGGCGAAGCTCGGAGCGCGCCTCCAGGGGGATCTGCACCACGCGGGCCAAGCGGCCCGGGTTGCCGCGTTTGCTCTCGGGGTGCCCAGCAGCTACACCGAACCGGCCAGATAGCCCGAGCCCGGTTTGGTTCAGCGGGCGAGCTCAGGATGGCGAAGGCTGATGTCGGCGCATTGCGGGCAAACTTCCTCCGGGATCACTCCAACTCGCATGAGCAGCCCGAATACCTTGCACCCGAGGCAGTACCCGAAAGCCGCCTCGCCAAGAGCCGCCGCGGCGAGCATGGTGGTCGCAGCCATCGCCGCATCAATCCAGCCCGGGCCGAACCATAGGATCACGGCGGTCGTGGAGAAAGCGGCTCCGATGGCTTGGGCAAAGCGCTTCGGTGGTCCTGGGACAAAGCGCCCTTCAGCCTTCAGGCGTGGTGCCACGACTCGGGTCGCGAGCTGGCCGAGCGGGCTGAGCCGTGGCCCGGTCAGGACCCGTGCCCAGAACCCGTAGGCCAGGGCCAGGACGATCCAGCGCGAGTCGAATGTAACCGCTGCGATGCTCATCACGACTACTCCGCCGGCTACGGTTCTGGCTGCAATCTCGTTGACCGGGTTCGGGAAGCTGAACAGCTTGGTTGGCGCTGACCGCATGGCAAGGCTCCTCTGTATCACTGCCGCGGGATCTGGAGCGGCGTGACCGAAAGCTTACTTTACCGATCGGCTTTTGTGCATATTGCCGTGTGAGCTCAGTCGCTGTGGACCGAGCGCAGGCCTGCCCAGGCGAGATCCGCCAGACGCCTGGCCATACGCGTGGCGTCGAGATCACCGGCGGCACCTGGGGCAGAGCTCCTGGCCGACAGCCAGTGACGACTTGCCCCCTCGGCCATCCCTACGACGGCGTACGCAAGCATCCGCCGGTGCGATGGTTCCAGACCAGCGTCTATGAGCACGTCCACTGCCTCGGCCACGCTGTCCTCGACGCTACGGAGCGCTCGGGAAAGCTCGGGATCGTCGGGCACATCGCTGCCGAAGAGGAGCTTGAAAGCGTCCTGACGTGTGGCGAGGAGGGAGAAGTATGCCTCGAATCCCCCCTCGACCTGCTGGCGCGGGCCTCCGGCCTCAGCTGTGGCATGCTCGATCGCGGTGACCATGTCGGCAGCCACATCCTCGACAAGTTCCAGGTAAAGGGCCCGTTTGGACGCGAAGTGCTGGTAGAGCAGAGGCTTCGTGACGCCGGCTGCGTCGGCGATGTCGTCCATCGTGGTGGCATTGAAGCCGCGATCGGCGAACAGGCGCAGGGCAACACCGACCAGCTGGCGCCGTCGCTCTCGTGCAGTGAGCCGGCGCGTCGGTGGGCTGGTCGGTACGGACGGAGTGGCCGTCGAGCTGGATGCGTTGACGCCTGGGAGCACCGCTGGCAGCGTAGTCGCGCCCCGAGGGTGGCTGTGGCGCAAGGCCGGCTGGGCGGGTTTAGGTCCGGGGCGGGGCTCGGAGCCGATGATCCCGGCCAGCTTCTCGGGGAGATCTTCCACAGAGAAATTGTTGCGAGCGATCCAGAGGTTGTGCTCCAGCAAGGCAGGATCGGGATCGGCGAGCCACGAAGCGAGCGGAGCAGGCTGCTCGGAGGAGAACCAGTGGAACCCGAAGGCGGCCAGCTCTAGGGCCACCGGGTACGGGCCGATGGCCAGAGGGCGGCGATGCACAGCCGATTCCAGGGCAGGGTTGCCGAACCCCTCCCATGTCGACGGTAGGGCGACCACATCGCATGCGGCATAGGCATCGGCGATCGAGGTTGGCGATCCAGCGGCGCCAGGTGGGGGTGGGCCGCGAAGCACGCGTACTCCGGCGGCGGCGACCAGGCGGTCCAGCTCAGGGGCATAGCCATCCTCCGGGGGTCCGAGCAGCCAGTACGTGGCGCCAAGACTTTCGGCCAGGGCAATACCGCCGCGTATGTTCTTGCGGGGGATGGCGCGGGTCGGCTGTAAAACCAGCAGCTCGTCGTCGCCGACACCGAGCGAGATCCGGGTGGCTGCCCGGTTGCCGGGAGGCGTGTCGACGTCGAAGGAATTCCGGAGGACCCTGGCGGCAATCCCGTGAGCTGCGAGTTGGCGCCGGCTCAGCTCGTTGATGACGACATGGGACCAGTGGCGGTCCTGAGGTGGCGGGGGGTGGTGCAGGTATGCCTGGCGTTGCCAGGGGAGGTCGTGGTGGTGCATGATCGCCCTGCGGCCACGGAGTACAGCGGCCACGGCGCTCAGCGCAGGGGGGTTCAGAGGGAGCGAGCAGAGATTCTCGACCACCACGACATCTGCCGGTGTGAGCACTCGTGAGAGCTCTGAGCGCGATGGGGGCGACGCGGCACCGATCTCGAGGCCGGCCACCAGGTGGTCCACGGGCCCCTCGCCTGCCACGGTCATGGTGGCGAATCCGAGCATTCCGAAGGCCCTCTCCCACTTGCGCGCTTCGACAGAGACCCCGTCCGAGCCTCCTAGACGGAATGACACGATGGCCGCAATGGGAGACTTCACCGTGCGGCCAAGGTTACCGGTACGGCATCGTGCCCGCCGTGCATCTGAAGGACATGCCGTGGGCTGTCTCGCCCAGGGTGGGGGTCTGCGGCTACGGTCTTTCGACGTGACTTCCGAGACAGCCGAGTCGACCGCTCCCATCGGGGTGCTGTAATGGATGAGCCGCCCCTCACAGGCGATCGCGGTGCTGGCGATCCCGGTGCTGGCGATCCCGGTGCTGGCGATCCCGGTGCTGGCGATCCCGGTGCTGGCGATCGCGGTGCTGAGCCATCTCGAGCAGCGTCTTCGTACGCAGGTGGCGAGGTTCTAGTCGAGTGCTCAGGTGGAGTCGCTCGCATCACCATCAATCGTCCCGAGCGGCGTAACGCGATGTCCTGGGAGGTCATCAGCGGTCTCCGGGCTGCCTTTGGAGATGTGAAACTAGACACCGAGGTGCGTGTGGTGGTGCTGGCCGGCGCGGGTGACAGCGCGTTCTGCTCGGGTGCGGACCTCGGGGGGATGGGCAACCAGTCGGCGATGGGAGTGAGCACTCCCGCTACAGCGGGTGTCCATTCGCAGCCGGTGGAGGGAGGTGCGGGGTTTCTTGCCCAGCATCGCAGCCGCGGGGAATTGGCGGGGCTGTTCGAGGACATGTGGAGCCTTGGCAAACCGGTGATCGCGCGGGTCCAGGGGTGGGCGATGGCGGGGGGATTCGGCCTTGCCCTTGCCTGCGACTTGGTGGTGGCCTCAGATCGTGCTCGCTTCGGAGCTCCGGAGGTGAATGTCGGCCTGTGGCCATTCATGATCACCGTGCCGCTCACGCGTTCGATGCCACCTAAGCAGGCGCTGGAGTTGATGCTCACAGGCCGGGTGGTCGACGCGGCTGAGGCGTTCCGCCTGGGGTTCGTCACGAGGGTGGTTCCTCACGACCAGCTCGATGTCGCTGTTGCGGAGCTTGCCGGTACGATCGCGGCCAAGTCTCCCGCGGTGGTCCGCCTGGGGCGCGATGCGTTCTACGCTGTGTGGGACATGCAGGCCAGCCAGGCGCTTGCCCACCTTCATGCGATGCTTACGCTCACGACCCTTACCGATGACGCAGCCGAGGGCATCGCGGCCTTCCTGGACAAGAGGCCGCCGGAGTGGCGAGGAAGCTGAGCCATGAGATCTGACCGGCCTGAAGGGCCGGCCCCCGCCGGTTGTCGGCGGGGGAGCCGAACCAGGGAGCTGAGGTAGACGATGCAGAAGAAGGCCCTTATCACCGGGATCACAGGCCAGGACGGTTCTTACCTGGCCGAGCTGCTCCTCCAGGAAGGTTACGAGGTGATCGGCATGGTGCGGCGATCCTCGACGCTTAACTTCGAGAGGATCGCCCACATCCAGGACGAGCTGACGCTTGTGGCAGGCGATCTGCTGGACGAGGTGTCACTCATAGGGATCCTCCGGGAGCATCGCCCCGTCGAGGTCTACAACCTTGCGGCGCAGTCCTTTGTGCAGACCTCCTGGAGCCAGCCGGTCCTTACCGGCGAGACGACGGCTCTCGGAGTGACCCGCCTGCTAGATGCCGTCCGGATAGCAGATCCCGAGATCCGCTTCTACCAGGCGTCCACCTCGGAGATGTTCGGCAAGGTCCATGAAGTGCCGCAAAGTGAGACCACGCCGTTCTATCCCCGTAGCCCTTACGGCGTGGCCAAGGTCTATGGCCATTGGATCACCATCAACTACCGTGAAAGCTACGGTCTGCATGCTTCGTCGGGGATATTGTTCAATCACGAGAGTCCCCGCCGTGGCTTCGAGTTCGTGACCCGGAAGGTGACCCATGGTGTTGCCCGGATAGCGAACGGCCTTGCGGACAAGATCTACCTCGGCAACCTCGATGCCAAGCGTGATTGGGGCTATGCAGAGGATTACGTGCGTGCCATGTGGCTGATGCTCCAGCAGGACCAGCCGGATGACTATGTGATCGCAACCGGCGAGACGCACTCGGTGCGTGAGCTGTGCGAGCTCGCGTTCGCCCACGTGGGGCTGGACTACAAGGAGCATGTGGCGATCGACGAGCGCTTCCTCAGGCCAGCCGAGGTCGACCTGCTGGTGGGAGATCCCTCCAAGGCCGCCGAGGTGCTCGGCTGGAGGCGGAAGGTCGAGTTCGGGGAGTTGGTGGCCATGATGGTCGATGCTGACATGGAGCTCGTTCGCAGCGGGCTTGCTTGATGTCAACGACTGAGATGGCCGCGA
>JAJZJN010000057.1 GCA_021851165.1 Actinomycetes bacterium
GGGGAACTACATCCTGGCGGTCTCCTTCTCCGGTACGAGGGACCGAGCGGCCTCCTCGGCCTCCGTGTCCTTCCATCTCGCATGGCCCTACCACTTCGTGGACTCATCTGGGCAAGGCACCGTCGATATCTGCCCCGGTACGGATCAGTTCCGTCTCGAGGCACCCTCGTCGAACCCTACAGAGGTGCTGGGCCCGGTCAGCGATCCCGAGATGAGCGTTGTACCCGTCACGCCGACCACGACAGTGATCGAGATCTCCTATGCCTCTTCGGCGATCGTGCTTGATGGTGCATTCGTCGAGCAGAGCGGCACCTTCGCTGCAACCGCCGATACCGGATCGAGGATCTACGTGCTCAAGAATCTAGGAGTTCTCCCGTGATCACCAGCTTGCAACACGACACCCGGTCCCCCCGCTGTGGCCGGTTCCAGCGAGCGGAGGCTGCCATCGCGCGTTCTGCGCGTCTGATAGGGGCGATCTGTGTGATGGCAGCCAGCCTGTCGGTGCTCGCCAGTATCGGGGCTGTCCCGGCCGGCGCATCGAGCCCTCCCGCGCAGTTCGGAGGGACCGATGTCGCGACATGGTTCCCCGGGGACTCGTGGACCTACGACCAGACCTTCAATTTCAACGGCTCCGGGTCCAACGTGACGATCAACGAAGTCGTCACTTACACGGTGAGCGGTACGGGAAGCTACGACGGCTACCAGGTCTACAACGTGAATATCTCCGGCAACATCACGGGTGGCGGTGGGAACGTGTCGGGATATTCGTTCAATGTGTCCAACGGCACCGTGTCGGGCTTCGAGGATCTCCGTATATCGGATCTAGCGATGGTCTTCCAGAAGGAGGAACAGAGCGCTAACGGCCAGGTAAACACGGGATTCCCCCTGGGTTGGCAGAACGCCTCGGCCCAGATGCAATACAACATGACCCCCGGTCCCCCCTGGCGCAAGGAGGTGTTCCGGATGCATCCTGGAGATACCTGGCACACCCACTCTTTGATCAACGTAACCGGATTCTTGAACTACGAATCGGTTGTGTCAGGGGGCTCGAACTTCAACTCGAACTATACGCTCGACGCGAACGCTTCGGTGTCTCCACAGACGGTGTCGGTGCAGGCGGGGACCTTCGCAACGGACTACGTGGATCTTACGAGCACCTACGACTCCACCTTCGATCATCGCTGGTGGAGTCCGGGAGTGCGCAACGTGGTGCGTGAGCATCTTCAGATTCCGATGTCGGGAGGGACAGCCTCCATCCTGCGGACTCTCACCTCGTACTCGCTTCCAGGACATGCTGCCTCGATCAGCGAGCTCGTGAACCCGGACCTTTCGTGTGCCGGGGGCAGCGTGTCGGTCTCGGGCACCCTCAGCTATGCCGGGAGCCCCGAGCCCAACCAGAGCCTCCAGGCGACCCTGGACCAGAGCGCCCTCGGGGCAGGCGACGTGATTACCAAGCAGGTGACCACCAATGCAGATGGGACGTACCATGTCGTGTTCAACGCCCCTGGCCAGGCTGACGGCATGTCCAAAGGCGGGGTGACCGGATCATGGGGAATCGTCGTCTCGGGGGCGAACACGCTTCGTACGGCCACCCTGGAGGTGCTCCCGGGTGCTTGCGCTGATCTGTCATACAGTGGCCCGACTAGCGCTCTCAGCGGGTCGACGGCCACGTTCTCTGCGACGCTGACTTCAGCCTCGGGTACCCCTGTTCAGGGCGCTCCGATTGACTTCAGCCTCGGTTCACTCACTGCGAGCGCGACCACGAGCTCGTCTGGGGTGGCATCCGCCTCACTCGACCTGAACACGTCGCCAGGCAGCTACCTGCTATTGGTGGAGTTCCCCGGGAACTCAACCTACGCGCCGGGCGTGGCAGAGGTCCCCTTCGTCGTCGAGAGCCCGACAGGCCTTACCTATACAGGGGCGACGTCAGCTACCTACGACGAGCCGGCCACGTTCTCTGCGACGCTCACCTCGGGCACGGGTATCCCGATCCAAGGTGAGTCCGTGAGCTTCACACTGGGTGACATGCAGATCAGCGCCACCACGAACTCTCAAGGCGTCGCATCGAAGACCGTGACCGTTACTGCAGCTGCAGGGTCATACCAGCTTCTCGTTGCCTTCGCCGGTGCTAGCGGGTACGGGGCGGCCAATACGAAGGTTCCCTTCGTGGTGCTTCGGGCGCCAACCACACTTCAGGCAGCAGGAGCCGTTTCTGCGACATGGGGTGAGCCCTCGGCACCCATCTATATGACCCTGAGGGATGCGGACAACACGAACCGCCTGGCATCTAGAGAGGTCAGCTTTGTCCTGGACAACGGCTCCGGCAGGGCTGCCACGACTCCTGTGATCGCCATGACAAACGCCTCGGGCGTCGCCCAGGTGAGTCTTACGCCAACCCCGGCAGCGGGTCCGGGGGAGTACACCTTGGTTGCGAGCTTTACCGGTAGCAGCGACTATCTGGCCGCATCACAGGACGTGCCGTTCCATGTCGCCTGGCAGTACCACTTCGTAGATGCCAACGGCACCGGCACGGTGAAGGTGAACCCCCCGACCAAGCAGTTCCTATTCCAGGCCCCATCTGCGAGCCCGAGTGAGGTGAGCCCATCCACCACCGACCCTCAGATGACCGTGGTGGCCCTTGCCGACGGGGAGCACGTGATCGACATCACCTACACCTCCACCGAGCTTGCTTTGGTCGGTGCCTTTGTCGAGGAGACGGGCCAGTTCGTGGCGGTAGTCGATACGGTCAACCACGTCTACGTCCTGGAGCGCACTGGAGTCGGTCTACC
This sequence comes from Actinomycetes bacterium, assembly GCA_021851165.1. Lineage (GTDB taxonomy): Bacteria > Actinomycetota > Acidimicrobiia > Acidimicrobiales > JAJZJN01 > JAJZJN01. The sequence continues at coordinate 2,790 of JAJZJN010000057.1, forward strand.
GGACCTGCCGCCGTTCAGCCCCCCGTCGCCGCCAACCCTGCCCAGTGTGCCAACCATGCCCAGTGTGCCAACCATGCCCACTGTGCCAACCATGCCCAGTGTGCCAAGCATGCCCAGTGTGCCAACCATGCCCACTGTGCCATCGTCGCCACCAGCGACTCTCGGCGGATCGAACCAGTGGTATCGGTTCGTCGACGCGACCGGTCAAGGCACTATCGAGCTGAACCCTGGCACGAGGCAGTTCGTCTTCGCGCCGACGACAGGTTCGCCATCGAGAGTGCTGGCTGATCCCACGATGCAGGCGGTATCTCTAGCCGGGGGAGCCGAGATCGTGGGGGTCTCCTATTCCTCGAGCTCGCTCGGGTTGGCGGGAGTGTTCGTAGTCGAGGGCTCGCCTCTCGCGTCCAGCAGCGGCGCGGGTCCCTTCGTCGCCTTCGCGGACGCGCTGAGCCACCTCTATGTGCTGGGGGGAATTTAAGGAGTCGAGGCGCGAGGCACAGTCGCACAGTCGCACAGTCGCACAACGAGCTATCAGTAAAGGACACAGGAGACCGACATGAGATTTCCACGACTTACCCATCGACTAGCTCTGGGCATGGGCGCCATCGGCCTCGTGCTTGCAAGCGGTGGTGCCGCCGCTGCGGCGGTGAGCGCCATCCAGCCCGCAGGCGCCCTCTCGGCCCAGGTGCCCGCCGTCGGCGTGCGCGAGCAGAACGTGAACTCTGCCGGGCGCATCCGTGTGGCACTTCCCAAGGGCAGCCTCGGCGTGAACGGCAGCGTGAGCGTGTCGAACCTGCCGGAGAACTCCGCCGGGCGTGTGAAGGTCTCTGCCGGAGCCCCGGGGGAGCCCTATACCGCTGTCTTCGGTGGCACGGTTCCAGACAACGGTCAGCCCACCACCCTAGTGAGCCTCGCTGGTCGCGGCATGCTGAAGGGCCTGGTGGCCGGCAACGTGAGTGGAGACTCGAACGAGATATTCATTCTCACGATCGACGGGCACACGATCCTGAATGATGGCCAGAACGGATATGCATGGCTCGGTGACAGCAGCTTCTGGGGTGGGAACAGTTCAGCACCAGCGGATTGTTCTTCGTGCTACGCCATGCACTTCTTCCCGCCAGGCGGCCTTGCTTTCTCGAAGTCGCTTGTGCTGCAGGCGATGCCAACGCAGGGCCATGCAGACACCACTTACGCGCGAGTCCTTTATACGACGCCCAGCTGAAGCGAGGATGCGACTCAGGCCTTGATGGCAGCAGGGGTGACCCACTTGCAATAGGGGTGCACAGAGGTGATAGCGGCGGCATCGTGGCCGCTGCGATCACCGGCAAGACGGCAAGCCGAGAAATCGAGAAGGACGAGAGGGAGGATGGAGATGCGCCAGCCTGGAAGTACCAAGGCATGCAGGGCCCACGGGGCGGGGCAGCGTGTGATCGCGCGCGGCTTTGCGCGGCTTTGCGCGCTCGCTGCGCTATTCGTGCCCATCGGGCTCGGAGTCGCTGTCCATTCGTCGTATGCAGGGACTCTTCCCGGGTCCGTCCCCACGCTTCCTAGCGTGCCTGCCTTGACATCGGTACCGCCGGCAGCGAGCCCCCCGTCCACTTCGAGCCTCCCGTCCACTTCCGGCCTGCCCACCACGTCCAGCCTGCCCACCCCTCAGCAGCTACTCGGTACGATCGAGTCACTCGCCGGCGAGGCGCCGAGCACGATCGAGTCACTCGCCGGCGAGGTGCTGAGCACGGTCGTTGGCCTGCCGGCCGACGTCATTGCGTATCCCGGCTCGATCGACTACACCCTCCGGGCGGTTTACCAGGCGCCGGGTGCAAGCTCGCCCACGACTACGGACTACCCGGCCACCCTGGGCGTGCCCGTGCTGGTAACCGCGGGGTCGACGGCTCCTGACCTCGCGGCAGACCTTGTCATCGATCCGACCAGCAGCCACGCGGTGCTCGACGTCGTGAAGCTACCGGGAGCTCCAGCCACGCTGCCGGTGGAGGTGGAAGCCATCTTCACCCTCCCTACGTCCGCCGGCACGAGCGAGCGAACCGTTTTCGGCTACGACGCCCTGGCATCGAGCGCACCGGGCGAGTACCAGGGAACGGCCAACGCGATCCGGACCCAGTCGACAGTGCTTGATACCGTCCTAAGCTTCACCGACAGCAATCCCGGTTCCTCGCTGGTGGTCGTAGCAGGTACCTTCGAGCAGACCGCGAACGGTCCGCAGAACCCACAGACGGCCCTGCTGTCGTATGCGCCCGTACCACCTACCGCCACGCTGACGCTCAGCGCCGGTCCTGATGCCGCGTTCCAAGTGAGCTCGGACACGTACGCGAGCGTGGCGGATTTCGGTGCGACCTTCGTGGATGGACCAGTCACCATAGACACCACGTTCCAAGCGCTGCCCGCGCAGATCTCACTCACCTATGTGCCAGGCGCCGGTGACTTCAGCTACACCGCATCGGCTCCTGTGGCACGCATCACTGCGGACGACCTCAATCCCAGTGGCGTCTTCGGTCGAGCGACAGCGGCGCACCTGCTCCTGGAGCAGGTGCCCCAGCAGGTTGACCTCACTGCCGTGCCGAGCACCTCAGGCGGCGGCACCGTCGCACTCGACGCCCATGGGCAGACGATCGGCCTCGTGCAGCTAGACCTGACAAGTGGCCCTACCGATGCCATACCGGCCGGCGACAATGGGGTGCTGTACGAAGATCTCCCCTCGAAGTTCGTCGTATTCGCTCGCGTCTACGACCTTCAGAAGGTATCGGTTAGCCAGGGCAGCTCCAGCGTCGACGCGACACTGGACACCGCTCCTCCCAGCTCTGCCGGGGTGCCGCTGCTTGTCGAGATCGAGCAGCAGGAATCCGGCGGGGCCCTGAGCTTCACCGACGTCACTCTTGACAACCTGGTGTCGCAGGTGGTGTTCAGCTTCAGCCAGTCCTCGGCCGGCGTGACGAACATCAGCTATACGGCGTCTGCGCCAACGAGCAGCCTGGCGGTGGATACCAACGCCGGGGGCGTGGAGACCAAGGCCTCGATGACCAGTCCCTTACCAGCCAGCTTCTCCGTCTGTCAGTCGTCGAGCTCCAATGCGTGCCAGACGAACGAGCAGGGGGGCAGCGGATCGCTTTCCTTCAGCTCGTCGCAGCCGACGACTGTGAACCTCACCCGCGGCACCCTGCTCATACAGGACATGCGCATACAGACCCTCGGTGTGGCATTGCAGACCTCCTCGATGCAGGGCTCCCTGTTCATCAACACGAACAGCCAGAACCTCTCGGGGTATGCGACGGATGCCAATGACCCGAGCGGAAGCGGGCACTTCAAGGTGACCCTGCCAAGCGGGTTCTACGCCCTCAATCGCCTCATCACGTACAAGGTGAACGAGGCCTGTGCATTCGGAACCTGTGTGCCTTACAGCCTGAGCGTCAATCGCACCGGGCAGATCAACTGTCCGAGTGGGACTCAGTTCCTCGTCTACGCAGGCTCGTTGCTCGGCTGGATCAACATCACCTACGGGGTCGACATCTACGGGATCAACGTCGCGAAAGGAATCTGCTGATGAGGGAACGCGGTCGACCTGAAACTACGACAGCGCGACGCGCGGTCGGGTATTGCCCGTCCATGCTCGGTCTGGTCCTGCTGGCTGTGCTGGTCGTCGTGGGTGTCGTAGGCGCTGCAGGCGCCGGAGTCGCCGGTGCGGCGCAGCCCACCTCGACGACCAATCGAGGCCACCCGGCTAGCGCGGCGCTGCTCACGCGCTTCGAGCAGGCAGCGCGTGCACACGGCGTAGATCCCGATCGCCTTCTTGCCGCCCCGCTGCACCTAAGACTGCCAACCCAGGGCGGAGGCACCAGGGAAGTCACGATGAGTGTCGCCCAGGCCTTGGCGGACTTCGGGTCGACAGACTCCGCCGAGCAGCTTCCGAGCCTTCCCGAGGCCAACGCAGGTGACGTCGTCCACGCGTACGTTGGATTCGGGACGGGCTCGCAGCTCGCGTACAAAGTCACGACAGTTCCTGCCGTGCCGGGTACGCCACCGGTGATCGTGCCGCCGCTCGGGCTCGTTCCGCCGTTCTACGACGTCGGGGGTCCACTTGTGAACGTGGTCGGAAGCGGCTATCAGCAGGGTTACCACACGGTCGGCAATTTCGGGCTTGGTTCCAATGTCGACACCGCCCCCGGTGCTCCGTCGCCGTTCCCGGTGTGGCTCCCGGTGCTTACCGGGGGGAGCATCGTGCCCGATACCTCGATTGACTTCACTGGCCACGCCATCGTCACCCAGAGCCAGGACTGCGTGCCCTATTTCAACTACTGCGTGGCTGTCGGCGCGTTGATCGGCGACGGTGCCACGCTTTTCAACCAGTCCCTACCGGTTGCCATTCCGTGAAGGGCTACCGGGGCACGCCACCATGAGCCCGGTTGCACTGGCCACCGCATACACCACCATGAGCCCGGTTGCACTTGCCACCGCATCCACCATGGTGAGCCTGGTGGCTGGTATGGCCATCGGTGCGGGTGCCGTGCTGGTGGTCTTCGCCGTCAGGGGTCTGAGGGTCCCTGCTCCAGACAAGCCCTCAGCCGGCGATGATGCTGTCCCGGCCAATCCCACCGAAGCTGGTGATGCTCCGGGTGCGGCTGGCACGGACCAGGATGCTGCGGCCGACGCAGCCAGCGCCGGATAGCACGGCGGTGCAAGGCGGAGCCCGGGCGCCGGCCGGCACCGTGACCGAGCTGAGGGCTCGGGTCGTGTCCCGCCTGGCCCAGCGCGTCGACGAGCTGACCGAGCGCATGGTGGCTCGCTACGCCCAGGAGATACCGGCTTACGCGGCCCTGGACGATCCTGCAGTGTCCGAAGAGGTCCATGAGACCACGCGCCGTAACGTGGTCGTGCTCCTGAGGACCCTTGCACGGGGGGCAGGGATCGAGGCCGATGTGCTGGTGCACCTGGGAGAGCTCGGCCGTCGCCGGGCAATGCAGGGCTTCCCGATCGAGGCGGTCCTCCGTGCGTACCATGTAGGGACCTGGGTGGCCTGGAGCGCTTTTGTCGAGGAGCTAGAGCAACTCGTGCAACTCGAGCTCGGGTCGGGCTCCGTGGTCGTGTCTCAGGTACTGGCCGGAGTGAGCGGCCTGCTGTTCGATGTAGCCAGCGCTGTAGCCCGGGTGATCACGGACGCGTTCATGGTGACCACGCGCGAGGCGGCCGTAGGCGACGAACGCCGCCGGCAGGGCATCGTGGACGAATTGCTCGACGGCACGTCGCGCAGCACTGCGATGCTCGGCCAGCTCGTGCGGCAGGTAGGGATCAGCCTAGGCAAGTCGCATGCAGCTGTCACGATAGAGCTCAGGCGGGCGGGCTCCCGCGTGGCATCACCTTCAACCAGCTCGACGGAAGCCTCCGCAGCGCTCGCGAAGGCTCTGGGTGGCTTCGACGAACCTGGAGCGGTGCTCCTGCATACCCGTGGGCCCAGGGTCATCGCCGTGTACGCGGTGGATGGCCGGTCTGCACCTGCGGCGCTGGCGAAGCGTCTGGAGCGGGAGGTCGGCCGAGCGGCCCCGGCTGGAATGAAGCTGATCGGAGTTGTCGGCCTGGTGGAGGAAGGGATGGGAGGCATCGCGGCAAGCTACGCACAGACGTGCCGTGCACTGGAGGCGGCGGTAACGCTCGACCTTCCTCCGGGCATCTATACCTACGCTCAGCTGCTGGTGGACATGATGCTCATCGAGAGCCCCGAGATAATTCGCGACCTGTGCAAGATCGTGGTCGACCCGCTTCGCGGCGCCGACGCGGGACGCACCGATGTGATCGTGTCGACGCTCCGTGCACTTCTCGCCGCCAGATATCTCACAGTGGGGGATGCCGCTTCGCAAGTGGGCGTGCATCGCCATACCCTCTCTGCTCGCGCCCAGCGGATCGAGACGCTCACCGGGCTGAAGCTTGCCAGGGGCAGCGACCGGCGCGTGCTCGAGCTCGGGCTCGCTGCTCATGACCTGAGCCTGGTTACCGGGGAGAGCGACGTCGAGTGACGGCTTTGCCCCTGGCAGGCACGAGCAGGTCAGATGGACTGGCTGGAGAACCGACCGGGGACAGGCCCGGTGCGGATTCGAGCCCGAATCACGATCCAGGGGTCGGTGCCCCAGGTTCGCTGGGCCCCCACCGGCGGCCCCACCGGCGGGGGGTGCTCATGTTGGTCGGGCTCCCGCTGCTGATAGTGCTTGGCGTAGTCGTTGCCTGGCTCTTCGCGGTCGAGGTGGTGGTGGTGCCGACGACCTCGATGCTTCCGGCGATCCACCCTGGCGATCTGGTGCTTGTCGACAAGGTTGCTTACGCGACGCATGGTCCGAGACTGGGCGACGTGGTCGTGTTCGAGAACCCCGAGTTCAAGGCCATCCCTGCCCACTCCGGCAATGCTTTGATCAGTGCCTGGCGGCACCAGTTCGCTCCAGTGGACCGAGTGCTCATCAAGCGTGTGATAGGGCTTCCAGGTCAAGTGGTCCAGGTGACACCGGACGCCGTGCTGATCGATGGCAGGGTGCTGCGCGAGCCCTGGCTTCGTAGCCCTGCGCAGGGAAAGACCTTCGGGCCCTACCGCATCCCGAAAGGAGAGTACTTCCTCATGGGCGACAACAGGCTCCATTCCATAGACTCCCGCTATTTCCCCGGACACGCCGTGCCACGCAGCCTGATTCTCGGCAAGGCGATCTCCGTGCTGTGGCCGCCTTCACAGGTCCACAGGCTCGGCTGAGCATCCTCTCCCCGATACGTTCAGATCGACCTGCCAGGTCGCGGTCTGCAGATCGCAAGTAGTGCTGCCGATGCACGTTGCCTTAGGTGATGACTGGATCCGTTGACACCGCGCACCAGTCGCGTGAGTCGCTTTCCGGCGCCAGAGCTGATGAGACGCGAGCGTTGCTCGGGGAGCGCGTCACCAAGCGCTTGGACGAGCTGACCGACGCGATGCTCGCTGGCTACGGGCAGGAGATTGCTGCTTATCGAGCGCTCGACGACCCCGACCTGCGCGAGGACGTGCGTGCCGTAACGCGTATGCATCTCGAGGTATTGATCGACATCGTCGTAGGCGGCACGGCGACACTCGAGGAGTCCCATGTAGCCGCCCTGCGCTCCTTTGGCGCGCGGCGTGCAGAGCACGGGTTCCCACTGCACGCGGTCCTGAGGGCATACCAGGTGGGAACGCGGATTGTCTGGGAAGGCATCCTCGCGGAGCTCGCCGAGATAGCGAGCGATGCATGGGTTATCGTGACCGTGTCGGGCGCGATCACCACGGCCATCCTCGACGTGACTGCCCGTATCTCTGAGGAGGTCTCGCAGTCCTTCGTGGAGGCACAGGAGCGTGCCGCGACGGGGGAGGAACGTACGCGCCGAGCGCTGTTCGAGAACCTGCTCCGCGGCCTGATCGACGACGATGTGGCTGCCGGTCGTCAGGCGGCCGAGGCCGGCTACCGGCTCGGCAAGGCACATGTGGTCGTGGCGGCTTGCGCTACTGCACCGGGAAGCGACGAGTCACCCGGTCCAGGCCTCGGGCCTTCTTCCCTGGAGCGTGCTCTGATTGCCGCTCTTGGTGAGGTGCGCCCGATCGGGGCCGCTCCTATCGTCGACAAGCTGGCCGGCGTGGTTCTGGCGATAGTGGTGGCGGACGACAGGGTGCTGCTTGGCGGGGTGGTCGACCAGGTGCGCTCGGCTATCGCCGGCGTGCGGCTTCCGGCAGGTGCTCAGCTACGGGCGTGCGTCGGCAACGTCATCCATGGCGTCAGCGGGATCGCGCAGAGCTACCGGCAGGCCTCCCAGGCACTTCGCGCTCTGGTGGGGCTCGGGCGCGAGGAACCGGTGGCCACGTACACCGACATGCTTCCCTACCTTCTTCTGGGTGCCGACCTCTCGCTTGCAACGGACCTCTACCGCGCGAGCGTGGCTCCCCTGTTCGATCTCGGGAGTGCGACCAGCGGTACCAATGAGCTCGTCCAGACCCTTGAGGCTTATCTCGAGGCGCAGGGGAACCTCGGGCGCGCCGCCGAGCGACTGTTCGTCCACCGGCACACGGTCACGGCACGCCTGGCCAGGATCGAGCGTCTGACCGGAGTCGACCTAACCGATTCACGAGGAATGTTCAACCTGGAGCTTGGTCTCTTCGCGTGGGAGGTTCTCACCTCCGGTGGGCTCGCACCGCCGGCCGACCCGGGAGCAGCCTCTGGCGGACTGGCCCCGTTGTCCAGCTTTGCCCTCGAAACTTTCGACAAAGCGTCCCTAGGCGTCGGAGAGCCCCGCTCGTAGCCTTGTGAGATGGCGCGTCCGGCGTGCCAGAGCGCGATCTCGTGCCAATCAGCGCCGGCGCTTCAAGCCAGGACTAGCCGCGTGGTCATCGAGAGGGAGGTTCGTGGATGCTCAAGCTGCTGGCGGCGATCGGTCTGCTCGGATCCCTCTCCGTGGCGCCCCTTGCCGGCTTTCAGACACCGGTCGGTGCCTCGGTCGGTGCCTCGGTCGGTGCTGGAGCAGGTGGCGAGCTGTCCGGCCAGGTATCGGTAACCACCGCCCTGGGAGGCAGCGGTGCATTGCCGCCAGCATCACTACCTACTCGCGCGGCGTTCGGATACACGCCACATCGGCCCAAGTCATGCCCTCCGCTGCCGAGCCCGAACGACCCGAACACTGCCACCCCCGGTCAGGAGGAGAGCCTCACGGGCACCGTCCCGTGGCCGCCGCTGTCGAGGGCGCTCATGGCCAAGTCGGATGGCAACCCTGCCACGGCCGCCACACTGGATGCAGCGCCTGTGCAGTTTCCGCCTCTCCGGCCCTCCAACTGGAGCAACCAGGGCGATGCGTGGAAATACACCTCGGCTCGGTCGAACAACCCGCTGCTTTACAAGAACCCCCAGGAGCTCTGCGGGGTGCGGGGCATGTCGCTTGACACCGCCTGGCAGGTGACCACAGGCAGCCCGCGCACCCTGATTGCGGTCACGGACTCGGGTATCGAGTGGTGTGACCCGGCCGTGGTGGACAAGATCTACGTGAACCCGGCCGCGCTGCCCTATCCGGAGAACGCCGGGGGTTTGACCAAGACCCAGCTCGAGGCCGAAGGATCCAAGTTCAGCGACCCCAACCCGTACGATCTTCTCGACACCGGGGTCGTGAACGTCCAGCAGTACGCGGCAGACCCCCGAGTTGCCGCAGTGGCCAAGGCATATGGCGGCTTGTTCTGCGCGACTCATGCAAGCGGGACCACGTGGGGATATCACGGCATCTCACCAGAGGACCTCATCCGCGCATTCGGCACGCCGACCATGCCGGGTGCGAACGGCACCACCGTGAAGAATCCCTACTACTACGGCCATCAGGGTCCGGCCGGCTTCACTGAGGCCATCTCCGGTTGGAACTTCGTCGGCAACACGAACGACCCCTATGACATCGTCCATTACGACCACGGCACCGGCGAGGCGATGGACTCCGGCGGGGCCGCGGGCAACCTCACCGAGGAGGTCGGGGGTTGCCCTAACTGCATGATCCTGCCGGTTCGGGTGGGGGATTCCTTCATCACCTCGGCGAACCAGTTCGCCGAGGGCGTGCTCTTTGCGGTGGACTCCGGCGCGAACGTCGTCCAGGAGGCCCTCGGAACCGTAGATGTCACGAATGTAGCCCGCCAGGCGGTTGCGTATGCCCAGTCTCATGGCGTTCCGGTGATCGCCTCCGCGGCTGACGAGCATGCCCAGCATCACAACCTTCCGGCGCTGCTGTCGCACACGATCGTCGTCAACAGCGTCACCGAGGCACCCCGGGGGCCGGACAACGTGCCGGTGTACAACCCGCCGAGCTATCTCTACCTGAACGGATGCACCAACTACGGCGCCAACATCGCTGTCAGCACACCGAGCGTGTCGTGCTCGTCGGAGGCGACTGGCAAGACCTCGGGCGTGATCGGCCTCGCGGAGTCTGCCGCGGCGGCGCAGCTTGCCCGGGGCCGCCTCAAAGCCTATCCAGGGCTCACGACTGTTACCGGGGCACCGGTGCCGCTCTCGGTGAACGAGATACGCCAGCTCGTCACCATGACGGCATCTTCGGTTGACTTCGGCAAGGCGGCCCCTCCGGCCGGTCCGCCCGACAATTATGCCGTTGCAGCGCCGATCCCGACCACGAGGTTCCCGACGCATCCGGGCTTCACTCCCTATTTCGGCTACGGGCGGCTCGACGCGTCCCGCCTGGTGCACTGGATAGCCGAGGGGCTCATACCCCCTGAGGCGGAGATCACCAACCTTCCCTGGTTCGAGACGCTGAGTCCCTCGGGCACTCTAGCGGTGAAGGGAGTGGTGGGCACCCCGAGAACCTGCCCTGGTAGTGCCCCGAGCGGCCCGGCATGCCAGTGGCGTGCCCAGGTGCAAGTCGGCGTCGGATCCGGTCCGGAGCCCGGCACGTGGCGCGCTGTGAAGACGTTCTCGGGTCAGGGCGTGGACCAGGGCGTGCTCGCCGATCTCAACCTTGCCCAGGTTGCTCGGCTCTTCCCTGCGGGTAGCAGCTTTAGCGGGGGTCCTGTCGGGTCGGCTGGGCAGCCCGATGCCAACCGCTTCACCTTCACGGTTCGCGTGGTGGTGCAAGACCGGGGTCCCCGCCCTCTCGTCGGTATGTCCCATCGTGCGGAGTTCCTGCACAGCTCGGCCGGCTTGGTCTTCGGGCATCCGCTCAGGTTCCTGAGCTCGATCGACACTGCCCCGACGCTGGCCCCGATAGGGCCGCACGGATCGAACGTGCTGCTCGTGGCCACCACGGACGGCAATATCCACGCCATCCTTCCGAATGGCAAGGAATTGAAGGGCTGGCCCGTCCACACCGGGCTGGACTCCGGCTATCACCCAGGCGAGCTTGCCTACCGCTCCGGGGCGGTAGACCCGCCGCGCGGCTCGCCCACCGACATCAGCGGTGTCGTAGCTGTGGGCGACCTGACGAACGCCTCGGCACCCTGCCTCCATCCGAAGGGATCGGCTGCTGCAAGCGGGAGCTGCCTCGACGTGGTTGCGACCGACTGGGCCGGGCGAGTCTACGCCTGGAACGCAGCGGGGCACATCCTCCAGGGATTTCCCGTGCAGAGCAACCCGGCGTTCTCAGGCCCAGCGGTGGCCAATCCCGACAACCGGGTGCTTCCCGGCTTTGCCTCGAACGCCGCCCTGGCAGATCTTCAGGGTAACGGCACCCTGGACATCGTTGCCGCGTCCATGGACCGCCATGTCTACGCGTGGCAGCCGGATGGCAAGCCGGTGCCCGGCTGGCCGGTCCTCGTGGTCGATCCGAGCGAGGTGGCATCGGTCAACCCGGCGAGCAACCAGGTCGTCTTCAAGCCTGGCTCCAACGTGACCCAGGGCACGAAGCTCATGGACACGCCTGCCATTGGCAACCTGAACGGTGGCGGCGGGCCGCCCGACGTGGTGGTTGGCTCCAACGAGGAGTACTCGGGGTCGCCTAACACTTCTGCCGGGGACCCGCTGTACAGCGTCCTGGGTGTGGCCGGCAGCGCGGCAGGCGCCTTCAATACAGCCAATTCCCGTGTGTACGCGATCGAGCCCGACGGCTCGCTTCATCCGGCCGCTGCGGGGGCACCGGCACCGCAGGGCTACCCGAACCCCGGTGCCTTCCTTCCTGGCTGGCCGGTCCCGATTGCGGACTTCATCTCGTCGCTACTTCCCGATGTCGGTGATGGCATCACGAACAGTCCGGCACTCGGCCCCACGGCGGTGAGTGGTGGGAGGCAGCTCGATGTCGGGGTGATGAGTGCCGCAGGACCTGCTTACGTGCTCGATCCAAACGGCACCTCTGCTTTCGGCACCGGAGCGGATGGCAAGCCGATCGTGGCATCCACCCAGCCTGTCGGTGCTCTGTCCAATACCAACCAGGGCGGTCCATCCATACCTGCTCTCGGGGCACCGATCTTCGCTCCACTCGGGCCGGGAGCCCCGGGCAACAGCCTGGTGGCCCCAGCGCTCAGCCTCGCCGAGGCACTGAATGTGGCCTTTCCCGGCGACCACCCGGTCCATCCCGCCCAGGTCGACGCCTGGTCGGCGACGACGGGGCACTTCGACACCGCCTTCCCTCAGGCGATGAACGACATGGAGTTCTTCGACCAGCCGATCGTGGCGGACGTGGGCGGATCAGGAGCAGGGCCATACGTCGTCGAAGGAAGCGCGACCTACGACCTGCGCGCCGTCAACGCGCTCGGCAAGGAGGCCCCAGGGTTTCCCAAGTTCACCGGCGGGTGGATGGTGAACTCGCCAAGCTTCGGCAGCTTCGGGTCGCTCGCGGAACAGGTTCTTGCTGCCGGCACGCGAGAGGGATTTCTCTTCGTGTGGTCGACCCCTACGCCTGCGTGTGCTTCGAGCGGGCCGTGGCCGATGGCGCATCATGACCTGTGGAACACGAACAACCTGGCCACGACTAGGGCGCCTCGCTCCCCAACGGCTAGTTGTGCCTTGCCTGGCACGGCACTGGGAAAGGAGTAGGCGATGCGTCCAGGTATCAGCCGCTTTGCCGCCACGATGCTGGCCGGCCTCACCCTCGGTCTCGGTGGTGCCGGGCTCACGACGATCGGTCATGCTCCGGGATCGGGAGGCGGGAGTGATGCCGCCATCACCGTGACGATCGGCCAGGCGCCATCGCATCGAGTCCCCTCGGTCCCCTTCGAGGCAGGTGCTGCAGTGGTCGATATCACTCCGCCTCCCTACACCGTGGCCTCGAACAGGACCTTCGTCCCCGCGTGCGGATCGAGCCCCGCCCAGGTTGCCCAGCTGTGGCCCGGCAAGCGGCTGTTCGCCTTCGAGGAGCCCTACGTGCCCGCGATCGACCCGAGCCTGGGCCAGTACGTGGTCGGCGATCCCTACTGCGATGCGAACCATGCGGGCCATTACCAGGCGCCCTACATCGCGGGACCGCCAGGTCAGGATCACTGGCCCACGAGCGTGCAGCAGGGGAACCCCGTCCAGGCCGAGGTGGTCGTCTACGCGCTCGGCACCCAGCGGATAGCCACCGTAGTGGTGGACTCCATCGGCCTGTTCAACGTGACCATGGATCAGATCCGGGCCGACGCCGCCAAGCTCGTCCCCCAGGTATCGCAGGTCTTCGTGTCCTCGACCCATGACGAGTCCGCTCCGGACCCGATCGGCCTGTGGGGACCTGACGGGACCGGCCTGCCCGGCAACTCCACGACTCAATCCGTGCTTACGTCCACTCCGCTGACGAGCGGTGTGGACAACTACTACCTTGCCTTCCTCGCTCATCGGGCGGCAGAGGGCATCGCGAGGGCCTATCGCGACCTCCAGCCGGCTGAGCTGAAGCTCGCGTATGCCAGCCTGCCGCGAAACGTCCAGGAGTGCTGGTCCTCCTATCCCTTCATCGCGGATCACATGGACCCGGTGATGCAGGCCATCAATCCAACCACGCACAAGGTGATCTTCACACTGGTAAATGGCAACACTCATGTGGAGACCTTCGCCTTCTCGGGAGTCGCGGCGGACACCACCATGTTCAGCGCCGACTGGGCCGGTTTTCTCCGCCAAGACCTTGTCCGTCAATACGGAGGTGTCGGCCTCGAGATGAGCGGCCTGGTGGGCTCTGTGGAGACTCCTGCCGTTTACAGCCCATCGAGCACCCAGGTCGTCAACGTGCCTGGCGCCTATCATGGCGTGAACGGGGCGGTTGACGGCTGTTCGAGTGTCTATCCGAATCCGAGCGGTGCGAGCCCGATCACGAGGGCTCATGCCTTCGTGATGGCATATGGGCAGGCGATGGCCACCGCGGCTGAGCAGGCACTTGCGAGCCCGGCTGCCACGCTCTATGCGCCCTCGGCGATACACCATCTGATCGGCCAGCACACCAGGCTATGCGTGCCGCTCGAGAGCAACTTCTTCGCCGCCGCCTTCGCTTCGGGTCTGTTTGCAGACAGGCCCGCCTACGTGGACCCCACGTGCAGTGTCGGAGCCTCGTTCGACAAAGTCCCTGCGCCCGCCTATCACCTCCCACCGGGTCCCGTTTATGCCAACAGCGCCCTGTGGTTGAAGACCGACGTGGGTGTGCTCACCATCGGGCCTGCCCAGCTCGCCTACGTCCCTGGCGAGATGTTTCCTTTCACAGCCATGAGAGGTCACCTGAGTGCATCGCAGATGCCGTTCCCGACGACGTGCTACGACCCTGTGACCAAGAGCTTCACCTGTGGTGCACCGCTGCCCATGACTCCCTGGATCACAGCGGAGATGACAGAGCCCTACAGGTTCGTTGCCGGCCTTGGCGAGGACATGATCGGCTACATGATGCCGCCGGGTGACTTCGTAGGCTCTCAGGATGCATCCCAGACGACCCCCTCGGGACCGAGCGGTGTGCCGTCCTCGGTGACGGTGAACGTGCCTGAGGTGAACCAGGAGCCGTGGGTGTCCTACGAGCTCACGAGCTCGAACTGGAACGACCGCTTCGGGTTCGGGCATGCCGACGACAGCGAGTCGGTTGGCCCGCATGCCGGCCTCCTGGTCACCCAGGCATTGTCGAGCCTGCTCGGCAAGCTCGCCCGTCGCGGGGTGGGTCATGCGCTCACGGTCATGCCAGGCTTGTACGTCGACGCCGCCGGTGCTCTGTCGGACTCCCCGTTCCCGAACCCGAACCCTTACACATCACCTGGCCCGGGATCGAGTCCCGAGGGTTTCACCGGTGCGGTCGGTGTGCTCTTCAGCGGCCCCGGCGGCCCCGTGAGGTATTGCGTGGGCGCCCAGACGGCAAGCTTCTGCCACGACAAAGGCGTGCACCA
>JAJZJN010000199.1 GCA_021851165.1 Actinomycetes bacterium
TCCGATCTACGCGGTCCCAGGTGGCCCAGCGATCCTCCAGCACCAGCCCCGCGGCGGCGCACATGGCGTCGTAACGCTCCAGGGGAAGCTGCCTACCGAGTTGGAAGCCCGACACGACCAGTCCACCCGGCTTGACCGCTCCGGCAAGCGTCCGGACCACCGCCGCCTCAGTGCCGAGTTGCACGAAGATCATCACATTGCCTGCAGCGATGACGAGGTCAAACCTCGCTTCATCCTCCGCCTGCCATGTCGCCAGGTCGGCAAGATGCCACGCGACCTCGGGATCCTTGGCCCTCGCCACGTCAAGCATCTCAGGATCTATCTCGATTCCCGATACCTGGTATCCGCGCCGTGCGAGCTCTACGGCCACCCGACCCGTCCCACAACCCGCATCGAGCACCCTGGCTGGCGGCCCTCCGAGCAGGAAATCGACGAGGTCGGCCTCCCCGTGCAAGTAGGCACCCTCAGCCGCCAGGCTCGCAAACCTCGCGTCGTACTGCTCACCGCGCACTGCCACGCTCCTCAGGATATCTGCCGGGGCTGGGGCTGGGGGCGGGGGCGGTGCCGCTACCAATACCATCGCCGTTGCCAATGCCTCTGGCACTACCGGTGCCGGGGATGTCAGCAGCGCTGCCGCGCTGCTCTTGGTGTTCTTCCTCAGGAGACATGTGGCGGAAGAACGCCCAGTACATCGCTGCGTTCACGATCTGGAGAGCCCCGCCGAGCTCGAAGGGCAGTGCCAGGCTCACCTCGTTGAAGAGATACCCGGCCAGCACCGGGCTCGCGGCCATCGCGGCCTGAGCCGGAACGTTCGAGAGTGCAGCGACCGAGGACCTCTCGTCGGGATCGGCCATCCCGACCGCGTAGGACTGCCGCAGCGGCATGCCTATGCGCTGCACCACCATGCGCACCAGATAGATGCCTCCCGCCAGCCACAGTGAAGGCATCAGCACCATCGGGATCAACAGTGCTCCTTGGACGACGCGAACCCACACGATCGCCCGCACGATGCCCAGGCGTCTCGCCGTGGCAGAGGCCGACAGGGTCGACGCCAAGCTGGCTACGTTGACCGCGGCAAACAGCCACCCGAGCTCGGCAGGACTTGCTCCGTAGCGACGGAAGAACCAGTAGGTGACGAATGGCCCGAACATGCCTATGGCGACACCGTTGACCCCGTTGGTCGCCCATAGGCGCATCAGGAGGGCCTTCGAATGCCGTGGGAAGCGAACCGGCGTCCTCGGAGGCCTGTTCGCCCCGCGGTGCTTCTCGTCTTCGAGAGCCAGCGCCAGCAGACCTGCAGCGGCGGCGAGAACAGCCGTCGCGACGAACACCCAGCGGAATGCCTCGAGCACATGGGCCGGCGAAGCTGTGGCCGGAGCACCGACAGCGGCGACGAGGCCGCCGACAAGGCCGCCGAGCGCAGAGAAGAACGCCAGCCGCCCGAACGCCTGGTTGCGCCGGAATGCCGTCACCCGCTCGGTCACCAGAGCCGACTCGGCAGGCTGGTAGGGCCCGACGGCACCACCACCCGCTCCGGCGCCGCGACCGTAGGTGCCGAGGCAGGCCGCCACCACCAACGGCACCGTCCGTGTGGTGAGGGCGAACACCAGGCCTGCTGCAGCGGCGAGAAGCGGCATCGCCACCAGGAACGGGCGCCTGCCGATTCGATCCGACAGCAGGCCGACCGAGCTGGACATGAGCGCGGAGGTCACGGCCACAGCCAGGAACAGCATACCGAGACGGAACGCGTCGAAGCCGACGAGCGCCAGGTAGATCGGCGCTATCACAGCAGCCAGCGCCCGAGCAGAGCTCATGGCCAGTCTCGCCGCCATGACCACCGCCACGTCGTGGTCCACCTCGTCGCGCCCGGCCCGCCATTTGCCCAGACGCCTGACCAGGGTTGGCCGCGGCTCGTTCAACCTCGTGGCTCACCGCGCCACGCGGGACACCTGCTGCAGGTGCACGATGGCACTACCGGTCTGGCGCGTTCTGAGGTGCGTATAGACTCTTCCGTGAACGTTAAGGTTAGCGTGTTCTCGACACCGTCCCGCTAGCCGCTCACCTCAGCTCGGCGATTGCCAGGGCACCGGGGCGACATGATTGCCGGGACACCGGAATTGCCGGGACACCGGAATTGCCACACTCACCAGGGAGCCAGATGCCAGAGCCAGCACCGACAGGACACCCCGACCACACCACCGGCAACGGCGCAGGCGCGGCCATGCGCACGCACGACCGCTACAAGTGGATCGCGCTGTCCAATACCACTCTCGGCTTCCTGATGGCGACGATCAACTCCTCGATAATACTGATCGCCCTTCCCGACATCTTCAGGGGCATCCACATGAACCCGCTGGTGCCGGCTAACACGAGCTACCTGCTGTGGATGCTGATGGGATTCATGGTCGTGACTGCCGTGCTCGTGGTAAGCCTCGGGCGCCTCGGCGACATGTACGGCCGGGTGAGGATGTACAACTTGGGCTTCGCGGTGTTCACCGTGTTCTCGATCCTGCTCTCCGTATCGTGGATGCAGGGCTCCTCGGGGGCTATGTATCTCATAGTCATGCGCCTCGGCCAGGGAGTCGGGGCAGCCTTCCTGATGGCGAACTCGAGCGCGATCCTCACCGACGCGTTCCCGACCCACCAGCGCGGCCTGGCACTCGGGGTGAACATCATGGCCGGCATCACCGGATCGTTCATAGGCCTCGTCCTCGGCGGTGTGCTGGGACCTCTTGACTGGCATTTCGTCTTCGTGGTGTCGGTCCCCTTCGGGCTGTTCGGGACAATCTGGGCTTACCTGAAGCTCCAGGAGAGAGGAGTCCGCACGCCCGCCGCCATCGACTGGTGGGGCAACGCCACGTTCGCTGCCGGACTCGTCGCAGTCCTGGTGGGGATCACCTATGGGATCATGCCCTACCACGGCGCCACCATGGGTTGGGCCAACCCCTGGGTTCTCGCAGCACTGATAGGGGGTGCTGCCATCCTCGCCGTGTTCGTCTGGATCGAGACCAAGGT
>JAJZJN010000200.1 GCA_021851165.1 Actinomycetes bacterium
GGAGAGCGCTGCGCCTCGACCTCCAACCGCAACTTCGAGGGCCGCCAGGGCCGTGGCGGGAGAACCCACCTCGTCTCTCCCGCCGTGGCGGCCGCCACTGCCGTGGCAGGGCACTTCGCGACACCTGAGGAGCTTTGACCATGAAACCAGTGCATGTGATCACAGGCCGGGCCGTTCCCCTCGATCGTTCCGATGTGGACACCGACCAGATCATCCCCTCCGACTGGCTGAAGCGCGTTGAGCGAACAGGATTTGGGGCGGGACTGTTCTCCGAATGGCGCGAGACTCCGGGTTTCGAGCTGAACCGGCCCGAATACGCTGGTGCATCTATCCTCGTCGCCGGCCCGAATTTCGGCACGGGCTCCTCGCGTGAGCACGCCGTGTGGGCCCTCATGGACTACGGATTCGATGCGGTGGTCTCCTCGCGCTTCGCGGACATCTTCCGGAACAACTGCACCAAGCAGGGCCTTGTACCTGTCGAGGTGAGCCCCGAGGTGGACCGGGCGCTTCTCGACGCGGTCGCCGAGGATCCATCTCTCGAGATCACGATCGATGTCGAGCGGGCAACCATCGAGGTTCCTTCAGCAGGAATCTCTGCGACGTTCCCCCTCGATCACCACACTCGCGAACGTCTGGTCAACGGCTGGGACGATATAGGCCTGACGATGCGGCACGATGATGACATAGCAGCCTACGAGCCCACCCGAGCCAGGTGGATGCCCAGCATGGCTAGCTGATCGGCTGCCTCACGGGCCCACCTCCGTCCGGCGAGACTCATCTCTCGCGCGCACGCGCGCGAGCCGGTCGACAGCAGCCAGGTAAGCCCTCGCCGAGGCCTCCACCACATCGGTGGACACCCCCCTTCCGGATACCTTCAGACCACGCGATTCGAGCTGGACGACCACGTCACCGAGTGCGTCGATCCCTCCCGTTACCGACGAGACGTTGAAGCCGATCAGGGTCGCGTCGGTTCCAGTCGCTTCGCGAATGGCGTTGCACGCGGCATCGATCATTCCATTGCCCTCGGCAGATGCCTCAGACTTCACCCCCTCGCGGCTGACCACGACGCGTGCTCGCGGCACTCCGACCGTCCCGCCTGCAACCTCGAGCGCATCGAGGTGGTACCCCTCCACCAAGGTGCGGCCCAGCTCCTCGGCAACTATCGCCTCCAGATCGGCCTCGGTTATCTCCACCTTGCGGTCGGCCAGCTCCTTGAACCGTGTGAACGCCTGGTTCAGTGCATCACCTTGTATTACAAGCCCCATCTTGCCAAGGGTGTCGGCGAACGCGTGCCGACCGGAGTGCTTGCCCAGCACGATCTGGCTGCCCACCTGCCCAACGGTGGTGGCGTCGATGATCTCGTACGTAGCGCGATCGGCGAGCACGCCGTGCTGATGGATACCAGACTCGTGGGCAAAGGCATTCCTTCCCACCACGGCCTTGTTGTACTGCACGGGATAGCCGCTCAACCTCGCCACCAGGCGTGAAGCGCGTGCGAGCTCTTCGGTCCTAACCGTGGTCGTCACCCCGGGAAACTGATCGGGCCTGATCTTGAGAGCCATCACAACCTCTTCCAGGGCAGCGTTGCCCGCCCTCTCTCCCAACCCGTTGACACAAACCTCCACTTGGCGAGCACCGGCCTGTATGCCAGCCAGAGTGTTGGCCGTCGCCAGACCCAGATCGTTATGGCAGTGCGTCGATATGACATAGTCGCCTGGCACCTGCGCACGGACATGGGCGATCAGGGCACCGAAGTCCCAGGGGATGCCGTACCCGACGGTGTCGGGAATGTTCAAGGTTGTCGCCCCTGCCTCGACTGCCGCCGTCAAGACCTCGATCATGAACTCGAGCGGCGTCCGTGTGGCATCCTGTGGACTGAACTCGACGTCGGCGGTGTGCTCACGAGCCCGGGCCACTCCGCTGCGGGTCTCGGCAATCACCTGCGCCTCGTTCATCTTGAGCATGTGCTCCATATGCTGCGGGCTTGTCGAGATGAACACGTGTATGCGAGCACGTGCAGCATCGCGCAACGCCTCGAAACAGCGATCCACGTCGGTAAGCGAGGTTCGCGAGAGTCCGCATATCGCAGGGGCACCTGGTTGAGCTCCGACACTTCTGGCTATGGCCTGGACGGCCTCGAAGTCGCCCTGGCTCGCAACAGGG
The DNA here is from genome assembly GCA_021851165.1 of Actinomycetes bacterium. Classification (GTDB taxonomy): domain Bacteria; phylum Actinomycetota; class Acidimicrobiia; order Acidimicrobiales; family JAJZJN01; genus JAJZJN01. Next base: position 2,164 of record JAJZJN010000200.1, read on the forward strand.
AAGCCGGCCTCTATGTAGTCGACACCCAGGCGCGCGAGCTGCTCGGCTATCTCGAGCTTCTCACCGGTGTCGAGGGAGATCCCCGGCGACTGCTCGCCGTCGCGCAACGTCGTGTCGAACACCACGAGGTGCTCGGCGGGGGCCCCGGGCGCATAGTGCTCTCGGCTTGCCTGTTGGTTCTGATCGCTCATGGGTGAATCCTCCGGTTCCAATGAGAAACCCCCTGGCCTTCCGGCGCAGGGGGCGAGTCGACGAGCGCGGTGGGGCGCCCGCCGTCAGGTAAGCAGCAGGGTTACGTGCGTGCGTCCGCGAAACGGACTTGCGTCAACCAGTTGCCCGTACATGATGACTCCATGCTGACAGAGGCAGCGCCTGGCGTCAAGGGGGGCTCCCACCCGTACACGAGCCAGCGCGCGCAGCGCTGCGTACCGCGCCGTGTGCACGCCACGCGGTGTATGCGGAGCGGTACCATCCAAAGCGTCAACCCCTGCCGACAGGGGACCTTGGACGAGGAGATGACGATCATGCGGACGAACCTGAGGCGCTTGGCGCGCCTGACCTTGCTGGCAGGCGTAGTGGCCGCGGTAGGTGCCGTGGCCCGAGCAGCCGTCGCCCGACTGTCAGGCGAGCCCGGTCATCCAGCACCCAGCGCCGGCAGCTACGACTCCTGGCCTCCTGTTCCCCCCGCTCCTCCCCGCGACCGAAGCTGAAGGCCTGAACGCCCGTAGCGCGAACTGGCCGGCGCGGGACTTGCTACGGCGGCTCAGGTCTCGTCTCGCAACTCCAAAGA
>JAJZJN010000058.1 GCA_021851165.1 Actinomycetes bacterium
CTTCCACACAGGGTTCAGCACCACCACGAAGCCGTAGCCGACCGGCACCCCGAAGATGTGCCACGCTACCAGCGCTGCAAGTAGAGCAAGCATGAGCCCTCCGGAAAGCATGTTTCCGAAAAGCCGGAGGGCCAGGGTGATCGGCTTGGCCACTTCCTCCACGACGTTGATGAACACATTGACCGGGAACAGGAACCATGGGAACGGCTGGAGAACATAGTGGCGCACATAGCCGACAAGGCCGCGCGTGCGTACCGACGCCATGTGAACCAGGATGATGACAAAGAACGACATGGCGAGTGGAAGGTTGATATCACCGGTTGGGGCCGGGAGGAACTCGTACTTGCTGCCGAGATCGAAGGCTTCGAACCAGTTGGCCACCAGTATGAACACGAACAGGGTGACCGCCAGAGGAACCACCCTGGCTCCCCTTGGGCCTATAGACGACTCGACCTGACGCTGAACGGCTTCGACGCCTAGCTCCCACACCAGCTGTAACTTGCCCGGCACGCCGCTTGTCGCGCGGGCCCGTAGGGCCAGTCCGATGGCCATCACAACGATCCCGGCGACGGCAGTGGCCCAGATGGTGTCGAGATCGACGGTCATGCCGAACCACTTGGCCTGCGGATGCTCGCCAACAGAGATGTTCGCCGCCAGAAGACGTGCCTGGCTGAGAACAGGAAGGAACCTCAGCACCAAACCGGCAAGCACTAATCGTCTCCTTCCGAAGAGCCCCTACCAGATGATCCGCTCGCACCGGATCCACCCAGTGCACCGGCTTTCAACATCGACACTGTGACATTGCCCAGCAGCATGAATTGGAACACGGCCAAGCCTATGAGCGTGCCGAATCCTAGCGGAGCCGCAATCAGAAGCAGCGCTATGGCGACTATGCTCACCGCGCCCAATCGGCCCAGGGTGTTCATCGCTAGCGGCCGACGCTTGTCTGCCCGTGTGGAGCGGCTCGCCTTGCTCACGGCGGCGCTCACAAGCCTGAAGTTGCCCAAAGCCATACCCAGACCGAGACATACACCCAAGCCGACAAGGGCATAGCCAGCTACACCCAGCCCTACAAGCGCGGCTATGCCTACAGCCAAGGCACCGAGGGCGCTGCGCCTTGCAACGGTAGAAAGCTCTGGCAGCGACAAGGCGGAGAGGGTGCCTAGCACGCGACCCCCCTTTGCCGCGGCCGCTCGGCTGCTGGTGTACACGCCGTCGCTAGAGGTGGCTGCGCACCTCGCGTACCGTCGCCGCCACGGCCATGGCTATGCCCAGACCGAGGCCCACGAAGGTGAACAGGGGACCGGTCCCAAGATGGTCGTCCAACAGCAGGCCCAGCCCAAGGCCCCCGCCGATGAGAAGGGCCGACGTGACCCCCATCGCCAGCAGGTCGAAAAGGCTCGGGGGCGGCTTCTCCTCCACCTCTCCTAGCCGGTTGCGCGGCGCGGCGCCGCCGAGTCTCGAGCATCACGTGGTGTTCCCGCGCTCACTCGGCGCGACCGGCGCTCTGAGCCGGTGCTCGCACGGCCACTGCCGGGCGGCGCGTGGCATGGGTTGGGTACGGCACGGGCGACATTCTCTCACCTGTCGCCCTACCTCGGCAAAACCGCAGGAAGCCGGAGGGTCGGGTGCAAAGGCCCGCTTACTTGGCCTGGCTGACATTTTCGTGGGAGACACCCTGACCCAGGTCGCCGGCCATGGTGGGATCGCCTCCCGCCTGCCCTGTCGCGAGCGAGTGCTCTGCCAACGTATCTTCCGTGGCGATCACCGATGAATCGTCCGGGGGCTTGCGGAGACCTGGATGGAACAGTGTGTACAGGGCCAGACCAAGCGCAGCGGCGCCGAAGGGGATGATCGCGTTGCCGCTCGGCTCGAACAGCGGGTACAGCACGAAGCCTGAAAGAACGGCGGTCCAGGCCCATAGGATGAACACTGTCCGGCGATGGCCATGACCAAGGCGTAGAAGACGATGGTGGACGTGGTCCTTGTCAGGCGTCTGGAAGCCGGTATGGTTGGCCGTCCGCCTGATCAGCGCGAATGCCATGTCGGCAATCGGCACTCCCAGGATGAAAAGCGGAATGAAAAGCGGCGCGAAGAAGAAATAGGTCTGGCCGCTGACCACCTGGGTCGTACGACCCCCGATCACCATGGTTGCCGCCGCCATCAGAAGACCCAGGAACAGAGCGCCTGCATCCCCCATGAACACCTTCGCTGGGTGGATGTTGTGAGGCAGGAAACCGATGCAGATGCCACATGTGATCACGGCTATCAGTGGGCCGAGATTGTCCGCGGGCAACGAGCCCTGCTGGACCAGCCTGAGACCGTAGATCGCCAACGCCCCCGAGGCAATCGCCACGATTCCCGACGCGAGCCCATCCAAGCCGTCTATCAGGTTGACGGCGTTCGTTATCCCTATGACCCAGAAGGCCGTGAGCAACGGGATCATGTCCGGCGACAGCACTATGAAGCCGGCGAGAGGGATCTTGAACTGGAACATGGTGACGCCGAGGAACGTAAGCGCCGTCGCCGCGAGAACCTGACCGGCCACCTTCGCTGGAGCTGACATATCCCTGACGTCGTCTATGAGGCCTACCGCGAAGATGATCGCCCCGCCGATAACCACCCCGAGCGGCTCCGACGAACCGGCGAATATCCCTGAAAGCTGCGGGAGGGCAGAAGCCACCATCATCGCAACCAGGAACGCCACGAACATCGCCGCTCCCCCGCCATAAGGGGTGACGCGTGTATGGACCCGCCGCTCGTCAGGAGTCGCGACGAACCCGACTTGCAACGCGACCTTCCGCGCTACGAATGTGGCGAGGTAGCTACCCACGGCAGCCACGCCGGCTACCAGCAGGTACGCCGCCACAGGGGGCATGAGCGACCGATTCAGCCCGCGCCGGTAAGCCCCGGGTAGGGCGGGAACTCAGCGCAAAGGTCGGCCACCGCGCTCCTGACGCTGGCCACCACTGCCTCGTCCCCTCGCCCTCGCAGCGCCTTGCCTATGAGCGCGGCTATGACTGCCATCTGGGCATTTCCCATGCCCGCGGTGGTCTGCGCAGCCGTGCCGAGACGAAGACCCGAGGTGATGAACGGTGAGCGCGGGTCATCTGGGATCTGGTTTCGGTTCAGGGTGATCCCCGCCCGGTCCAGTACCTCCTGTGCCTCCTTGCCCGTCAGGTCCGGGTCGAAGCTGCGTAGGTCGACGAGCACCAAGTGGTTATCCGTCCCGCCCGACACCAACCGGAACCCCTCCGACGCGAGAGCGCCGGCAAGCGCCTTGGAATTGGAGACGACCTGAGCCGCATACTGGCGGAACTCAGGACGGGCTGCCTCTGCGAAAGCGACGGCCTTCGCAGCTATCACATGCTCGAGCGGCCCGCCTTGCAACCCCGGGAATACCGCCGAGTCGATCGCCTTCGCCAGATCAGCCCGGCACAGTATGGCCCCACCCCTCGGGCCACGGAGAGTCTTGTGAGTGGTGAACGTGACGACATCGGCGATCCCGACGGGGTTCGGATGGGCGCCACCGGCGATGAGTCCGGCAGGATGGGCCACGTCGAACATCAGATAGGCGCCGACTGCATCGGCTATCTCCCGAAAGGGTCCCGCATCGATGATCCGCGGGTAAGCGGTGGCACCGGCTACTATCAGCCGCGGCCGCTCCCGCTTGGCCACCTGCGCAACCTGGTCCAGGTCGATCACCTCGCCCGGTGACGAAGTGGACGAGCCGGCGGGTGTCACACCGTACGACACGAAGCGCCATATGTGGCTCGTAATGCTGGCCGGGGAGCCGTGGGTTAGATGCCCACCCTGGTCCAACCGCATGGCAAGCACGGTGTCACCGGGATCAAGCAGCGCCTGGTAGGCAGCCAGATTGGCACTTGCACCCGAATGGGGTTGGACATTCGCGTGCTCGGCGCCAAAGAGAGCCTTGACGCGATCACGCGCCAGGTCCTCTACCCTGTCAACCACGCGATTGCCACCGTAGTAGCGCCTTCCGGGGTATCCCTCGGCGTACTTATTGGTCAGAACCGAGCCCGTAGCTGCCAGCACCGCGGGGGAGGTGAAGTTCTCCGACGCTATTAGCTGCAGCGTCGAGGACTGGCGCTCCATCTCGTCTTCCAGCAGGCGAGCCACCTCTTCATCACCCGACAACCACGGGGCGAATGGAGAGCCGGCGTATTCCACAGCAGGCGCAACGTTCATGTCCCAAGCATACCGTTCACGGTGGCGGGTCCCCGTAGCCCCCCGGGTACGTCGCAGCTACGCTCATCCATCGATGGCATTAGACCCTCGGACGCCAGTGCTCGCCGGGGTGGGGCAGGTGGTGATGCATCCCGAGCCTGGCATACCTGTAGCCAGCCGGCCCGAGCCAGTGGAGCTCATGACCCGAGCACTCGAGCTCGCAGCCATTGACTGCGGGTCAGGTAATGTCGGGTGGCAGCTGATTGCCCAGGCCAAGACGCTCCGAGTCATGAACCCCCTAGGCTGGTCGTACAAGAACCCTGGGCTCATCGTCGCACAGCGCCTCGGCATTGAACCGGCGGAGCTAGCCCTGAGCACGACCGGAGGCAACGGCCCGCAGCTTGCCGTCAACGAGATGGCACTTGCCATCGCCTCGGGCAGTGTCGACGTCGCCCTGTTGGTCGGAGCGGACTGCATCTACACTCGGACGGTCGCCGAGCGCGATCCGGGGCGCCCTGTTCTCCCATGGACTGTCCAGCCCGACAGCACGCCTGTCCCGGTGATGTTCGGCACCGACCGCGAGCCGGTGACAGCCGTGGAGTTGGCACACGGGCTCGACAAGCCGCTCAAGGTCTTCCCGATAATGGAGAACGCCCTGCGCTGCGCTGCCGGTGAGGACATGGAGAGCCACCAGATGAAGATCGCGCAGATGTGGTCGGGATTTTCCGAGATCGCGGCCACCAACCGCTACGCGTGGTCACCCGAGGTCCGTTCAGCCGAGGAGATACTGGCGGTCGGACCTGCCAATCGCATGACGGCTTTCCCATACCCGAAGTTGATGGTTGCCAACGACAGGGTGGACCAGGCAGCAGCGCTGGTGCTGTGCTCGTATGGCGCCGCCAGGAGCGCTGGGGTGCCGGCGGCGAACATGGTGTTCCCAATCGCAGGCGCCGACGCGAACGACCACTGGTACCTCTCGCATCGCGAGAACCTTCACTCCTCGCCTGCAATCCGCCTGGCCGGCAGGACGGCATTAGGGTTGGCAGGCCGCGGGATAGACGACGTGTCCCATGTCGACTTGTACTCGTGCTTTCCGTGCGCCGTCCAGATCGCGGCCGCAGAGATCGGGTTGCCCATCGACGACCCAGCCCGCCCGCTAACCGTAACGGGTGGGCTCACGTTCGCCGGTGATCCGGGCAATAACTACGTAACCCACTCCATCGCCACCATGGCCGGGCGCCTCCGTGGAGAGCCGGGTGCCCTGGGGCTGATCACCGGGCTCGGGTGGTATGCGACCAAGCACTCCATAGGGCTGTGGTCAAGCGAGCCGCCTGCCGGCGGCTTCCGCTGGGAAAGCCCACAGGACCAGGTGGACGCGCTCCCGCAGAGAGCACCCGCAACCGAGCTCAACATCGATGTCACTTTAGAGAGCTACACGGTGACCTACAGCCGGGAAGGCGCTCCAGAAGAGGGGATACTCGCGCTGCTCACAAGCGACGGCAAACGGGCATGGGGGAACGTCACCGACCACGAGTCACTCGAGAGCCTGACGGCAGAGGAGGGATGTGGACGGAGTGCCAGGCTCAGGTCCGACGGCATGGTCGACTTGCGCTAGGCCGAGCCACCGGGGCTGGATGCGGCCGGTTGCCCGCAGCGCCGGTTGCCCGCAGCGCCGGTTGCCCGCAGCGCCGGTTGCCCGCAGCGCCGGTTGCCCGCAGCGCCGGTACCAGCCACGGCCCAGAATTGTAATCGGACGTCGCTCAGCATTAAGAGGTGCTCGTGACTTAATTCAATGATGGAGCCGCTAGGGCGGGAGCAGACGATGAACCGAGACAAGGGAATGGAGTTCGCGTCCTGGTACAAGCGTGAGCACCCAAGGGTCCTGGCCTCCCTGGTCCTCGTCTCGGGAGATATCGACCAGGCGAGGGACGCCGTTGACGAGGCGTTCTGCCGAGCGCTCACCCGGTGGGATCGGGTCAGCACCTTCGACTCCCCGGCTGGATGGACGTACAAGGTAGCTCTCAACCTCCACCGGAGGGCACGACGGCGTGCCACGCTGGAACGCCATCTCCTCCCCTGGATGACCCGGGCGACCGAAGTCCCTGCGCCCGCCGATGAGATCTGGCAGATCGTGGAACAACTCCCTCCACGCCAGCGGGCAGCCGTGGTCCTGCGGCACGTGGCGGCATTGCACGAGCAGGAGATCGCCGAGATTCTGGGCGTTACCCGTGGAACGGTGTCGCGCACTCTCCGGGCAGCACACGAGCACCTGGGACAGGTCTTGGACGAGGACGAGGGCGACTACGACGAGCACGGCGGGAAGGGCGGGGAGCACGGCGGGAAGGGCGGGGAGCACGGCGCCGGAGCAGACGACAACCCAAAGGAGTCCTATCATGTCTCGACTTAGCCGCATGGCAATCCCCCTGATCGAACACCCGCTGGCTCCCGCGCCACCCGTCGAATGTCTCCAGCGCCGCTCTCGACGGCGTCGACGCCGGCAGCTCAGCGCGACAACCTCGGTGCTGGTGATGATCGGGCTGCTCATCGGTATCGCCCTATGGCCAAGCAATGCCAAGCAGCTGCCGGGCCTTAGTGCTCGGGTGGTGGCGTTCACCTCCAGCGGTCCGCCCCATCTGCTCAACCGGGCCGTAGCCTTCGGTTTCCTGCCCACTGGCATGCACCTGGCCTCAGATCGTCAAACGAACCGCTTGACAAAGCCAGTCAATTATCTCCGGTCGATCACCTTCGACGGACGGGGTCCCAACGGACCGATTACATTCACGCTGGACATCAACCAGGGGCAGCTCAACCCGGACTTCACGACACTTCCGCCTGCCGGCAGTATCAGCAATGCCGTAGGCAGTCTCACCACAGTTCAAGGCCATCGAGCCCTGGTCTTCGACATCTCCGAGAAACCGACTGCAACAATCACCCATGGCATGTACATGGGACATCGAACCACGGCTATCAGCTGCTCAGGGCCGATCGGTACAGCTGGAAAGACCCTGCCGTCTCCCTGCAACCAGCTGCTCACAGAGCCAGCGCCAGGGCCACCGGGGCTGTACCCTGAGCAGGCAGCCGCCACGCCCGCCGCGACTGCGCGTCCTCACTTGTCCGTTCAATGGAAAGACGGAAGCGATCTAGGCTTCCAGATCGACTCGAATGGGCTGAGCCTGGCCCAGCTCATCGATGTGGCCCAGGGCATCGTCTATCGTCCCGCGCTCGGGAGCTGCATTCTGAACGGCAAGCCGCTCGACACCGGCCTCTGCGCTCCCGGCATCCACAGCTCTCCACCTTCCAACACCCCACTCGTCCCCGAGGGGGGAACCGAGCTTGCCTACGGTGCCGTGGCAGGAAAGCCCTGGGTATTCTCAGCCGCCATCGAGCCCGGAAACACTTGGGAAGAGATCGTCTACGGCAAGACCGTGGTGACAGCAAGCGGATCGACCGCACCCAGTACCACGCTCAACTGGGACGCGGCATTGAACGGCGAGACATTCCTCTCGGGAATGGTCCCAGACTGGATAACCAGCGTCGTGGCGACCACCAGGGGGGCCCTGCCTGCACGCTCAGCTGTCCTTCCCACGAAGATCGGCCACTGGGCATTCTTCGTGATGCCAATGGGCAAGGCAACCGTCGCGTGCAACCCGATCTGCCAACTCCCTGTGAGGCTGACCTTCTACGACGGCTCGTACGAAGCTGGGCATTCCGGTGCATTGACCACCGAGTCCAGCTCCGCGGGATTCACTCTGGGCCAGCCTCCGGCGTAAAGCACGCCTGCAGCCTGCCTCCCGGAGCTGTCCCTATGCTCAGAGCCGCTTGCGGGCGACTAGCACTCGGAGCTTTCCCGCGAGGTCATGTCTCACGGTGACATCAACCATCCCTGCACCCTCCGCCAGGCCGGCAGCGATAGCAGCCTGAGCAGGAGCCAACTCGCAAACCAGCGTCCCACCAGGAGCAAGCCACTCGGGAGCTCCGGAGACCACCTGCTCGATCGCCTCGATTCCGGTGCTACCGGGCACGAGAGCCATCCTGGGCTCGTAGTCACGCACCTGTGGATCGAGCACCTGCCATTCCGCTTCGGACACGTAAGGAGGATTCGACACCACCAGGTTGACCCTGCCCACTAGCTTCCGCGGCAATGAGTCGTACCAGGTTCCCTGCCCGACCCGCACGCGTCGCGCTGCTGCTGCGTTGCTCGATGCGAGCAACGCCAGATTGGAGCGGGCGACATCGAGAGCGTCGGCCGAGAGATCGGTCGCCCACACCTCCAATCGATCTCTCACATCACCCCGAACGCGACTCGCGTCACTGGCTCCCTCCAAAGCCACGGACAGCGCTATGGCCCCCGACCCCGTCCCGAGGTCCACGAGCACTACCGGCGCTGACGGTCCAGCCGACTTCGCCAGTTCTGTCAACACAACGTCCACGACCTGCTCTGTCTCCGGACGTGGTATCAGGACGCGGCGATCGACAAGAAGCTCAATACCACGAAAGTCCCACGCCCCGAGGACATATTGCAGAGGCTCCCCTGCCAGGCGCCTCGCGACCATTAAGTCAACAGCCTCCGATACCGACTCTGGCACAGCATCATCGAGTATCTTCAACAGCGCATCGCTGCTCACCGCACAGGCCCGCTCCACGATCCACCGTCCCTCTCTGGAGGAACCGAGAGCGATGCCGGCTGTCGCCATGGCAGTCCGGAAGGTAGCGGGCTCTTCCCTAATACGCGTGCCGACAATCTTCACGTCAAGCCGGCCTCGCCTGCAGCAAGCTGTGCCGCACGCTCGTCGGCCAGCAGAGCATCGACCACCTCGTCGAGGTCACCCGCCAGAACCCGGTCGAGCTTGTGAAGCGTCATATGGATCCGGTGGTCGGTAACACGGTTGTCCTTGAAGTTATAGGTCCGGATCTTCTCAGAACGACCTCCACCGCCGACCTGACTACGGCGCTTGACCGATTGCTCTGCAGCCTGGCGCTCCTGCTCCAAGGCCAGCAGACGCGCCCGCAGGACCTGCATGGCCCGGGCGCGGTTCTGGATCTGGCTCTTCTCGTCCTGCATCGACACCACGATCCCCGTGGGAAGGTGTGTAATCCGAACAGCCGAGTCCGTGGTGTTCACTGATTGGCCGCCAGGACCCGACGAGCGGTAGACGTCTATTCGTAGGTCCAGCGGATCGACGCTAACCTCGACTTCTTCGGCCTCGGGCAGCACCGTCACCGTGGCGGATGAGGTATGCACACGCCCCTGAGACTCGGTGACGGGAACCCGCTGGACTCTATGAGTTCCTCCCTCGTGCTTCATCCGCTGCCAGGCATCAGCACCCTTCAGCACGAAGGTGACCTCGTTGATGCCATCACGCTCGGAATGATCCAGCGACAGCACCTCGAGCCGCCAGCCCCGGCGCTCGGCAAAGCGTCGGTACATCTCGAACAAGTCACGGGCGAACAGGTTGGCTTCCTCCCCTCCTTCGGCTCCCCTGACCTCGACGATGACATCCCGCCCATCGTTGGGATCGCGCGGGAGCAGGAGGCGCCGCAGGACATCCTCTGCCTCTCTCAGGTCCGCTTCGGCACGCTCCAGTTCGAATCGAGCCAGCTCCCGGTCGGCACCCGAGGACTCGGCCATCAGCTGCCTGGCAGTCTCAATATCAGCCATGGCCGAACGCACGGCACGGCCTGCCGTCACGAGAGTCTCCAACTCCTTGTGACGCCGGGTCATACCCCTCAGGCGCTGCGGATCGGCCAGCACGCCAGGCGCGGCCAACTCATCGAGCACCTCGTCGTACTCGCGCTCCCACTGCTCCATACGGTCCGGGATCATCACGAAAACCGCCGGTCACAAATCAACGGAGGCCCGTCACTCGAGGCTCGGCCGGCAACACATGACCGCCAGCACCTGACCGGCAACACCTGACCGACAACGGCGTTTGTCAGGCCTTCTTCGCCTTGGCCCCACGCCGTCCGTAACGGCGCTCGAAGCGCTCGACACGACCACCGGAGTCGACCAGCTTCTGCTTGCCAGTGAAGAACGGATGGCATTCGTTGCACAACTCCACGTGAAGCTCGGGCTTCGTGGACCGCGTGACAAAAGTGTTGCCACACGAGCAATGCACTGTGGATTCCACATACTCAGGATGAATATCCGGCTTCATAGCCACTCCAGGGTTCGATGTCGAGTGATGACGCAATGCGTCTAGGTCTTGCTAACAGGGTACCTGCGCCGAGCTACACCACGGATCAGGCCATTCCAGCCAGTCGACAGATCTGCCGCTATATCTTCCCGCACCGACAACGCTGCAGACCCGACACGCTGTGCTGCTTACCTTGGACGACGGGTCAAACCGGCGGCGCCGGCCCCTTGGCGATCTCTGCCAGGAACTCGTCGTTGCTAGCTGTCTGACGGATCTTGTCCATCAACAATTCGAGCCCGGCAGCAGCGTTTCCGTCGGCTGCCAGAGCGTTCAGGACCCGCCGGAGCTTCCACACCTGCTGTAGCTGGCCCCGCTCGTATAGAAGCTCCTCGTGGCGCGTAGAGCTGGCATTCACGTCGATCGAGGGATACAGCCGGCGTTCAGCCAGGCGACGGTCGAGACGCAGCTCCATGTTCCCGGTTCCCTTGAACTCCTCGAATATCACCTCGTCCATCTTCGACCCGGTTTCGACCAGGGCCGTAGCGAGAATCGTGAGCGACCCGCCTTCCTCGATATTGCGCGCTGCACCGAAGAACTTCTTCGGTGGGTAGAGAGCTCCCGAGTCCACCCCACCCGACATGATCCTTCCACTGGTCGGCTGAGCCAGGTTGTACGCACGCGCCAAACGCGTTATGCCATCGAGGATTATCACAACGTCACGGCCGAGCTCCACCATCCGCTTGGCACGGTCTATCGCCAGCTCCGCCACCTGCGTGTGCTCCTCCGATGGCCGATCGAAGGTAGAGGCCACTACCTCGCCCTTCACCGATCGACGCATATCGGTCACTTCCTCCGGCCGCTCGTCGACGAGGAGGACCATCAGGTGGACTTCGGGGTTGTTCGCCTCGATGGAGTGGGCGATCTGCTTCATGACCGTCGTCTTGCCCGCCTTCGGTGGAGAGACGATCAGACCCCGCTGACCCTTGCCTATGGGAGAGAGCAGGTCGATGATCCTGGACGTCACGCTGTCGGCGGCTCCCGGGATCTCGAGACGTAGCTTGGAATCCGGAAACAGCGGTGTGAGATCCTCGAAGCGAGGACGGCTCCGCGCTTCGTCGGGCGAGAGCCCAGATATAGAGTCAATCCTGATGAGTGCGGGAAACTTCTCGTTGCTCGCAGCGGGCCGGCTTGCGCCTTCGACGTAATCACCCTTCCTGAGAGCGAACCGGCGAGCCTGGCTGATCGACACATAGACGTCTCGTGGGCTCGGCAGGTAGCTATCAGCCCTGATGAAGCCATATCCCTCATCTCGCTGGTCGAAAAGGCCTTTGACCTCGACCAGCTCACCTTGGTATTGACCTTCCGGAACAGCGCTCTGCGGCTCGCGCTCTGAGCGCTCGCGGTCACGCCCCCGGCGCCGCCGGTTGCGGCGATTGCCGGGTTCGTTGGCGTTGACACTACCCTGACGCTGGCCCTGGCCCTGGCCCTGGCCCTGGCCCTGGCCCTGGCCCTGGCGAGGATTCTGACTACCGTGGCTCTGGCCGCCTTGAGTCCTGGATGCCTGGGCGCCCTTGGCTCTGGAATCAGAGCCGTCCTGCTCTACGACAACCGCAACTGCGCCATCGGTGGCACCCGCGGAGAGAGCGGCTGCAGACTCCCCGGCGGGCTCGCGAGATGGCGCGGGAGAGGACTCACCGGCGAGCTCGGGCGCAGGCTCTACAGATTGCTCGACAGACACCTGACCTGCTGGTTCGCCAGGCAATGCAGAGGGGGACCCGGCGTCGGCAGCTGACTCCCCAGCGGGCTCGCCAAAGGACCCGGCATCGCTAGCCGGCTCGACAGATGCAATGGTGCTCGTCGTTCCATGTGCCTTACTCGCGCCATTACCGGATGGCAGTTTCTCGTGAGACCCGTTGCCCGGCATCGCCGCAGCCACACCAGCAGCCTGGAGGATCTTGTCGATAATGTCGGCTTTCTTGGTGCGGGCGTTGGTCTCGAGATCCATCGCCTGGGCGATGGATCGAAGCTCTTCGCGCTCCTTGCGTTCGAGAACGGACCGCTCGAGCTGCTGCTCTGCAGCCATCGGCTACCTCGCTTGACATTGGCCTCTCGTTTCCACCTGGGCATGCCCAGACACCACGAGACGCTCGGTAAGAGGACATGGGCGCTCGGCGTTCCACCTGCCGGCTCCCAACCACCCTTGCGCTGACGCCGTTCGTGGAGTCAACCCCCGAACTCTTGCAAGATCCGCGGAGTACCACACGGTGCCATCGTGGCGGTGATTCAGATGATACCGGATACAGCGTGACCGGGCAACATCAGCAGCCAGTCCTGACTGGGCAGTCCCGACTGGGCAGTCCCGACTGGGCAGGTCTGGCGCCATTCGGGGCGTCTACAGCCCGAGAGCCTCCATTACCGCCACATAGTCGGCGTCGACTGGGGCGGGGACGGTCACCTGGCTGATGGCGAGATCCGGATCCTTCAGCCCATGGCCGGTCAATACGCACACCACTGTGGATCCAGCCGGTGCACCGAGCTTGACAAGACCAGCCACCGAGGCTGCCGAGGCTGCCTCGCAGAATACCGACTCCTCCGCAGCGAGGAACCGGTAGGCAGCCAGTATCTCCTCATCCGTGACCGCGTAGATCCCACCGCCTGATTCGGTCGCCGCCGCGGTGGCGCCGTACCAGGATGCCGGGTTGCCGATCCTGATGGCCGTGGCAATTGTGTCGGGGTGCTCTACGGGATGCCCCTCGACTATCGGGGCGGCACCTGCGGCTTGAAACCCGAGCATACGGGGGAGTCTGGTCGCATGACCCGCTTCGCGGTACTCACAGTAACCCTTCCAATAGGCAGTGATGTTACCGGCATTGCCGACAGGGATGCAGTGGACATCTGGAGCATCGCCCAGAGCGTCCACGATCTCGAACGCTCCCGTCTTCTGGCCCTCAATCCGGTAAGGGTTGACGGAGTTCACCACCGCCACCGGAGACGTCTCACCAAGATGGCGAACAATAGCCAGTGCCTCGTCGAAGTTCCCACGGACCTGGAGGACGCGCGCTCCGTGGACGAGGGCTTGGGCCAATTTGCCCAGAGCTATGTGGCCCTCCGGGATCAGCACGGCGCTCGTGAGCCCGGCGCGTGCTGCGTAGGCGGCGGCTGACGCAGAGGTGTTCCCCGTTGATGCACATATAACTGCCTTGGACCCGTTCTCGGCAGCCTTCGAGATGGCAAGTGTCATCCCCCGGTCCTTGAACGATCCCGTCGGGTTCATCCCCTCCAGCTTCAGGAGGACGTTTGCACCCACCCGCTCTGAAAGTCTCGGGGCAGGAAGCAGAGGAGTTGCCCCCTCCAGCAGCGTGACTACAGGTGTGGCGCTTGTGACAGGCAGATGGTCTCGGTACGCCTCGATCACACCTGGCCATTGCCGGCAACCCCCTGTGCTGCTTTCCCCCTCGCTCACGTCAGCTCGCCTCCTCGTCGTCGCCGGCCACCCGGAGTACCCCACCTATGTTCTCGACGACATCCAAGCTGCCAAGGGCTTCAAGGGTCGTACGTACATCTCCTTCCCGCGCGACATGCGTGACGAAGATGAGCCTTGCCTCATCGCCCAGACCAACTTGCTCCATGGAGCGAATCGAGACGCCATGGTCGCCGAACACCGTGGCCACCGCAGCCAACACCCCGGGGCGATCTGCAACATCTATGGCTATGTACCATGCACAGCGCAGGTCCGCTGCCGGGCGCAGACGCACTGAGGCCCGCGGCACCAGCGTTGCCGAGGTGCCGGCCCGCAGGTGGTGGGCGGCATCCAGAAGATCCCCCAGCACTGCTGAGGCAGTTGGCTTGCCACCCGCTCCGCGCCCGTAGAGCATCATCTCCCCGCATGACTCCCCCTCCACGAACACCGCATTGAACGCTCCCCGAACCGCTGCGAGCGGGTGTGACCTCGGAAGCATTGCCGGATGCACACGCACAGAGACCTCGGGCACAGGTGGACCGCTGGCGTCGAACGGGTCACCCGTTCCATTCGCCCTGCCAGGCTCGCGACGATCCAAATGATCCACGCGCTCCGCGACGGCCAGGAGCTTCACCACATAGCCAAGCTGCTCGGCAAAAGCTATGTCGAGGGGTCTGATCGCGGATATGCCCTCGCGAGGCACCTGCGGAGCTCCTATGTCGCAGCGGAACGCCAAGCTGGCAATAATGGCTGCCTTCGCCGCTGCGTCGTGGCCCTCCACATCGGCCGTAGGATCACGCTCGGCCAGCCCGAGATGCTGGGCCTCGGCCAGTACGTCCGCATAGTCCATCTTCCGATCGGACATCATGGTCAGGATGAAGTTGGTGGTCCCGTTGACGATGCCGGTCACACGGCGCACCTGCTCCCCTGCCAGGGATTCACGCAGAACCCTGACCAGGGGGATCGCACCAGCTACGGCTGCCTCGTAAAGCAGATCCACCCCTGCATCGTCAGCGAGGGACGCAAGCGAGGCACCATGGGTGCCGAGCAGCTCCTTATTGGCCGTGACGACCGGCTTGCCTGCACGCAGCGCCGCTTCCACCAGCCGTCGCGCCGGGTCCAGCCCGCCTATCAGCTCGACGACCACCTCCACATCGTCGCTTGCCACCAGGGCATCGGCATCGCCAGTCAGAAGTTCAGGAGGAACCCCTTGACGCTGCCTGGCCGTGTCCGCAACGGCGACACCGGCTAGCCGGAGACGCATACCAGAACGTGCCTCGATCCCACTATCATCGGCCAGCAACTGCACCAGGGCGGCTCCGACGTTCCCGCAACCCAGGAGGCCGACACCGACGGGCCTTTCGAGGGAACCGCGAGTCATGCCCTCACGCTATCGCCGTGGAAGAGGCCCATCAGACGTCAAGGCGCACCAGGTCGGCGCTGCTCTCACGTCGCACGACGGTACGTGCATCGCCATCGGCCACGAACACGACCGCCGGGCGCGGGACCCTGTTGTAGTTGGACGCCATGGAGTAGCCGTAGGCTCCGGTCACGGGAGTGGCGAGGATGTCTCCGACAGCCAGGTCCCGGGGTACTCGCGCGTCTGCAACCAGTACGTCGCCGGACTCGCAGTGCTTGCCTACCACCCTTGCTGCCCTCGGCCGCGAGGCAGAGACGGCCCTGGGGAGGAACGCCTCGTAGCCGCTGGAATAGAGCACCGGACGCGGATTGTCGCTCATCCCGCCATCGACGGCAACGTAGGTGCGAATACCCGGCAAGTCCTTGATCGTGCCCACCCGGTACAACGTCAGCCCGGCACCCGCCACGATCGAACGACCTGGCTCGGCTGTGATTCGCACAGAGGACGGTATCCCCGATCGCCGCGCTGCGTCATGGACGGTGGCCGCCCACTGCGAGATCGTCGGTGCGGCCTCGCCCGCGACGTATGCGACACCGAGCCCGCCACCGATAACCATCTCGTCCAGACCGAGTGGGACGAAGAACCCTGCGAGCACCTCCACCTCTTCGGCGAACGACTCCACCCGAAAGACCTGGCTGCCTATGTGAGCGTGAATGCCGGCAAGGTTCACGAGCCCGCTTGATCTCAGCCGCTCCACGGCTAGCGCGGCAGCTCCCGAGGCAAGCCCGAATCCGAACTTGGAATCCTCTTGGCCGGTTCGCACGAACTCGTGGGTATGCGCCTCGACCCCGGGAGTCACCCTTACCAGCACCGTGGGAACAGGCAGGCGGTGACCTGATGAGGTCCCGCCCCTCAGGAGCGTCTCTATGCGATCGATCTCGTCGAACGAATCGACTACGACCCGGCCCACGCCCACCGACAAGGCGCTGCGGAGCTCGGCCGGGGACTTATTGTTGCCGTGGAACACCAGCTTTTCTGCCGGCACTCCCGCCTCGAGGGCTACATGCAGCTCGCCACCTGTCGATACGTCGAGAGACATGCCTTCCTCATGGGCAAGCCGCGCCATTGCCTTGCAGAGGAACGCCTTGGTGGCATAAGCAACGCCGTCTCCCCATGATGACAGCGCCTCGCGACACCGGGCCCGAAGATGCTCCTCGTCGTAGACGAACAGGGGCGTACCGTACTCCTCGGCCAGATCGACAAGGTCGACACCTCCCACCGATAGCCTGCCGTCTGCGGCAACGCTGGAAGTCAACGGAAGCAGCCCAAGATCTACGGGCTGCTCGCTGGGCTGATCTGTGGGCTGCTCGCTGGGCTCTTGGGTCATGAAAGCCTCACATGGCCTTCGGGGCGGACACCCCGAGGAGACCGAGACCTATGGCTAGACCCACCCTCGCCCCTTCGACAAGCCACAGGCGCGCCTGGACAAGCTCGGGGCCCGAGGGACCCTCTCCCACCAGCACCGGGCAGTCATGGTAGAAGCCATGAAACGCACCAGCGAGCCTACGCACCCAGGCGGTGACCTTGTGAGGGGCGCGATCCCTGGCTGCCTCCGCTACCACGTCGGGAAGCTCCTCTAGACATCGGAGCAGGTCCAACTCCCGCTCGTGGTGCAGCACCGACAGGTCTACATCGCCAAGAGGGTGGCGCTCGATGCCCCGCTCGGCCCGGACCCGTTCGATGGACGATATACGAGCATGCGCGTACTGGACATAGTAGACGGGGTTCTCCATCGACTGGCTGCGAACCAGGTC
>JAJZJN010000201.1 GCA_021851165.1 Actinomycetes bacterium
TTCTTCGGTGGAGCGTCCATGGGCTCGGGCCCTACGTTGGAGCGCGTCCTTCACGTCCTCATCGAGTTGGCGGACCAAGAGCTGTGCCATACCTAAGTGATAGCATGATATCACTCTTGGTGGTGGAGGTGTTGCGTTGTCGCTATTCGAACTGCGAGAGTCTGCTTCGCCAGTTGAGAGAGCTGGTCCGGTCGCGATCCTCAGGCTCGAGCGAGCCTGGCTGACGGGGCGGGGACCGGGCGACCACTTGACTGAGCCGCATCTAGCCACGCTTCGATCGCTACCTCGACCTCAGCTACGGCATCGTGTGGCGTGTCACCAGTAGCAGAGCAGAAGGGCAGGTCGGGCACGTCGGCCACCCAGGCCCCGTCCTCGGCGCTCCAGAACACGTTGATCGGGTAGGTGGGAGCGTTCATGGGTCATCCTCGATTTCAAGATCGTACCGGCGAATGAGCGCCAGGAGCTGCCGCAGCTGGTAGGGCTTGGCTTGCCCGCCGCGGTCTTGCAGGTTGAGCTGCTCCGCCAGGCCTGGCCGTCCGTACACGTGATGGCTACCCTTTACGCGAAGCTCCTCGAACCCGAGCGCTCCCAGCAACCTCTTGGCATCCGCAAATGCCACATTGGCGAAGGTGCCGCCGAGAAGACGGTCGAGGAGGACGTCGGGCTTCACCAGATGGAGGCTACGCCTCACCTGTGACAGCGGTCTGAGTTCTGGCAGCGGCCGTTTCGTTCAGCGATTGGCGCCCGTTCCCGTGGGCAAGAGCCGGACTTGACCCGAGCTGCTGATTGCCGCAACTGCCGGCTGGTTCGTACCACCGTTGGCGCCGTCGGTTGCTGTGTAGATCTGGCCTGTGGTGCCAACGGCGATGCCGGATGGCCGGAAGGTGCCGGTCAGGCCAGTCACTGAGTTGAGCTGGAAGGTGACCAGCGTGGTGAACTGCCCGTTCACAATTTGGTCGAGGGCAAAGTGGCCATAGTCGGCTACGAGGATCGAGCCGTCTGGAGCACTCGCGAGACCGGCAGGGGTGACGTAGATCGGCCAGCTGTTCACCACGTGTCCTGTCGGAGTGAACTCGACGAGGAGCTTGGGCGAAGAGTCGGCAACGTAGAGGTGTCCTGAGCTGCTGACGGCGATCGCGCTCGGGGAGAAGGCGTCTGCAGGCCCCCCGTGATTGGAGAGCACGCCAGGACCCGAAGCTATGACCGTCGAGAGCACGCCATTCGGCGACACGAGCTGCACGCCGTAGGCGTCGGCGATGTAGAGCTGACCCTGGCTCCCAAGTGCCACTGCCAAGGGGTTCCCCACCTCAGCGTCGACTGCCGGACCACCCACTCCCCTGGAACCGAGATGGCCATCACCCGCCACGGTCGTGATGGTGCCTGACGGCGAGATGGCGCGTACCCGGTTGTTTCCGGTGTCGGCGAAGTAGATGGTTCCATTGGCTGCCACAGCCATGCCCCAGGGGTCATTCAGCTGCGCGTGGAGTGCTGGCCCGCCGTCGCCGGCGTAGCCGGCCTTCCCCGTGCCAGCGACAACCGTGAGGTTTCCGTCCGGCGTACGGCGCAGGATCTGGTTCGTACCCTGGTTGGCGATCAGAACGTCGCCGTTCGACGCGACTGAGAGGGCTTCCGGGTGGTTCAACGCAACGGAGGACAAGCCCGGCGGTGGCGACCCTGGTGAGGGAGTCGTGCGGTGGTGGGTCTTGGCGACTGGGGTTCCGGTGCCGAAGCTGAGCGCGAGGCCAAGACCAGTGCCGGCCAGAGCGACCGCGACGATCGTCGAGATCCACCGGTGACGCCGCCGCTGACGGCGCCGAGCCTCTTCGATGAGTGCCTGTTCGTCAGTCACCTCAGCGGGCGGAACATCCGTCGGCGGTGCGCCGGTGGCGACGCCGCGAGGTGCGGGTTTCCGAGCCGACTCGGGCTCCTGCACCGCCTTCGTCACTTGGACCTCTTCGTCGTGCTTCGTTGCCATGCCGCCACCTCGACTCCAGACCTCATTCACTGGGCCCATCGTTCCCATCGTCGCCTCGACCCGTTCAGGTAGGTAGGGCTCTTTGGCACTAATGCTACTATAGATAGCATCATGTTGGGTGTTCGGGTCGACAGGGAGGAGCCGACCGCATTGCACGAGCAAGTGGCGGCGGAGATCCGGCGTGCGATCGCAGAAGGCGAAGCTCATCCGGGAGAGCGGCTCCCGCCGGCACGTGACCTCGCAGCGGTGCTCGGTGTGAACGCCAACACAGTGTTCCGTGCCCTCCGGATCCTCCGGGACGAGGGCCTGCTGGAGTTTCGACGGGGTCACGGCGTCACCGTGGCAGGTTCTCCTGAACGCGGCGCCGTCCTTGCTCGGGCGCGCGAGCTGGTCAAATTTGCGCGGCAGCAGGGCTTCCGCCGCGACGAGCTGTTGCAGATGATCGAAAACCTCCCGTAGGGAGCCCACCGCTGGACTGGCGGCTTCGCAGGCGGGTTCGCAGCTGTCGGGCAACAAATCCGAGAAATCTCGGCCGAAGGCCTTGACTTCGCGGCCAGACCGAGGCCTCCTCCGTCGTTCGAGGCCCGTGCTCTGCTGCTGGGCGGTTGCACCTGCTCGCAAGCCTCCTCGCCGAGGCCAGCTCACGGCGTCCGCAACGGGAGCGGCCGGCACCGACTCGCGCTGGTGGCGGGCTCTCTCGTCGTGGTGGTGGTGAACGACCACCGCTCCCCGAGCCCGACAGGGCCGATGACCGCAGCGCTCCGTCCACGCAGCGGCGCTGCGCCGTCGAGCTGCCGTCGCCGGGCGCCCTTCGCCCGCTCGCCCGGGCGCTCCTGTCGGTGGCAGCGGAGGTCCATGCCGAGCGAGGTGAAGTGCGCCGTGCCACCTGCCCGGCGCAGGTGACCACCTTGCGGATGGGAACCA
>JAJZJN010000202.1 GCA_021851165.1 Actinomycetes bacterium
GACGGCAGGGGGTACTGGGAGGTCGCCTCCGACGGTGGGGTGTTCGCCTTCGGAGATGCCCAGTTCTACGGATCCATGGGCGCCAGGCCACTGGCCAAGCCGGTGGTGGGCATCGCCAGGATCTGAGCAGCATTGGCCGTGGCCCAGTCCTGCGGGCCGTGGGCCAGTTCTGCCGCGGCTGCTTAGCCATGGGACGTCTACAGTGACCGCCATGCACAGCTATACAGTGATAGCGGTCGAGCGTGAAGACCATGTTGCGACCCTGTGGCTCGACCGCCCCGACGCCCGCAACGCCATGGGTCCGGAATTCTTCACCGAGCTGCCCATCGCGATGAACGAGCTCTCCGCCGACACCGAGGTGCGTGCTGTCATCCTGGCCGCACGTGGGCCGCACTTCAGCGTCGGGCTGGATCTGAAGGCGATGGCAGGACCTCTCACTGGCGCCGGGGTGGGGGTTGGCGCCACGGAATCCCCAGACAACCAACACGCACCGCCTTCGCCGGCACCACAGAACACACCGCCATCGCCGGCACCTGACCAACCGACCCCGTCGGTGGCGTACAAGGCATGGCTCGCCCGGGCAGAGATCCTGAGGCTCCAGCGTTCGATCTCCTCGGTGGCCGCGTGTCCGAAACCAGTCATAGCCGCCATCCATGGCTATTGCATCGGTGGAGGGGTCGACCTCGTTAGCGCATGCGATATCCGCCTGGCCAGCATGGACGCCATCTTCTCGCTGCGCGAGACGAAGGTTGCAATTGTCGCCGACCTCGGAAGCCTCCAGCGTCTGGCTCGGATAGTCGGCAAGGGCCACCTCGCCGAGCTTGCCTACACCGGCAAGGACATCCTTGCACTGCGGGCAAAGGAGATGGGTCTGGTAAACGATGTCCTGCCGGACGCGGGATCAGCTGTCCTGGCCGCCAGGAAGATGGCAGGCGAGATAGCCGCCAACTCCCCCCTGGCGGTCCAAGGGACCAAGGCCGTCCTGGCCGCCTGCGAGAGCCGCTCGGTCGCCGAGGGCCTCGACTACGTAGCTACTTGGAACGCTGGCTTCCTCGAGTCCGACGACCTGGCAGAGGCCATGACTGCCTTCCTCACCAAGCGGCCGCCCGAGTTCAAGGGCCGCTGAGCCTGCCGACCACGAGACCCCGAGCGGATTGCCGGCTCCTGTCATCAAAGAAGTCACATGGGCGCAGGACCAGGCACTTCACCCGGCGCCGTTGCCTTAGTCGCGCTTCCAGGGCCACCGGCGGTGTCCGGTACGCCGGCTACGACGTTCCTGGTCACGCCGCTGACGCTCCACATCGGCCAAGACGTCCGGAGCAGAGGCATTCACGATCTCCTCTGCCTCGTCCAGCAGGGTCTCGACAGACGGATCGCCGGGATCGGGCTCCGCCTCGACGGGAGGCTCGACCAAGGTGCCGTGGACCCAGCCGGCATCGGCGAGACGCGGCTCATAGGAAGGGCAGTCGTCGGGACAGCGCCACGGAGCCTCCGGTGCCAGATCCAGCTCGCAGAACCGCGCAACCTCGCCCGTGTCATAGGTACGGCTCTGGAAGTGCTTGCACTCTTCACGCATGGCCACGTCACCATCATGCACGCTGCAACGGCCCTTCCACCACCACACCGGAGGAACCACGGACTACCATGCGACCACAGCCCGGCGTTATCGACCAACACCGGTGTCAGAGCAGGCCTGGGGTACCTGTCACCTCAGCCCACGGACCCTTCCATCTGCAGCTCGATCAACCGGCTCCACTCAACCGCGTACTCCATCGGAAGCGTCCGCGTCACCGGCTCGATGAAGCCATTTACGATCATCCCCATGGCCTGGCTCTCCGACAACCCGCGACTCATCAGGTAGAACAGCTGGTCGTCGCCGACCTTCGACACGGTCGCTTCATGTCCGATACGCGCATCACGCTCGTCGACCTCCATGTAGGGCTTGGTCTCCGACACCGAGTGGTCGTCGAGTATGAGCGCGTCACAGCGTACGAAGCTCTTGGCATTGCGGGCACCCTGCTCCACATGGACAAGTCCCCGATACGTCGAGAGGCCACCATCTTTCGAGATCGACTTCGACACGATGGTCGATGTCGTCTCCGGCGCCGCGTGGACCATCTTCGCCCCGGCATCCTGATGCTGGCCCGCCCCCGCGTACGCGACCGACAGAACTTCACCCGAGGCTTTCGGCCCCACCAGGTACACCGACGGGTACTTCATGGTGAGCCTCGAGCCGATGTTTCCGTCGATCCATTCCACATGCGCTTCGGCCTCGGCCCGTGCTCGCTTGGTTACCAGGTTGTACACGTTGTTCGACCAGTTCTGGATCGTCGTGTAGGTGATCCTGGAACCAGGCAGCGCTACCAGTTCCACGACTGCCGAGTGAAGGGAATCAGTCGAGTAGACCGGGGCCGAGCATCCCTCCACGTAGTGGACCTGCGAGCCCTCGTCAGCGATGATCAACGTCCGCTCGAACTGGCCCATGTTCTCGGCGTTGATGCGGAAGTAAGCCTGCAGGGGCATGTCGACGTTCACGCCCGGTGGGACGTAGATGAACGAGCCGCCCGACCACACTGCCGAATTGAGCGCTGCAAACTTGTTGTCGTTCGGCGGGACGATCGTGCCGAACCACTTCCTCACCACTTCGGGATATTCACGCACAGCCGTGTCCATGTCGCAGAACAGCACGCCCATCGACTCGAGATCGGCCCGGTTCCGGTGGAAGACGACCTCCGACTCGTATTGGGCGGTGACGCCGGCAAGATACTTGCGCTCTGCCTGAGGTATCCCCAGCTTGTCGTATGTCGACTTGATCGCGTCGGGAAGGTCCTCCCACGCGTCGACCTGCTTGTCGGTGGGCTTGATGTAGTAATAGATGTCGTCGAA
>JAJZJN010000203.1 GCA_021851165.1 Actinomycetes bacterium
CGGCTGCCAGCGAGATCGATCCACAGATCCACCCCGCGCCGGGCGGTCATCGTGCGCACGACCTCCACGACGTCATCGTGCGCTGTGTCGACGACACGGTCGATTCCGAGGATCCCTGCCAGGCGACGTGCCGCTGCCAGGCGCCGGGGAGCCTTCTCCGAGACGATCACCCGACGCGCGCCGCGCGCCCGCGCCACCGCCGCGGCCATCAGGCCGATCGGTCCGCAACCGCTCACCAAGACGGAGCCTCCTCGAAGTCCTCCCTCGCCGGAGCCGGCCGCTCCCGCCGCCGCTCTGACAGCGAGACCGAATGGCTCGAGCATCGCGGCGATCTCGATGGGGATGCTCGGGGGCACCACCCGCAAGAGGTACGCCGGGAGGGTGGCGAACTCGGCGAAGCCTCCGTCGTGCTCCACGCCGACATAGGTGAGCCGCTCGCACACATGCGCCATGCCGGCAGCGCAATTGCCGCAGGAACCGCAGCTCACGTGGCTCTCCACGCTGACGCGGTCCCCGACCGCGACGTTGCCCACGCCGGGACCGACAGCCTCCACCACCCCGCTCAGCTCGTGGCCCACCACGACGGGCAGCCGCCCAGACATGCGCTCGGCGAGCCATTCGGGCCAGAGGAAGATCTCGAGATCAGTGCCGCAGATGCCGGCGGCACCGACCCGCAGCTGGGCCTCGCCAGAACGAGGGGGGCGGCGCTCCCGGCACACCAGCTCCAGCTGCCCGCGACCCGGGCGCGCCTTGACAATGGCATTGGCCTCCCTCGACGTCATCAGATCGGGTAGACGAAATACCGCGGGAGCACGGTGGTGTCCAGCACCACCTTCTTCGACGAGAAACGGGCCACCCCGCCCTCGAGGGTCACCTGGTCCTCGTAGCGCCCGACAGCGAGCAGGCGTGAGCCTATCTCGTCCGGTTCGGTGACGAAGAGGGCGAAGTTGGCACGGACCCCCCCACTCGAGGGGGTGTCGATGTTGACGTCCAGGTTCGAGATCATGTGCCTCGGCCAGTAGTCGTTGATGTGCCCAGCCCATACCTTGGTCACCGAGGTCACCCGGTCCTCGATCCGGTCCCTGGAATGGTCCATCACAAGGGCCAGCGGCAGGCCGCGCTCCACGTTCTCACGTGAGACGACCACGTAGGATGCCTCCTGCGCGAACAGATCCGCCCAGGCGCGCATGTCCCTGCCGTCCACGGCTTCGACATAGCGATCCACCAGGGCGACAACAGCTGCTCGGTCGAGCGCCATCCCGGCCCGCTCGGTGTCCCGCTGCCCGGGGATCCCCTCTTCCGCAGTTCCGCCGCCTGCGGCGGTGGGGGCGTTCAGGATCCGGCTCACAGCTCCATCACCCGCCGGTAGGCAGCATAGAAATGCCGTATCGCCGCCTCGTCGATGATCCGATACGGCGGGAAGCGCTTCGCAGCGCCCTTGAGCACAACGTTGTCGCCCCGCGCGGCCGCGCTCTGCTGCACCCGGGCCAGCGCTGTGGCATCCTCGAGGGTGATGAACCCCTCCGGCCCGAACAGGTTCGAGCCCTGGCCCACCCGGTGGGCGACTATCTCCTCGGAGTCGTCCGCTCGGGCAAAGACGGTGAAATCCACCTCGGTACGCTCGGGCCCTCGAGGTATCACGTAGCGCACCGCCAACGTGTCCACCTGATCGGAGATGATGCTCGCAGGAAAGACGTTCAGGATGCGGTTGGCTGGCGGGTTCTTGGTCCTGGTCTCGAGGATGGACTCGTCACGCATCACAGTGTGGTTCTCCAGCGGGAGGGTCAGGTACTCGTTCCACACGTGGCCGGACCGCTCGTAGCCGGGAGAATCGATCGTGCCCCCAGCCGCCTTCATCTGCAGCAGGCGGAACGCCTTGTGCAGCGAGACCGTGTGGTAGCCATCGTAGATGTTCTCCACATAGATCTTCCAGTTGCACTCGAAGATCACCCGCTGGCTGCCGAGAAGACGCAGCCGCCCATCTCCCAGGGCACACTCCAGCCCCTCGCACAAGCCACCGAGGTACTGCTCGAGCGTCGGCGCGTCGCCGGAGAGGCTGGCGAAGACCAAGCCGCAGTAAGTGCCGACCCGCGCCTGCACCAGGCCATAGTCCGCCTTGCAGAAGCCCTCCGGGAACTCCTCCTCCAGGCTCGCGCTGACGAGGCGGCCGTCGAAGCCGTAAGTCCACGCGTGGTACACGCAGCGCAGGTGGCCGGCGCTCCCGATATTGCCGGAACTTTCCGTGACCACCCGTGCGCCACGGTGGGCACACGCATTGACGAGCACCCGCACCATGCCGTCGGACCCCCGCAGCACCACGACCGGGATCGACCCGACCCAGGTGGTCTTGAAGTCCCCGGCCTCTGGCAACTCCGCGTCGTGGGCGACCACGCTCCAAACGGGGCCCGCGAAGACCCTCTCCATCTCCCGGTCGTAGAGGGCGTTGTCGAGGTATATCTCCCTCGGCACGCGATTGTCCTCCCGAGGCCACGTGATCGTACTGGTGTCCACTATGTCTCCTATCCGCTGAGTCCAGGGTGGTTCGCAAAGTGCGGTAGGCTGTCGCAAATTGGCCCGGAAGGGGCCATTTCTGGGACAAGAGCCCAGCTCACCAGGCGCTGGAATCGCATTTCGCGACAGCCTGCCGGGGTCAGATCACGGCTCCAAGCCGTGCACGTCCTGGTCGAGATCCACCTCTCGGGCGATGGTCCGGGCGCTGCGG